>JAXDJR010000099.1:0-12114 GCA_034667545.1 Actinomycetota bacterium
CGGTCGTAGTAAGCATCGAGGCCGAAGGCGGTCAGCAGCGTGTTGACTCGGGGCCGGATGTCGCTCGGAGCGACCCTGCGAAGCCGCAACGGAAGCCCCACGTTCTCACCGATGGTGAGCTCTTCCAGCAAGCCCAGGCTCTGGGGCACTACGGCAACTTCGTTCCACGTCCGGCCGCCGAAGCCGATCCTGGCACCATCTGCGATGAAGGACGCCTCACCCGCGTCCGGCTCCTCCCACCCGGCCATGATGTTCAGCAGGGTGGTCTTGCCCGATCCGGAGGGTCCTACGAGGGCGACGACCTCGCCGCGATCAAGCTCCAGTGATAGGCCACGCAATACGTCGACGACCTCCGGCCCCCGCGCGAAGCTCTTCTCGATCCCCGATAGCTGCACCACAGCGATCGACTGCATCACGGCGGTTTGATCATGACGGCTCCCTCGACCGTCTCGACGATGGCCCGTCCGTCGGGAAAGAGCTCGAGCGCGCCGGGAGGCAGCTGGATCCGTCCGGCTCCATCGATCACCGACATGGCCACCCGCTCTGCAGTCACCGACTCCAGTGCACCATGGCGAAGAAAGTAGGTGCGATCCGCGGCCGCCACGACGTCCGCGTCGTGCGTCGATAAGACGAACGATGTGCCGCCGTGCGCGAGCTCACGAACCGCCTGCAGCAGCGCCTTGCTCGACGCTCCGTCCAACTGGGCGGTCGGCTCGTCGGCTATCACGAGGGCGGGCGCCCCGATGACCGCCTGCGCGAACGCCAGTCGCTGCTGCTCTCCTCCAGAGAGCTGTTGCGGGCGGGCCCAGCTGAGGTCCCCGATCCCGAGCAATTCCAATAGCCGGGAGGCCTCGCCGAGACCGCTGCCGCGCACCTTGGCGGCCAGAACCATGTGCTCCCAGGCATTGAGATAGGAGATCAGGTTGTCAGAGGGAAGCTGGAACACGTAGCCGACCAGGCGCCGCCGCGCCTCTCGGCGGGCACTGGCGCTCAGCGCGCTCATCTCCACCGATCCGATGTGGACGCTGCCCGCGGTCGGCTCATCGAGGCCGGCCAGGATGCGCAGCAACGAGGACTTGCCACTGCCCGAGGGCCCCACGACCGCCGTCACGCCGCGACTCGGAAAGGAGATGTCGATCCCCTTCAGCGCGTGTACCTCGCCGGTAGCGGATCGGTAGACCTTGACGACGCCCTCCATGGATGCGCTGATGCCATCACTCAGCAAGACGCATCAACTCCGCCACGTTGCCTCGATCCGCCGAGCGTTGCACGAGCCACGCCGTACCGATCGTCAGTAGGACGATTGTCCCCGCAGTGACCGCGATGAGCTCGCCGGGCCAACGCAGCAGCGCGGGAGGTGGTACGGCCGGAAGCGGATCGAGTCGTTGATAAACGAGCTTCGTCGCCAGCGCCGAGAGTGTGACGCCGATCAGCAGGGCAGGCAGAAGCATGCCGGCGAGCTCGAGCCCGATCGCTCTCAGGTGCTGAGGACCGCCGAGCCCCATCCGGCGACTGAGCGCGTAAGCGACCTGGCGGGCTCGTTGCCTCGCCTGCAGGTAGAGGACGATGCCCACCAGTGCGATGGCTCCTGTGAGCAAGCCGAGAGCCTCGAGGAAGCCGAGCGTCCAATGGAGCGCGAGGAAGCCGGGCAAGGCTTCGGTCTTGGCCGCCGTTACCGGCGCTACGGCGAGGCCGCTCTTGTCCAGAGCGCGCAGGATCCCAGCCGTGTCTCCTTTGATCCATAGTTCGTGTTGGGCGTTCTGGGTCGGGGTTCCGGCCTTCTTGAGCGCCGCTGTGAACGCATCGTTGGTGGTCACGATCATGGGGCGACCAACAGCCATGCCGGGCCACGCCCGGGCGGTTCCTACAACCCTGATCGGGATCCGGGCAGATGAATAGTCAAGACTGCCTCCCGGTGGGAAGCCCTGTCCCACGATCACTGCCGGCAGACGCTGGCCCGCGAGCGCCGAGCCGAGCTTGCTCACCAGCTCATCGAGTGGAGCGGAGGAGAAGGAGTGGTCCCAGAACGCCGAGGACGCGAAGGTCGACGGATCGATCCCCAAGAGCGTCGTCGTGATGAAGTCACCCGGAACCACTTGAACTGACTCGAGTTTGGTTACCGGTGTGGCCGGATACCCAAGGTGCGGAACGTGGTGCGACGCGTCGAAGGCGATCGGCGTGGCAACGTCGCTTCCGATGAACACTTCAGCCTTGGCGCGCGAGCTCGCTTCGATGGACGCAGCAAGCGTTCCTGCATAAAGAAGGATGCCGATCGAGACGGTCGCCGCGGTCACCAGCATCACGCCGGCCCGGGGCGCGTTGGCCAGCCTCTTCACTGCGAAGTAGAGACTGGACGGCCACCTGCCGCCAGGAACGCGACGCAGGGGTTCGAGGATCCGGCCCAAGAGACGCGCGGCCAAACCTGCGGCTCCCGCTACGAACAAGATAGGGAATAGGAGCGTCAGAGTGTCGACGTGAATGTCCCCGTTGCCTGACACGAGCGGTGCGGAGCCGCGCGCGTTGATCTCGTAATAAGAAGCGCCGGCAAGAAGAAGAAGACCGAACTCCCATGGGACCCGTTTGACGAGCGTCCCCTCCTTTCTTCGCTGTAAGTCCGTCTGCAGGCGGGCGGCCGCCCCGGCCATGATTCCGAGAACGATCACCGCGGCGATAGCGCATATGACCGTTGCCCTGATCGCGGATTGCGATGCTGCTGTGCCGATGATTGCGCTCGGCCCGAATCGCGATACCAGAAAACGCGCCACCAACCATCCCACTGCCGTACCGACGATGACCGGTAGCAGAGCCTCTAAGGCCGCGCGCAGCCCGAGGCTCGCCGGCGTTACACCGCGCGCCGAGAGGAACTCGATCTCGACACGTCTGCGTTGAACACCGAACACTCCTGCCGCGGCGACCACGAAGAGCGCCACGAGGATCCCTGCGATCGCTATCGCGCCGATGGGACCCTGGGTCGACGCCGCGATCGCGTTGGCGCCTGCCAGCAGATCTGGAAGCGAGCTCTGATAGTTCGCGTTGACGAACGCCTTGCCTAGCTCCGTGGTGGGATCGTGGAGCCGGGCCTGCACAAGGCCGAGCCTTCCCGCCAGCGACTGAGCCTCTGGCACGGTCAGCCCGCTCGAGCGCACCGGATAGTTCCACTGCCACTTGGCCGTCGGTCCAAGGGCCTTCTCTATGCGCTCGAAGACGTGGGGGCCGGCGATCATCCAGGGTGGCGGCGGTTCGCCCTGGGGGGATGGTGGAAGCATGTCGCCCTGGAGCGGTATCCAGAATTCGGGGACCGTGGAGCTCGTTCCGAGGTTCTGGTAGATACCGGTGACCCTCACGGCGATCGTTCTGTGATGCGAGGTGGTTGCGCCTTCCACAGCGAGATGGATGTTGTCTCCGGGCGAGACGTGCAGATAGCTAGCATTGGTGGCGGCCAGCCATACACCGTTCGGGCCGCCGCGCTTGAGGACAGTGACGTTGGCAAGTGCGCCGGAGCGGGTGAGCAGATGCGCGAAGGCAAGTTTCTTGGATCCGGGCGTCTGCACTTGGACGTCGAGGCCGACGACCGAGAGGTTCAGCGGGCCGAGGCCGCCAAGCCCCCGCGTTGCTCCCTGGAGCAGGTTGTTCCACCGCGCGTGACGCGCGCCCGCGCCTGGTCCTGCATAGGTCCCGTACTTCACTACTTGAAAGCCACCGGCCCACCGGTCCGGCCCGCTCAGCTGTTTGCCCAGCACCGCGCTCGATTCGGAGGAATAGAACAAGGAGTTCGCCGAGGCGGCCAGACCAAGGACGAAAGCCGAGCACAGCACCGCGATGAGGACCGCGGGGAAGTGCCGCAGAACGAAGGGCGCTCTCTTCCAGAGGGGGCCGAGGCCCGCAACCTTCAGCTCGGAGAGAAACTCACTACGCATCGGACACATCTCCCGCAGGGTTGATGCCGGCACAGGTGATCTGGCCCCGCGTTCGCCCCGCCTCTGCCTCTTTACTATGCGCGTAGTAGAAACGCAAGGACGGCGTCATTCCGTCGCGCGCATGAGCTGGGCCACGTCGACGCGATCGGCGAGCCGCTGCAACAGGAAAGCAGCCCCAAGAGCCACGAGCACCAGCCCGCCGGCGGCTGCTTCGATCACTCCGATCGGGACGCGAAAGAACGACGGTGGGGGCAGTGCCGGCATGGGGTCGAAATCTTTGTACACGAGATGGGCGGCAAGGAGGGCGAGACCGCAGGCCGAAGCGAGGGCCGGCACCAGCAAGCCGCCGAACTCGAGTCCAAGAGCGACGCGGTGCTGTCGCCGAGTGAGACCCATGCGGCGCGCTAATGAGTAGGAGACTTCCCTCGACTTCTGTCGAGCGTGCCCGAAGAGCAGAGCACCGATCAACGAGATCGAGCCGATGAGGACTCCGAGTGCGGAGAGAAAGCCCAGCGTCCAACCGAGTGCGAGGAAGGTCGGTTGGCGGACGGCTGCGTCCGCGGTGATGATCGTCGCCGACCGCAGCGGTGAGCGCCGGAGGGCCGCAAGGATGCCCGCGCTCGGCCCCCTTATGTACATGACCGATTGCGGGAAGTAGAGCGAAGTGTGGGTGGCTGCGAAGGAGCGACGGAGCGCACCTTTGGTAGTGACGAGAAGTGGTTGCGTCGCGGCTCCTCCTGGCCACAGACGCGCGCCCGCGACAACGCTGACCGGAATCCGTTGGGATGCGAACTCGAGGGCCTCCCCGTCTTGCGCCGGGCCCAAGCCGACGGTTATCACCGGCAAACCGCTGCCCGTATGACTCTTTAGCCGGTCGATGAGCTCGGCTAGAGGAAGGGAAGCGAAGGAATTGTTCCAATACGCAGCCGACTGATAGGTCTTCGGGTCGATGGCGATCATGTTTGCGATCGTTCCGGTGGGAGCGACCTTGATGTTGGTCATCTGCGTGACGAACGTCGCGGGATAAGGAAAGTCCTGCGCAGCGATCGGAGGCTTCGCGGAGTAGGAGAACGTCGCGGCAGCATCGCTGCCGATGAACACCTCAGCCTTCGCCCGCTCGCTCGCCGCGGTGGATGAAGTGAGTGCGCCCGCGTACACAAGAACCCCGGCCGACAGAGTGGTGGCCGTGATGAGTACAAGACCAGAACGTGGCGCGCCGCTCAGCCGGCGTGCTGCGAGATAGAGCGAGGGGTGATCGTGCGCGATCGGCGTGGCTCGGAGCATCGCAAGCAGGCGCCCCGCGAGCCTGCCGGCCAAGCCAGCTCCCGCAGCTACTGCGAGTAACGGAAAGAGGAGCGTGAGCGCGTCGACGTGCAGCGCTCCTGCGGTGCTGACGATCGGAGCGGTTCCTCGCATCGCGAGCTCGTAGAAGGCGGCACCCGCGAGTAGGAGAAGGCCGAGCTCCCAAGGTTGCTGCGCGATGCGGGATCGCAATGACGATGTGGCACCGGCCACCTCGGACTGTCGCCTGGTGGAGAGTCCGGCGGCGATCCCGATGATTACGCACGCAGCCACGTATGTCGCGGCCACCAGCCTGATGGACTCGGCCAGCGCCCGGCCCTCGATGGCTTGGCCGGGGCCAAGTCGTTGGATCAATGCGAGGCACACAGCCCATCCCAGCGCGCAGCCGAGGGCAGCAGGAAGCGCAGACTCGATGGCCGCCTTAACCCCAAGGTCGCGGGGGCCGACACCCCGCACCAAGAGCAGGCCGGTCTCGGTCCTTCTGCGCTGCACGCCGAAGACCCCGGCGGCGGCGCATATAGCCAGTGCGATCGCCAACCCCGACACGGATATGAGCGCAGCCGGCTCGCGCGACGGTTCGACTGATCCGTTGAAGTCAGAGAGCACCGCGTCTAAAGTCGTCTGCGCACTGCCATGGTCAAGCTTGCCGCCGAGTGCGGTTGTGGGATCAGACACAGATGCATCGAGTCTCTTGATCCCGCGATCCAATAGCCGCGCGTCCTCGACCGTGAAGCGGCTGGCCTCGATAGGAAAGTTCCATTGCAGCCGGGTCGTGTCTTTCAGACCCTGCTCGAGATGGCCTAGGAGCTGCGGGGTGGCCAGCATGAACTCTTTCGGGGGCCGGGTGTTTGGATGGCCGATGATCCCCCCGATGCCCGGCAGGGATCGTTGCGGTGGCTCCAGGTTGCCGGTGCCCGCGAACAGGGGTCGCAGCGCTGCCCAGTAGTCATCGTTGCCCTTTGCTTGCGAGAGACCCTGATAGATAGCCGCCACGCGCACTCTGATAGCCGGTGTTCCGATAGGGGAGAAGTTGACTCTGCCGTTTTGCTCCCTGATCTTGGGCTTCAGGCGGACGTAGATGTGATCGCCCGGGTGCGCGCCGACCGACTGGGCCGCGCTGCGAGTCAGCCACACGCCTTCACCGGTCGTCCGATGCAGCACCCGCACCTGATTGAAGACGTCGGTGCGGGCGATGGGGAGACTCGATGTCGCCCCCTTCGTGTGCGGTCCGCCAAAGAGAAGGACATCCGATGCGAAGCGCGTGAAAAGGCCGTCTCGCAGAGCGGGGAGCCGGCCGGCCGCCTCAATAAGGGCGGCGTTGGAGCGCTGCTGCGCCCGGAGACCCTGGTGGGGATGTGAGAAGTCGCCGGTGCTCGTTACTTGGAGGCCCGCGGGCCAGGCTGCCCGCCCGGCAACTTGCATCTCGATAGACGCGCTCGAGATCGAGGAGATGAACAGGGGATAGGCGGCGGCGGTTGTGGCGACGATGGCGGTGGAGAAAAGAACCGCGACGAGGGCAGGCCGGAAGCGCACGAGGGCTAGAGGTGCCTTCCTCCACAGGGGGCTGATGAAGGCGGAAGCGCTCGGCGCGTTCGCCCGCTTAGCGGCTCGCCGAGCCATGAGAGAAGTCCTTACCCCCCGGGAATCTTGGGATGTCGCCTGGCCGCAACAAGACTACGACGGCTATAGTAGGTCATCCCATCCGGAGCGATGGCACCCCGGTCGCTGCGGCCGCCGACAGATCGTCGCAACGGATCGACTCACCCTGCATGATCGGCGACGTAGAACAGCCCGCCCTGCGCCTGGAGGGCAGAGCGGGCTGCGGAAGATCGGAACCTAAGAGTGGATGACTATGTTGCCTCCTCCCACCGGAAGCAGTTGCTGCGGTGTTCCCACTTGGTGGTACAAGGCGCCAGTTGGCGTATAGACGCTGATCGCGTAGGCGTCGCTCGCACCTGCACCCCCATCGAGCACGTCCACTCTGTAGCTGAAGTTTCCTCCGCCGAGACCTGGAACTGCTAGACCAGTCTCCGGATCGATCACCGAGACGTTCGCCTTACCACCGAAGCCGCCACTCGTCGGCCCCAGTGCAAAGCCGCCTCCCTGCCAGCTGTTGCTCTTGATGATGTAAGCGAACCCATCACTGCCTCTAAAGATGTATATGGCGTGACCGTTCGGCGTCAGGTTCTTGCCGTAGCGCACGGTGAACCCAAAATTGCCATGGTCGTTAGAGCCGATTGCAACCGGCTTGTTCTGGAAACTGGGGTCGTGAACCCACCCTCCACCGGTCACGAACTTGTCCGGGCTTGGCTGGTAAACGGTCATCACGACCGGATCCGAGCTGGGACCCGCGAAGTAGCCGTTGTCGGGATCGATCCGCGCGACAACCGTCCAGTTATCCGTTCCGAGCGCGGCGACTGTTGCGTTCGCCATCCCATCAGCACCGACGGTCGCCGGTACCGTGAGATCGGCAGTCGCCCCGTAATTGTTGCTCTTGTACAGATCGAACAGCACGCGGGCCTTGGTCAGATCGCCGGGATCCCCGTCATCCGCTTGGGAGACTCGGGCAGAAAGCGTCACTGCAGCGGTTGATGCTGAGGTCGAGCCCGTCGAGAAGAACAGACCGCCCGTGTAAACGACTGTCGCGTCCTCTTTGGTGACATCGATGGCCGCCGTTTCCGTCGTCGAGTCCGTGCCATCGGAGCCGACCACCGAGAACGTGTAGTTACCAGAACGATCGGCCACAGCCCCCGAGATCGTGGCGGTTCCATCTCCGTGGTCCACGAGGGTCATTCCGGTTGGCAATCCACTCGCCGTTAACGAGACGGGATCTCCGTCTGCGTCGGTGCTCGTCACTGAGATGGCCGCGATGTGGTCGCTGTATTGCGCGCTGGTGATGCTGGGTTGGATCTGGAGTTGCGGCGCGGTGTTCCCGACCGTTATCGGATCAGTTGCTACCGTCGCACCCGGCTGTATCCCATCATTGGGCGTGACTTGCGCGCGGATGAGATCACCTTTGTCACCGTTGCCCGACGTGCCAAGGTTCAAAGTGGACCCGGTCTCACCCGTCAGGTCCGTCCATCCGGTTCCAGAATTCCTCTGCCACTGGTAGCTGAAGGTGAGGTTGTCTCCGGGGTCGGCATCGTGCGACGAGACATTGAGTGACAGGAGGTCGTTCGTCTTCGGGTGGGCCGGTGCGATCTGTGCTGAATCGATGACTGGAGGGTTGTTGACCAGGCCCGTCTCGGGTTGCAAGAAGAGTTTGGGTGCCGCTGGTGCGTTGAAGTCGAACATGTTTGTCAGAGGTCCCGCGTTCGCATCGAACGATCCGCCACCAATCCTTCCGAGACTCCAGTTGTCCTCGATGAAGCTGATGATCGAGGTCTGGTCCGTCAGCGTGTGATCGATGAAGTTCTGCCGCGCGAACGGGGAGATCACCAGAAGCGGTAGGCGGGGACCCAGCCCGCACCTGCCAGGGAATCTGTCGGCCGTGGTCGCACTTCCGATGCATTGGGCCCCCGGGTATAGAGCGTCAAGGGTTGTGTCGGAGTGATAGAGGTTTGGTGGAAAGACGTGGTCGTACCAGCCATCAGAGTCGTCATAAGCAATCACGACCGCGGTGCTGCTCCACTCCGGCCGGCTCTCGAGTCGGTTGATCGTGTTGATTAGGAAGTGCTGCTCGTCGAGAGGGTCCGAGTTGTTGGGCCCTGGATGTGCGTCTTGGTAGTTGGCAGCTTTCAGGAACGAGACCTCGGGCATGTTGCCTGCGTCGACAGCCGCCCAGAAGTCTTGAAGGTCGTACTGGTGGTTGGCCTGGTCATCCTTTCCAATCATCGCGACGGATGTTGGGGGCAGATGATGAGGGTTCGAAGTGCTCTGGTAGTACTGGAAAGGATCGTGGTGGGCCTCGTAGTCCTGCACATCTACACCTGCGATGTTCTTGTGCGTCGAATCGCACTGCGCGAGGCCGTCGGGAGATGTCGAGGTCGGCCTGAAGCCTCCTTGGAACCATCCCCATGAGACCGGGCTTGGATCGAGAGCGTTGGGATCACCGCTGTTCAGCAGGTTGCCGATATTTGTTCCGGCCATCTGGATCGCATTCGTCTTGCTTCCGCAGTCATCGAAGAAGGGGTCTGGATCACCCAGGACGGTGCCATTCAAGACCCGCTTGCCATCCGAGGGACTGGCCCCATTTGTTTGTCCCGACGCGAGATTCAACGCACCAGGTGTCGATGGTCCATAACCAGTGCCGAAAAAACGATCGTTAAGGGAAAAGTGCTGTGCATAGTTCCATAGTCCGGTCACCGTGTTGCCGTCGAAATAACCCATGGCTTGGGCGCCCTTGATGTTGTTCACCGTGCATTTGTTGGTTTGGTTTCCAGTGTTCAATACGAAACCGTCCATGGCGCCACCGTTCATTGCTAGCTGCTCGTTCGTGTAGTTATGACTCTGATCGCATGTCATGGCCTGAGATCGATCCCACCGGAACGGATTCACGCGCTTGCCTGTGGCATCTCTATTGGGGTTATTGGAGAGCAACGACGGCGTAAGGCCGTCAGGGGTCGGAGTGCCTGGAGCAGGCTGGAACGAGGGCTCTCCGGAGGGATTGAGCGCGTGTGGATAGGTACCGAAGTAATGATCGAAGGACCGGTTCTCTTGATAGATCACGACGAGATGCTGAATCGGTGTCTTAGGGACAACTGCGTCTGCTTCGGCCACGCTCGGAAGAGTTAGTTGGGCGGCCAGAAGAGCCACGGCCAGCGCCCCTGCAACAGAAGCTGAGGTCGTCCTTGCTGGACGCCCGCGACCCCCGGGCAGCGGCCGCCGGATCCTGATCTGAGTCCGCTTCGCGTGACGCATCTCCCTCTCCCCTCCACTCGCATCCCACCGTCGGGACGACTTATGAAGGAGTCTGGTGAGAGTCGGCCCGTGGCTCTAGGTCGATCGGCACGCTCGCACCGGTATAAATGCGTTCCGTCGCGATAGATAACTCCTGGGGAGCGTCGGGCATAGAGCGGCTTCGGGGGCAGGGCGGCAACGGCCGTTCTCGATACGTGACGACTCAACTTCTCCACTTTGGAAGGGCCTGGAGACGGGACCCGATCATCAAACCCGCGGACAAGAGCACCAGGTTCTTGACCACAAACTCGCCTTCTGTTGTCAGCAGCAATGGGTTTCCGTGTTGGAAGGCGACGTCGGGCTGCGTGATCAAGACCAGGAACGTGCCGATCATCTGAAGTGCGAACAGCACCAGCACCAGCCTGAGGCCACGTCCTAGCAGAAGTCCGACTCCAACCAACACTTCGAAAAGGCCGAGGACGGGCACGAACCATGCAGGGTTGAGCCAATAAACGGTGTCTGCCACCAGCTTCGTTACGGGACTTTCGCCTGCGATCTTGAGTATCCCGAACCAGACGAAAACGAGGCCAAGGGAAAGCCTCAACAGAGGAAGGGCTAGCCTTTCGAGAAGCGAAAGGATCTTGTGGTCGAGTCTCTCGAGCGCACGCCAGGATCGCTCGGCGAACTCCGCGGGGGAGGGACGTGCTTCAGGTTGCTCCATCTCCAGGCTCCTCTCTCGAGCCCCCCAGATGACAACCGACCAGTGGGTCGATCTAGTCCCATTGGGTTCAGTTTCAAGGAATCGCTGCCCGTGGAAGTCATGGCCTGATCTTGTTATCACTTGATGCCCCAACCGTTAGCGCCAGCTAGGAGCGAGGCGGGGGTTCCGTCCGGCCAAAACGCACATGTCCGAGTTGCGACCGAACAGTTGAATCTGTAAAGTCGCACACCCATGGATGTTCGGAATCGGCGCCAGCTCGTCCTGCAGTTGCTCGAACAGCAAGGCGAGGTTTCGGTCTCAAGCGTGAGCCTCAGCGCGGGTGTTTCCGAGATGACCATCAGGCGCGACCTGGACGCTCTCGCCCAGCAGGGCGTCCTCAAACGGGTTCACGGGGGAGCGATAAGTCTCGTGTCTCGTAGTTACGAACCGCCTTTCGCTGCGCGAATGGAGCGCAACTTCGAGCTGAAACGAAAGATCGGTGAGGCGGCCGCCAGCCTTATCGGCGAGGGCGAGACGCTGATCCTGGATGTCGGGACAACCGTTCTCGAGACTGCTCGAGCGCTGCGTTGCCGTCACAACCTCACGGTCCTGACTGCGAGCATCCGTGCGATGGACCTGCTGGCGAGCGGCGAAGGGATCCAGCTCATGAGTACCGGCGGCGTAGTCCGGCGAGGAGAGATGTCGCTCGTCGGAGATCTCGCCGAGCGGGCCTTTGACGACCTCCGTTTCGACTCCTTCGTCATGGGTGTGGGAGGGATCGATCTCATGGAGGGAGTCACTGAGTTCAACCCCGAAGACGCGCGAGTCAAGAAACACGCGCTGATGTCTGCCCGCCGCTGCATCGTCGTGGCGGATCACACCAAACTTGGAAAGGTCGCCTTCTCCCGAATCGCGCCGCTGGATCGCGTCGACGTCCTAGTCACAGACCGACAAGCGGACTCAGAGGTTCTCGATGGATTTCGCTCCGTCGACGTGGAGGTAGTGCTGGTGTGATTAAGACCGAGCGAGTTAAAGCGTTCCTTGAGGCGGCAGGTCGTTGAACGCTCTGGTGACCGGAGCCGGGACGGGGATCGGTGCCGCCATAGCCAGAGAGCTGGCTCAGCGCGGTTTCAAGGTTGCGGTCACCGATATCGATGAGGAAGCTGCCGCGAAGCTGGGAGCAGAGCTCGACACCTTCTATACGCAACTCGACGTCACCGACTCGACGTCCGTGGAGCAAGCCGCAAACCGCGCCGAGGAAGCATTCGGCTCTTTGTCCTTGTGGGTCTGTAACGCGGGGGTGTCCACGATGCGCAGGTTCGTTGAGGTCGCCGAGGACGAGTGGGACAGGACCCT
>JAXDJR010000100.1:0-2850 GCA_034667545.1 Actinomycetota bacterium
TGACCCGGCTCTGTCGTACAAGCGTCCCGCCAGCGGCATCCGCGGGATCAGAGGGCGCTAAGCCCATGACCGCAGGTCCGGATGTTCTAGACCGCCAGATCCTGCGCCTGCTCCGGCAAGACGGCCGCATGTCGGTCGCGTCGATCGCCAAGGAGATCGGCCTCTCGGGCCCCTCCGTCCACGAACGGATAAGAAAGCTGGAGCAGCGCGGGATCATCGCGGGTTACACCGCGGTGCTCGAGCCGCGGCTCCTCAACCGCCCGCACGTCGCCTTCGTGATGGTGACCCTCTCGGAGGGCAACGAGTTCGCCGTTGACGATCCGATAGTGGCTCGCATCTGCGAAGAACCGGACGTGCTCGAGTTCCATCGCATCGCAGGCGAGGACTGTTACCTGATCAAAGTCCGAAGCGCCACGAATAAGGAACTCGAAGAGCTTCTGCGCCGGATCCGTAAGATCCGCGGCGTCGCTCGCACCCGGACGACCATCGTTCTCTCCACCGAGCTCGAGCGGCCGAGCATCGAGGTTCCTTCCGAGGAAGAAACCGCTATCGAGCAGCCCGTCTGAACGGGCACCTACTATTCGGCTCATGAGTGAGCCCCGATCGGTAGCAGACCTTCTCTCGATTGCCGAACGGGTGCTGGAAGATTCACAGCAACTCTTCGCCGATCACGACCGGCCCCGCATGGCGCGTGACCTCCTGTCGGCGGCACTCGACCTCACCGAAGACAACGACCAGGATTTCGTTCACGACTTCGACGAGGACTTCGAGCCTCCACTCCGCACCCGAGAGCGCTTCCTGTCGTATGTGGCTCGCCGTGCAGCCGGCGAGCCAGCGCCCTTCATCACCGGAAAGGCTTTCTTCTACGGTCTGCAGCTAAGCGTCAAGCCCGGCGCTTTCGTACCGCGGCCCTCTTCCGAGTTGATGGTGACGCGCGCGCTGAAACGGTTGGCGAAGCTACAGGCTCCGGTCGTCGTGGACGTGTGCACGGGGGCCGGTCCTATCGCTCTTGCCATCGCACACGAGCGTCAAGACGCCACGGTTTGGGGGGCCGACATCTCGGACGAAGGCTTGCGTCAGGCGCGCACCAACGCGACACGGTTGCAACTTACGAATGTACGGTTCAAGAATAGTGACATGTACGGAGCGCTTCCTCGCGCGCTCCGAAACGAGGTGCATCTCATCACAGCCCATGTCCCTTACGTTCCGGTGGACGAGGTCAACGACCTGCCGCCCGAAGTAACCGAGTACGAGCCGGTATCCACGCTCACCGATCAGTCCGCCGATGGATTCGATCTGATGACGCGGGCGATACTCGAGGCGCCGGAATGGTTGCGACCCGGCGGATGGCTTCTGCTCGAGATGTCGGAAGACTTCGCCGCCCGCGCGCGAAGGCTGTGCAAGAAGGCAGGTCTGGAAGACAAGGGCGTTGCCACCGATGCTGACCGTCTCAGTGCCATCGTGGAAGCGCGGGAAAGACCCGGTCGCGCCAGAGCCCCGCGGTAGATTGACCCATGGAACCGATCACGCGGGACACAGGGAAGCCCTTCGCGCGGCTCTCGGATGCCCAAACCTCCGGCCCCGCCGACAATCCTCTTGTTTTCGTCATCGATTACGGCGCCCAATATGCCCAGTTGATAGCTCGGCGCGTACGTGAGTGCCATGTCTACTCCGAGATCATCCCGCACGACCTGCCCGTGGCCGAGATACGGAGCCGCCATCCCGCGGGGATCATCTTGTCCGGCGGCCCCAAGTCCGTGTATTCGCCCGGGGCCCCTGGGGTCGATCCGGCCCTTTTCGATGTCGGGGTGCCCGTATTGGGGATCTGCTATGGACAGCAGGTGATGGCCCACGCCCTGGGTGGCGAAGTAACCCGCACGGAGCAGTCAGAGTTCGGCAAGAGCCGGCTGGAAGTGTCGGCACCGGGCTCGGTGCTCTTTTCAGATCTGCCCCCAGACCAACAGGTCTGGATGAGCCATACCGATGCAGTTACCAGTCCCCCGCCGGGTTTCCGCACGATCGCGTCCACGGCATCGTCTCCCGTGGCTGCTTTCGAATCACCCGAGCGCGGCCTCTACGGTGTGCAGTTCCACCCCGAAGTTGCGCACACCCCACGGGGTACCGACCTTCTCAAGAACTTCCTCTACGAGGTCTGCGACCTGCTGCCGGCGTGGACGATGACTTCGATCATCGACTCCGCGATCGAAGAGATCCGTCGTGTCGTGGGTGACGAACGCATCGTTTGCGGCCTTTCCGGTGGGGTTGATTCTTCGGTCGCCGCGGCGCTCGTACACCGAGCTGTGGGCGATCAGCTCACCTGTGTTTTCGTCGACCATGGTTTGCTGCGGTCCGGCGAGGGAGAGCAAGTGGAAGACACCTTCCGGCGGCACATGGGGATCGAGTTGATCCACGCCAAGGTCGCCGATCGGTTCCTCGAGAAGCTCACCGGCGTGACCGATCCGGAGGCCAAGCGCAAGATCATCGGCGAGACCTTCATCAGGGTTTTCGAAGAGGTGGCGAAGGACGATCTCGAAGACGCGCGCTTCCTCGTACAAGGGACGCTCTATCCCGACGTGATCGAATCCGGGACGCGCGATGCCGCGCGCATCAAGAGTCATCACAATGTGGGGGGACTTCCGGCAGACATGAAGTTCACGCTGGTCGAGCCGTTGCGCAACCTTTTCAAAGATGAAGTGCGCATGGTCGGTCAAGAGCTTGGTTTGCCAGAAGAGATCGTGTGGCGTCAGCCATTTCCAGGGCCCGGCTTGGCGGTCCGGATCATCGGCGAGGTCACCGTCGAGCGCCTCGAGATCCTGCGCGCAGCGGACGCCATCGTCGTCGAGGAAGTGC
>JAXDJR010000101.1:0-3172 GCA_034667545.1 Actinomycetota bacterium
GGAGCACTTTGTCAACTGCCGGCCGAGAGCACCTATGGGCCTGAGGATATTAGGCGCGCTGCTCGCGGCGACGCTCGTTGCGTGGGTTGTGTACCGCGAGCGCAAGAAGATGCTGCGTCGGCGCGACACGCTGCTGGCGCTGCTTGTGATTGCGGCACTCTCCGTAGCAGCGCTCCGGCCGGGTTGGTTCGATCCCGCGCTCAGCCTCATTGGATTTCATCCCGGCCATGACCGCAGATTGCTCGGGTTGCTAGTGCTCGGTGTGTTCTTTCTGTTTCTACTCGCCGTCGGTGGATGGAGCCGCCTTACTCAGCTGAACGCCAGCCTTAGCGACCTGGTTGACTCCCTCGCCCTCACTGGACTGGCGGAAGGGGACGGCAACTATCTTGGAGCGGGATGCGTGGTGATCATCCCGGCATACAACGAGGCGCAGACCCTTCCGCAACTGCTTGGCGAGATGCCAGACCGGGTCATGGGTCTAACGGTGAAAGCGCTCGTCGTTGCGGACGGCTGCACGGACGAGACTGAACGGATCGCCAGATCTTTGGGCGCTTCCGTAATCAGCCCCAAGCTCCGCCGGGGCCAGGGAGCCGCCATCCGGCTTGGCTACCGAGCCGCGCTGGCAGGAGCCCCCGAGGTGCTGGTGACGATGGATGCCGATGGACAACACGATCCAACAGAGATGCAGCGCCTGGTCGAACCGATCCTGACGCGCTCCGCCGACGTTGTACAGGGGTCTCGTGTACTCGGCAGGTTCGAGGTCGAGAGTCACACTCGCCGGCTCGGAGTCACCTTTTTTGCTCGGGTGCTCAGCGTCTTAGCCCGTGCTCGAATCACCGATCCGGCCAACGGCTATCGCGCTATCTCCCCGGAAGCATTGCAGAAGTTGGAACTGACCCAGGACCAGTTCATCGCTTCCGAACTGATCCTGGAGTGCGCGCACAGGGGCCTAGTCGTCGTGGAGGTACCGATCTCGGTTCGGCGAAGAGCGGGCGGACTCACTAAGAAGGGAACCACGTTCCGATATGCAGTTGGGTACAGCAGGGCCATCGTTCACACGTACCTCCGGCACGCGTCACGCGGGGGCTACGAGCAGGGAGAGCCACAATGGCTGTCACAGTCTGACGCCACCAGCGGACGCTTCGACTAAGTCTTTCTGCCAGCGAGCGCGCCCTTACTACTCTCGGATCCTTGTTGCAAAGAGGTACCGGGTCATCGGCGATCCTCTCGTGGGTGTCGATCCAGCCCCAAC
Organism: Actinomycetota bacterium; assembly: GCA_034667545.1. GTDB lineage: Bacteria > Actinomycetota > CADDZG01 > CADDZG01 > WHSQ01 > DATAPE01. Next base: position 1,253 of record JAXDJR010000101.1, read on the forward strand.
CTCAGAAGTGCCAGCCGCGATCCTAAGAGCCCTGAAGCCAGCTCCATGTAGCCGCTAATCCGTCGGTAAGGTCCACTCGTGGTTGCCATCCCAGCAAGCTTTTCGCCTTTTGGATGTCCGAGTAGTTCCTGCGAACGTCGCCAGGACGGCTCGAGCCGTGCTCGACGACGACGTCCATCCCGGTGTGCTGTCGCACCAACCCGGCGAGCTCGGAGATGGGCGTCTCTCGACCGCTAGAGATCTGGAAGACCTCTCCCCCGATCCCCGAGCGGAGCGCGGCGACGATGGCTCGGGTGAGGTCCTCAACGAACACGAAATCCCGCGTTTGGGAGCCATCGCCGTCGATCATTAGCTTGCCGGCCTGAAGGTCATGCATGAATCGGGCAACCACACTTTGCTTGTGGGCACAGTAGGGCCCATAGACGTTGCCGAACCTCAGCACAACAGTGCTGAGACCAAAGGACCCGTGATAAGCCAGACAATAGCCTTCGCCCGCAAGCTTGCTGGCGCCGTACGGCGATACCGGAAGCGGCGCCTTCGTTTCCGTTGCGGGCGGCGCTTGTCTTCCCACTGGTGCGTTGGAGGAGGCGAACACGAGACTTCGCACGCCGGTGATGCGGGCCGCCTCTAGAACATTGAGCGTACCGAACACGTTTTGCTCGCAGTCACGTCGAGGATTTTCCAGAGACTTGGGAACCCCGGTTTGTGCCGCAAGATGGACCACGTGATCATGTCCTGCCATGTTTGCCACTACTGATCCTGGATCGCAGACATCCCCCTCCGAGACGGATAGGGGCAGTCCAGCAAGATAGGCGCGCTGGCCGGCTGAGAAATCGTCGAAGACTGTTACGGCGTAACCCTCTTGCAGTAACGTTCGCACCAGGTTGGCGCCGATGAACCCGGCCCCGCCCGTCACGAAGACCCTTAGCGGTGACAACGACTCGTCATCCTAAGCCGCAGCCGAGAGATCGGTGCCACAGTTGTAACCGGCGAACTGCGTCCCATTGGGAAGCCGAGCGCCAGGAGTGTTGCTGAGGACTCGGTACACGTTGAAATCCTTGCTCTGATGTACCGCTTGTAGGAAAGGAGCTCGGCGAAGGGCCCGTTCATCGATCTTGGGGATAAGCAGGGGACCCTCGTCGAGGATATAAGGAGCCGCGGTAATCACATAGTCGATCCCCTGAGCAGCGAGGATCTTGTGATGAGCGCGCGGGTGGGCGAAGAAATGGCGCGCTCGGGTCAGCACCTTCACCGCGTGGCTCAGCAGTGGGGGCCGAAGGAACGGGGCCATGCCCTCGGTGACAGACGTTCTTCCAGTCAAGACCTGAAACACCCCTCCCGTTCGGTTGCTGGCAAGGATGCGAGCATCGCATGGCGTGTTGTGTCTTATCCAGGTCATGGCCGCCAGAGCTTGCCGGTCCTGACGGTACCGCGCCGAGGGGGGGCCGTAGTCCGGCAGTAACCAAACGGCCGCTACCAGCACCAGCACCAGCGTTGCTGCGACCGGACCCCGTGGCGAGGCGCGCCCCAGAGCCGCGATACCCCACTCGAGAAACGTCAGACCGATCAACATCACCGGCAGGCCGGCCGCCGGAAACAGCCTGCGCTCCGGAAACTCAGCGGGGATATAGGTGGAATAGATGCGTGCGAAGACCAGCGCAACGATGACGATCAGCACCCAGACGAGCCACGAGGCAGTCCCGATCACCCGCAACCTGTCGGGCAAGAAACGTATGGAGGCCAGAACGAGGCCGAGAAGGACTATAGGAAGCAGCCTGACGTAGCTCGGGGGAGAGTGAGCCGCAAGCGAATTCGCAAGGAAAGATTCGTAGATGCGAGAAGGACGCGTGTACCAGCCGTGATTCTTGACCTTGCGCACGGCAGGCAGTAATCGACGCGGTTGATTGATCCTCCCGGTTG
>JAXDJR010000102.1:0-4273 GCA_034667545.1 Actinomycetota bacterium
GATGCGCCATGTCGGCCCCCGATTGGGTGAGACGAAAGAAATTGTCTCCCCGACGGACGTCGAACCCGGTGATGCTTCTCAGATGCTGGATGACTCCGTCGACGTAATCGGGCTGCGCGTTGATGCCGGTTCCCGCCGCCGTTGCGCCGAGGTTGAGCTCCTCCAGCGTCGTCGCAGCTTCCCGGATGCGGCTGATGGCTTTCTCCATCGCGGCGGCATAGCCGGAGAACTCTTGGCCCAAGCGGATCGGCACCGCGTCCTGCATGTGCGTGCGCGCCACTTTGAGGACGCCATCGAAAGCTTCTGCTTTCTCCGACAGCGCCCCCGACAGACCTCCCAGCGCGGCTAGCAACACCGGTGTGGCCCGCAGCGCCCCCAGTCGTACGGCGGTGGGGTTGGTGTCGTTGGAAGACTGCGCCATGTTGACGTCGTCATTGGGATGCACCTTCCGCTGCGATCCGTCGGCCGCCAGGATCTGCGTGGCTCGGTTTGCCAAAACCTCGTTGACGTTCATGTTGTGCGAGGTGCCCGCTCCCGCCTGCCAAGGATCGACGACAAAGTGTCTGTCGTGCTGACCGGAGAGAGCCTCGTCGGCGGCAGCGACTATCGCTTCACCGAGGACTTTGTCGAGCCTGCCGGTGTCCATGTTCGAGAGGGCAGCTGCCTTCTTGACGGTGATCATTCCCCACAGGTAGTCGGGCTGCGGCGGAAGGCCGGAGATAGGAAAGTTGTCGCGTGCTCGCTGAGTCTGGGCGCCGTATAGCGCGTCTTTGGGAACCTGCACCTCGCCGAGCGTGTCCTTCTCGGTTCTGAACTCTGTCATCTCGATCCCCTCACCGGATGCCGGGCGCGCACCTGCTGGTCCCCCTGCCGTCACCGTCATCGAAGACCTCCCAGTTGCGCCATCGCAAGTGCACTGAACAGCAGCCCCAAGAGCAACGCGGTCGCCCACCACAGCAGGGGCGGAGCTGCGCGATGGCCGGAGAAAGAGCGACGGTTCGCCCTCTCACCGTAAGCGCTCGGTGCATCGAGGGAGATCTCCATAAGGATCAGGCGAGCGTCGTCGAGCTGAAACCGACGCACGAGGACCGCAACGGGGGCCCACGGATTGGAGCCCGCATATATCCACGCCCCCAGCGCGTTGCGATCCTTCAACGTCCTGGTGTCGATTCCCCCTTCTTGAAGACGCCCGACGAGGAGATGCGCGTCTATGTCGTTGCGCGCTTTAGTGAGTTCGATCCACTGGGAATCTCCGCCGCGTTCCCCCACAGGAGTGGGGGGCACGTTGGCGGGAGGCCGATCTAGCGGGGGCACGTCGAGGCGAGAGGGCATTCGATGTACCTACAGACGCCCAAAGATGCGGCGCGCGATAACCACCCGCTGGATCTGGTTGGTTCCCTCGTAGATCTGGGTGATCTTGGCGTCCCGCATGAATCTCTCTACCGGGTACTCACGGATGTAGCCGTACCCCCCCAGGGCCTGCACGCAGTCGGTCGTTACCGACATGGCAACGTCGGACGCATAGCACTTCGCGATGGCAGCCCAGTAGGAGACGTCGGCGTCCTCATCGTCGATGGCCTTTGCAGCTCTGTAAGTGGCCAGGCGCGCCGTCTCTATCTTCATCGCCATGTCCGCGAACATGAACTGCATCCCCTGGAATGCAGCCACCGGCTTGCCGAATTGCTCTCGCTCGGTGCAATAGCCAACAGCGAAGTCGAACGCTCCCTGTGCGATACCCAAAGCTTGTGCCGCGATCGTCGGTCGGGAGAAATCGAGCGTGCGCATCGCCAACTGGAAGCCGCCACCGACGGGACCGATCACCGCATCGTCACCGACGCGCACAGAATCGAGAATCACCTCGCGCGTGGGCGAGCCGCGGATACCCATCTTGTCTTCCTTGCGGCCCAGAGAAAACCCTTCCATGTCGCTTGACAGAAGAAAGGCCGTGATGTTGTTGCCCTTCTCTCCATCGGGGTCCGTCACCGCGAAGTAGGTGTAGAGATCGGTCGCTCCGGCCCCCGTGATGAACCGCTTGGAGCCGGACAGAACCCATTCGTTGCCGTCGCGCACCGCGCGCGAGCGCATCGCGGCAGCGTCCGATCCCGAGCCCGGTTCGGTGAGGCAATAGGACATCCGGTGGTCACCTGCGGCGATGCCCGTGCAGACGAGCTTCCTTTGCTCCTCGCTGCCCGCGAGCAGGACGGGTATGGCTCCAAGCTTGTTTACGCCGGGGATCAACGAAACGCCTGCCGAGACCCGCGACAGCTCCTCAGTCAGGATGCATAGCTCGACCGACCCGCCCCCGTAGCCTCCGTACTCCTCGGGATAGGAGACCCCCGCGAGGCCGTTCTTGATGAGGATCTCGTCGATATCCCACGGGTATTCGTCGGCCTGGTCGATCTCAGCCGCGCGAGGAGCGATCTTGTCCTCGGCCAGCTCGCGCACCGATTGGCGGAACGCGTCCTGCTCCTCGGTGAAGGAGAAATTGAGACCCTCGATCATGGCCTTAGCGTAATCTCTGACGCTCCCTTCAACGAAGCAAGGAGACGCCGTGCCCGGCTCGATCCAGGCGGTCAGAGAGGCCATCCTCGCCGGTGCCGCCGGCGAGGACATCGGTGCCCTACCCCTGCCTGAGTCCGTTACGGCCGCTTTCATCCGCAAGGACGAGCAGGAGATGTTCGAAGGGATGGACCCTGGGGAGAAGGACCCTCGGAAGTCGCTGCACGTGGAGGAGGTGCCGCTCCCGCCCCTGGGCCCGAATGAGTGCTTGATAGCGGTGATGGCTTCGGCGATCAACTTCAACACTGTGTGGAGCGCCATCTTCGAGCCGGTATCGACCTTCGCGTTCCTCGAGAAGTTCGGCCGCGAGAGCGACCTGGGGGCCAGGCACGACATCGATTACCACATCCTCGGGTCCGACGCCTCGGGGGTCGTGCTGAGGACCGGGCCCGGGGTGACCCGGTGGAAGCCCGGCGACGAAGTGACTGTGCATTGCAATTACGTCGACATGGAAGCGCCCGAAGGCCACGACGATTCGATGATCGATCCCAACCAGCGGATCTGGGGTTACGAGTCCAACTTCGGCGGGATGGCGGAGATCACCATGGTCAAGTCGAACCAGCTGATGCCGAAACCGCGCCACATGACCTGGGAAGAGGCCGCATGCCTCGGGCTCGTGTCATCGACTTCCTATCGGATGCTCGTGTCGCGCAACGGCGCGCAGATGAAGCAGGGAGATGTCGTCTTGATCTGGGGCGCAACCGGGGGTCTCGGCGGCTTCGCGTGCCAATACGTCCTCCACGGCGGCGGCGTTCCTGTCGGCGTGGTGTCGTCGGCCGAGAAGTTCGAGATCTTGAACCGAGCGGGCGTCGAGCACGCTATCGATCGCAAAGCAGAGGGTTATCGGTTCTGGGATGGCGACCAGCAGGACCAGAAGGAATGGCGGAGGTTCGGCAAGAAGGTCCGCTCGCTGGCGGGCGAGGATCCCGACATCGTCTTCGAGCATCCGGGCCGGCAAACCTTCGGCGCCAGCGTTTTCGTGGCGAAGAAGGGAGGCGTTGTCGTCACGTGCGCATCGACCTCCGGATACATGCACGAGTACGACAATCGGTACCTGTGGATGAACCTCAAGCGCATCATCGGCTCCCACTTCGCCAACTACCGGGAAGCGTGGGAAGCGAACCGACTCGCCTATCTCGGCAAGATCCATCCGATCCTGTCGAAGACCTTCCCGCTATCGGAGGCCGGCGAAGCCACCTATCAAGTGCACCAGAACCTCCATCACGGCAAGTTGGGCATCCTCGTCATGTCGCCGGAGGAAGGCTTGGGCGTCAGCGACGAAGAGTTGAGGGCCCAGCACATCGACAAGATCGAGCTGTTCCGGCGGTTCAGCGACTAGCTCCGAGCCGTGCCGGGCTTGCAACAGCGAGGCTCTCTCTCTGCTAAACGGGGCACCCTCGCTCCCAAACCCTGTGGTGCGTGTGGTACTCGAGTGGACCGCACGTACCACATGGACCACGGCCTTACCGAGACAGAGGGCGTGCAAACCTGAGCTGCCGCCGCTTCATGGACTGAGCCTCAACCGCCCGATCTAGTTGACGATTTTCACAACACAGAGCCCGGAGGAGTCCGTACAGGGGCTGGCCCCCATGGCGTTGTCGGCGCTGTCAGTTGCTCTTAGGAAGATGCCCTTAACCTGCCAATTCCCGCTCACGTTGGCGCGGTCCGTGATGTAGAAATACGAGAACCTCCGGACCAGAAGAGGCTCACTAGC
>JAXDJR010000103.1:0-8477 GCA_034667545.1 Actinomycetota bacterium
CGGGCGGAGAGGAACGCGTCGCTCAAGTGCTCCAGGCGCTGCTCGACCGCGACGTGGTGCTCGACAAACGAGGCGAGGCACTACGCATCTCACCACACTTCTTCAACAACGAAGAGGACGTCGACCATTGCTTCGAGGAGCTGCAGCAGCTCCTCTGACTTCTTCCAGATTGCCCTTCTCCCAGATTGCCGTTTCGAATCCACCTATGGTCGCGGAATGCGGCCGAATCGTCCCGAAATGCGATGCAGTGCATGGTCGCAGAGCGGCACCGAGTGGGAGGTAGAGAGCCTAGACTTACAAACAGATGCCTCGATCGAGGCATCTTTCGCTTCTGGGGGAGGGTGCATGTCTCATAGATCCATTCGGTCCATCGCCTGTATCGCGGTCCTAGCGGTGGTGGCGGCCATGACGCTCACCGCAGGTGCATCCGCTTCTACACGGTTGGCGCGTGTGCACGGAAACGTCGCGCCGTGGGTGAAAGATGCAAAACTCATAGGACATGCACGTGCATCCGGAAGGATGTATGTAAGCGTGTACTTGACACCGCGCAACCAGGCGGCTCTCACAAGCCTCCTGCACGCGCTGTACACCAAGGGTTCATCTCAATATCACCAGTTCCTCACTCCAACCCAGTTTAGAGCACAGTTCGGCGCCTCAAGTAGCACGACCGCTGCGGCGGCTCGGTGGCTCAGCTCACAGGGCCTGAAGCTAACCACTACAGGCAACGGCCACTACATCGACGCCGTCGGCAGCGTTGCCGCGGTCCAGAAGACATTCGGCGTCACCGAAAATGTCTACCGCTACAAACACATGAAGCTGCGTGCGAACGCGCAGGCTCCCCGGGTCCCGAGCTCGCTCGCCTCTTCGATCCAGTTCATCGGAGGGCTCGATGACTCCGACGCTCTCATCCGGCCGATGTCGAGCGTTCCTTCGGCCAATCCAGGACCGGGTTATTCAACGCCGGGGCCTTGCTCGCAATACTGGGCCGACAAGACTGCGACGGTCCACCCGGCGGCACACCAATACGGCTCCACACTTCCATGGCTCCCGTGCGGTTACACACCGCCCCAGATCCGAGCGGCGTACGGGGTGGACAAGACCGGCCTTAGCGGCAAGGGGGTAACGGTGGGGATCACCGACGCCTTCGCGTCGCCCACGATCGTTCAAGACGTCAACCGGTTCTCGGCCAATTACGGGCTCCCGCCTCTGACCTCGGTCAACTTCCAGCAGATCGTCAACCCCGGCATCTTTAACGTCGGTGAGAGCATCCTGGACCCGCAAGGCTGGTACGGCGAAGAGTCACTCGATGTGGAATGGGTCCACGCCATGGCCCCTCAGGCAAACATCGTTTATGCCGGAGCCAACAACAACGAAGTGCCGTTGGATCACGCTCTAGAGCAACTGATCCAGAGGAACAAGGTCGACATCATCACAAACAGCTGGGGTATCAACGGCGAGTACCAGGCTCCCGGCCACTTCATCATCGAAGAGACTTACTTCCAGCAAGCTGCCGCGCAGGGAATCTCGGTGCTGTTTTCGTCTGGCGATAGCGGCGATGTTTCTGCAGAGACCGGACTTGCTCAGGCCAGCTACCCAGCCAGCAGTCCTTGGGTGACCGCCGTCGGCGGCACCAGCTTGGCGGTCAAGAACGCTGCCGGCGACAAGAACGAGTGGGGCTGGGGCACCTACCGCAGCTTCCTCTGCGAAAACTCCACGCCCGTCGCGATGGTCCCCGACTGCTCGGGCGTAACCCCGCCGGCATGGTCACCGTGGCCCCCCCTCTACCAGTACGGGTCTGGGGGCGGCGTGAGTCTTCACTTCGCGCAACCCGACTACCAGAAGGGAGTCGTTCCGGACTCGTTGGCCATGGGCACCACGACTGCAAGTGGCAGCTCGATCTCCTTCTCCTCCCCGCACCGGGTCGTGCCGGATGTCTCCATGGTGGGTGACCCCAACACGGGGGCCCTGTATGGACAGACGTACGACAAGAGTGGCGATCCGCTTATCGACGCCGACTGTGTTTCGTTGAGCGCCACGCAGGAGTATTGCGAGCGCCGTATCGGCGGGACCAGCTTGTCGTCACCGTTGTTCGCCGGGGTCCTGGCACTCGCAGCTCAGGCGAACGGCGGCAGGGTTGGATTCGTCAACCCCGCCATCTATGACGCCAGCGCCACCGGAAGCGGAGCGATCCAGGACGTCCTGCCCCCAGCAACGCCAACTGCCGTGTTGCGCAACGTTGAGTACTACGACGCAGTAGGTAACCCTGTTCTGGTGACGACTCTGCGCACCATCAACTCGGTTCCCGCCAGTGCAAATGGTCCGGTCATCGAGGGTGCCGACAGTTCTCTGCGCACTACTCCGGGCTACGACGACGTCACGGGCGTAGGAACTCCCTACGCGCCGAGCCTCGTGAACCTCCTGGCATCGTGGGGTGGCTAGAGGCTGAACCGAGATCCGATAACAGAAAAAGGGGCGGCCTTCGGGCCGCCCCTTTGTTTAGCCGACTTCTCGTAACTCTCTTCGCAAGTCTGCTATCTCGTCGCGGATGCGGGCCGCGTATTCGAAGCGGAGATCCTCCGCGGCTTGATGCATCTCCTCCTCCAGTTGCAGGACCAGCCGCCGCAACTCATCCGGGGTACCGCCGATCGGCTCGCGCCGCCGGCTCTTGGACTTGTTGGGAACGGTGGCACCTTCGCGCTTGCGCCCGAAGCCCTCGATGAGGATGTCGTTGACCGCCTTGCGGATCGACTGCGGGTCGATCCCATGCTTCTCGTTGTACTCGAGCTGGATCTTGCGGCGGCGCTGCGTCTCACCGATCGCGAACCGCATCGAGTCGGTGACCTCATCGGCGTACATGATGACCTGCCCCTCGACGTGGCGGGCGGCCCGGCCGATCGTCTGGATCAGGGACGTTTGCGAACGTAGGTAGCCCTCTTTATCAGCGTCGAGGATCGCCACCAACGAGACCTCTGGCAGATCCAAACCCTCGCGCAACAGGTTGATGCCGACGAGGACGTCGAACTCGCCGAGCCGCAGGTCGCGCAAGATCTCGATCCTTTGGACGGTGTCGATATCCGCGTGCAGGTAACGGACCCGGATGCCCGACTCGAGCAGGTAATCGGTCAGGTCCTCCGCCATCTTCTTCGTCAGGGTCGTCACCAAGACGCGCTGGTCGTTGTCGGTGCGGTTGCGGATCTCGCCGATGAGGTCGTCGATCTGACCTTTGGTGGGCCGGATGATCACTTCGGGATCGATCAAGCCCGTGGGACGAACGAGTTGCTCGACAAGGGGAGGCTTCGTCACGCGCAGCTCGAAGGGTCCAGGCGTGGCGCTCATGAACACGAGCTGCTTGACCGACGCCATGAATTCATCGAACTTGAACGGCCGGTTGTCCATCGCACTGGGGAGCCGGAAACCGTGTTCGACGAGCACGCGTTTGCGGCTCATATCTCCTTCGTACATCGCATGCAACTGCGGCACCGCTACGTGGGACTCGTCGATGACCACCAAGAAATCCTTGGGGAAGTAGTCGATGAGGGTGTTGGGCTTGGAGCCCGGCTCGCGGCCCTCGATGTGACGGGCATAGTTCTCGATCCCGGAGCAAAAGCCAACCTCGCGCATCATCTCCAAGTCGTACTGGGTCCGCATGCGGAGCCTCTGCGCTTCCAGGAGCTTGTGTTCTCCCTCGAGGACCTTGAGCCGATCCGTCAACTCAAGCTCAATCCCTTGGATCGCCCGCTGCATCCGTTCGCGCGACGCGACGTAATGAGATGCGGGGTAGATCTCGACGTGGCCAAGCTCGCGCGTGATCTCACCGGTCAGTGGGTCCAGCTCGATGATGCGGTCCACTACATCTCCGAACAGCTCGATGCGGATCGCAAGCTCTTCGTAGGCCGGAAAGACCTCGATCGTGTCGCCCCGAACCCTGAACTTCCCGCGGATGAAGTTGACGTCGTTGCGCTCGTATTGGATGTCGACGAGCTTCTGGAGGATGAACTCGCGATCCGCCGCTCCCCCGCGCGCCAGACTGACGGTCTGGTTCAGATATTCCTCGGGCGACCCCAGCCCGAAGATGCAGGAAACGCTTGCAACGATCAGCACATCGTCGCGTTGCAATAGCGCGCTGGTGGCGGAATGGCGGAGGCGTTCGATCTCGTCATTGATCGACGAATCCTTTTCGATGTAGGTATCGGTCGACGGCACGTACGCCTCCGGCTGGTAGTAGTCGTAATACGAGACGAAGTACTCGACCGCGTTATTGGGGAAGAACTGCTTGAACTCATTGCAAAGCTGGGCCCCCAGAGACTTGTTGGGGGCGATCACCAAGGTCGGCTTCTGGATCTGCTCGAGCGCCCATGCGATCGTCGCCGTCTTCCCAGTGCCGGTGGCGCCCAGGAGGGTCGTGTACCGATCACCCCTCATGACGCGCTCGGCTGTCCCCTGGATCGCCAGGGGCTGGTCTCCTGCGGGGGAGAACTCGGCTTCGACCTTGAATGGGGGCATGGTTACGCGATTGTAATTAGGCGGGGCCGGAGCCCAAGCCGAAGGCCTAGAGCGTACGTAGAAGGGCCGGCAGCTCCTCCAGGGAGGTGATCCTCGGCCATGTGGTGTCGGGGAAGCTTCCGGAGCGGTCAATCATGACCACTTTCATCCCGACTGCCGTCGCCGGCTCGAGGTCGTTTGCTATCGAGTCCCCCACGTGGACGCACTCCTCAGGATCGGTTCCCGCTCGCTCGATCGCCAGCCGGTAGACGTAAGGGTCTGGTTTCTCGATGCCCTCGATCCCGGAGATCACCTTTACCTCGAAGATGTCGCCCGCCTTCTGTTCCACCAGCACTTCTTCGAGCCAGCCCTCGAAGTTCGAGATCAGACCGAGCCTGTAACCCGCTCCTCTGAGTTGCTCGAACGCGTCGAGAACCTCGGGAAACAGCTTGTAAGTGGCCTTGTCGGAAAATGTCACCAGCAGGTCGTCCCGAAGAGAGTCATCCACGATACCCAGAGCTTCGAGGAACATCTCGTAAAGATGACTCCAAAAGATCTGTGAGGTCTCGGCAGACGAACTCGCGTTGATGATTCCGGTTTTACGAGATACCTCGGCGGTGCCAACCGCGTGGTAGACGGACTGGACGTCAGCCGGTGCAACCTCGTGGCCGTGCGTCCGGCAGATGCGGGTGAAGGCTTCGGCGAAGGTTGGATACGGCTCGAGGATCGTTCCTCCGGCATCAAAGAAAATGATCTTTATCACTTGGAGTCGCGAAGCTCCAGCAGCCGATCCCAAACTCGGTCGGCTTCGACGGCAAGCTGCTGGAGGGTTCCGTTGTTGGGCACTACCTCGTCAGCTCTTTCGAGAAGATCAGCCTCCGCAGCCTGAGCCGCGATCCGCGCCTTGATATCGGCGCGGCTCATCCGACGTCCGGCCACGAGTCTGCTCTCGCGGGCGCTCTCGCCAGCGGTCACGACGATGACCAGGTCGAGATCCTTATCCAGACCCGTCTCGACGATCAAAGCAGCGTCGAGAACGACGATCTCGTCGGAGGCGCGCAGTGTGTCGAGAGTATCGGCGATGCGGCGCAGGATGACGGGATGAACGATGGCGTTCAGCGCGATGCGCTGCTTGGCGTCGTGAAACACGATAGCCGCTAGCCGCTTGCGGTCTACTTCCATCGAACCGGCAGCGAGGATCTCGTCGCCGAATTGCTCAACAACCCCTTTCCACGCCTCTTCACCAGGGCGCAGCGCGTCACGTCCCAAAAGATCTGCGTCGACGATCTGCGCCCCCCGTTCGGCAAGCAGGGCAGCGAATGTGGATTTCCCGGCTCCGATGCCCCCGGTCAGGCCGACGAGCAGCATGCATCAGAACTTTCTAGGACTGGCCGCGCTCGCGTTTGAGATCCTGGACGATGGACTCGATCGATTGATCCCCTCCGGCCGCTGTCTCGGCTTCCCCCTCGGGAGCGGCTCCCTCGTCCAGCGCGCCTCTGCCTTCGCCCAGATCTGCCGACGGTTCCTCTGTGATGATCTCCTCGAGCTCAGGCCCCGGAGCGGTTCCGATGTCGGCAGGCTCCTGCTCTTCGGCCGCCTCTTCGACCTCGTCCTCAGAATCAACGCCCACTGCCTCGGGAGGAGCAGCCTCTGAGCCGTCCGCAGCTACCTCTTCTTGTGCCTCCAGCTCGGAATCGGCGTGGGCGGGGGCCACTTCTCTGATGCCCCGCTCGACGTCGGGTATGGCGCTGTTCTCATCTTCCGGCGCAAGAGCCTGCTTCCTCGACAGGCTGATACGCCGGCGCTCGAGATCGATATCGATGATCTTTATAGGAACCTGGTCGTGAACGCTGACCTCATCCTCGGCGCGCTCCACATGGTGATCGGCAAGCTCGGAGATGTGGACCAGACCCTCAATGGCGTCGTCGACCTCGACGAAGGCACCGAACGGAACGAGCTTGGTAACCCGGCCCTCGATAACATCGCCCACCGAGTGCTGGCGCGCGAACTGCCGCCACGGATCTTCTTGAGTAGCTTTGAGCGACAACGAGACCCGCTCGCGCTCGAGGTCGACATCGAGGACCTCGATCTCGACCTCCTCGCCGACCTCGACGACCTCACTTGGATGATCGACGTGCTTCCAGGACAACTCCGAAACGTGAACTAGTCCGTCCACACCGCCAAGATCGACGAACGCTCCGAAGTTCACGATTGAGGACACGACACCCTTGCGTCTCTCGCCCTTCTGCAACGAATCGAGGAACTCGTGGCGCTGCTCGGCTTGTGACTCCTCCAAGAACTTGCGACGAGAGAGAACTACGTTGTTGCGATTCTTATCCAGCTCGATGATGCGGCATTCGAGCTCCTTGCCGACGTACGGCTGCAGGTCGCGCACCCGCCGCATCTCAACCAGCGATGCGGGAAGGAATCCACGCAGACCGATGTCGAGGATCAGACCGCCTTTGACAACCTCGATCACAGGACCGATGACCGTCTCGTCCTTCTTCTTCTTCTCTTCGATGTTTCCCCAGGCTCGCTCGTATTGGGCGCGCTTCTTGGAGAGGATCAGGCGTCCGTCGGCGTCCTCCTTCTGGAGAACGAGTGCTTCTAGCTCCTCGCCGATGGACACGACATCGGAAGGATCCACGTCGTTGCGGATGGACAGCTCGCGCAGCGGGATGACGCCCTCGGACTTGTATCCGATGTCGAGCAGGACTTCGTCCTTTTCGATCTTGACGACGCTTCCCTGAACCAGATCGCCTTCCTCGAAGGGCTTGATGGTCGCTTCGATAGCAGCCATCAACTCTTCCTGGGAGTCGCCGACGTCGTTCTCGACGATCGTGCCGCCCGCGTAGGTGCCGCCGGAGGTGGACGGAGCGGTTCTGGTGATCAGGCCGCCATGGCCGTCGGGGAGCGTCTCTTCGGCCCCGGCGCCATTGCCGGTGCCCAGGGTCGAGGCTTGAACAGCCTCGGCTTGCTCTTGCGCCATGTAGGTCTGGATTCCTCCTAGCAGAAATGAACCCCCTCTTCAGGGGGCGGAATGAGTATAAGTGGGCGGGGCTGGGCGCTCAAGCCGGGCGGCCGGCGGATGGTCGAGCGAAGCACGCCTCTGGCCGACCGAGCTCGCAGATCGATCTATGAGGGCGGTCGGAAGGAGTGCTTGAAGGCCGTGAAGATGTCCTGGGACGAACCCCAGTCGGAATCGTGGGTCTGGAAGTTGAGAGCGAAGCCGTAGGTGCCGTTGACCAGGGCTAGGTCTACTGCATGGAGGAGCGATCCACCGTCCGAGTAGGTGTACTCCCAGGCCGACGCCTTCCAGCCTTTGAAGGTGAAGTTGCGCGAGATACCTATCGTTCGGTAGTTCGGATACCGGGCCCCGAACGACTTCGAATACTCCCGCCACCGCGCCGCGGGATCCGGTCCCGGCGTCGTCGTCCACGCCACCCGCAGGTAGCGGCTCCCGTTCGGGTCCGAGAAGTCGTAAACATGGCTGTCGCGCTGGTGGGGGGCCCAACCCGGTGGGTAGGCGATAGACCACCCCACGGCCGGATCGACGTACGGAACCCATCCGGCCGCCGGGACCACCCCACTCGAGGACGTCGACCCGGCCGAAGGGGACGTCGTAGTGGCAGGCACCGACGACGACGGCGTAGGAGCAACAGCGAAACCGGCGGCCGTGCTACCGGGCGACGGGTGCGCGGCCCCCGTACCCCCATTCCTGTGGTGTTTGTGCTGACCGGCGGCGGTCTGGTGCCGAGCTCTCGTGTTCGTGCCGCTCCCCAGGTGCGACAGGAGATAGATCGCGCCGGCAGCCAGCGCTGCCACCAGCAATACCCCCAGCATCCTGGCAGCGGTCGAGCCCGGCCACCGCTGTCTCTGATCCCACCCCAACGCGATCTCCGCGTGGATCCTGTCGGGAACCCCTTCGGGCACGGCCGCTCGAACCGCGCCACCGCTCTCCCCTATCGCGGCGGCCGCGGCTCCTGTGGCGGCCG
>JAXDJR010000104.1:0-2876 GCA_034667545.1 Actinomycetota bacterium
GGCATCGTTCTCCGCCAGCCGGTAGTAAACGCGATTGTCGATCCCGCGAAAGCAGAGCGTAGGACCGAGATGGTTGCCTTCTCCGGTGTGGTTGTAGACCACGTCCAATATGACTTCCATGCCCGCAGAGTGGACTGCTTTCACCATCCGCTTGAATTCGGAGACCTGCCCGCCGGTGGCTCCGGCCGAGCTGTAGGCCGCGTGGGGCGCGAGATAGCCGATGGAGTCGTAGCCCCAGTAGTTCCTGAGCCCGATCTCCATCAAGTGTCTGGGGTGCACGAAGTGATGCACCGGAAGCAGCTCGATCGCTGTAACGGTCAATGCTTGCAGGTGCTCGAGGACTGCGGGATGGGCCAAGCCCGCGTACGTGCCGCGCAACTCGGGAGGCACCTCGGGGTGAAGCTGCGTCAACCCTCGCACGTGGGTCTCGTAGATGACTGTGTCGTGCCATGCGATGCGTGGCGCGGCGTCCCCACTCCAGTCGAAAGATTCGTCGATCACTACCGCCTTCGATGCCGGTGTAGTTCGAGGTTGCGGGACGATGAGATGCTCGGGGTTATCGGGTGCGACGCTGAACAGGTCGGGAGTGCACTCGATGTCCCCGTCGATGGCTTTGGCGTAGGGGTCAAGCAGGAGCTTCGAGGTGTCGAAACGCTGTCCTTCGTGGGGATCGAACTGACCCCGGATCCGGTAGCCATAACGCTGTCCAGGTCCGACCCCGGCGAGATATCCATGCCACACTGACGCGGTCACTTCAGTCAGTTCGAAGCTTGTCTCTGCGTTTGCGTTGTCGAACAGGCACAGCTCTACGCCCTCACCGTTCTCGGAGAACAAAGAGAAGTTGGTCCCCTGTCCGTCCCAGGTGGCGCCCAGGGGATATTGGTAGCCGGGCCAAAGCTCCATACGCCGGCAGCCTAAACTCGGGAGCGTGGATGACGGCGCGCTGCAACGATTGCTCGATCTGCAGTCAGAGGATTCGGCGATCAAACGATGCGAGGAACGCCGCCGCAATCTCCCAGAAGCCGTTCGCCTCAAAGAGGTGTCAGCGCAATTGTCCGAGCTCCAAACCGACTCTGAGATAGCACGCAAGCAACTCGACGAGATCACGCGCGAGCACCATCGCCTAGAAGGAGAGATCGGCATCGGCGACCAGAAGATCCAAAAGGAAGAGCAACGCTTGTTCTCGGGGGCAGTCTCGAATCCTAAAGAGCTGGGGTCACTGCAGGCAGAGGTCGCGATGCTGAAGCGCAAACGATCGGAGCTGGAAGATCAGCTTCTCGAGGTGATGGTGCACAAGGACGATGCGACCGCGACCCTCGAGTCTCTGGAGAAGGAGCGTTCTGAGGCGGCCCAGCAGACCGAGGACCTGCAAGGGACCGTGGCGGCCCTGACCACCGAGATCGAAGGCGAGCTCGTCTCGCACCGATCCACGCGCGCGGAGGTCGCCACGAGCCTTCCGGACGATCTTCTATCTCTGTACGAAAGGATCCGGGCCACTAGGGGAGGGATCGGGGCGGCGGCGCTAGTCGACAGCACCTGTCAGGGGTGTCACACGCGCCTACCTTCCAAAGAGGCCGAACATCTTCGCGCCGAGCGGGGGTTGCAACGCTGCGACAACTGCGGCCGGATCCTCGTCGTGCAGTGAAAGGTGTCCTGCACACCGATGGTGGGGCGCGCGGGAACCCGGGTCCCGCCGGTATCGGTGTGGTGCTGCAGAGTAGAGACGGGCAGCCGCCCCTGGAAGTTGCGCGCTCTATCGGCGAGGCAACCAACAATGTCGCCGAGTACCACGCACTGATAGCCGGGCTCGAACTGGCGCGCGATAATCACATCTCGGAGATCGAGGTGTACGTGGATTCCGAGCTCGTGGCCTCGCAGGTGCAAGGCAAGTGGAAGATAAAGAACGACCGCTTGCGCGCACTGGCAGGCAGAGCTCAGTCACTGATGGCCCAGTTCGAGTCTGCATCCATCACTCCCGTGCGCAGGCATCTGAACGAGCGCGCCGATGAGCTCGCCAACCAGGCTATGGATGAAGCTGCCGCGCTGCTGCCCCACAACGGCGATCCGGGAACGTTGAGCTTGGAACTCGACGCGGCAATGCCGGCCGAAGACATGTAGGTGCTGCTCTGGCACCTGGGCGTGGGCGCGGCCCTCGTTTACGTCACGCTCGGACGGCAGCGCATCGACTATCGCTTCATCCTGCTGGGCGCGGTCCTGCCCGATCTGCTCGACGTTCCTTTGTCGTTCGTGTTCGGGTGGCCCGGCCGACGGGGGCCGGCACACACTCTGCTGGCCGTCGTCGTAGTGACCGTCGTCATCCTGATCGCGTTTCGGGGGCCGCGTCGTCTGTCGTGGTTCGGTCTCGGTGTGGGATGGCTCACACACTTGGTCGGCGACGGTATGTGGTTGGTGCCGCGGACTTTCCTGTGGCCCGCCTTCGGAACTCGCTTCGGCGCAAACCCCGCCGAGCCTTACTCCGCTGATCTCATCGTGCATCCGCTTAGCCACCTGGCCACCTGGGGCGGTGAGCTCGCCGGCTTGGCGGTAATCCTGTGGTTCTGGGTGGCATTTCGCTTGGGTAAAGGGGACCGGCTACGGCGGTTCGCGCGCGATGGGATGTTGCGTCCGTGATACCGGGTCGCTGCGGCACGGCTTTAAGGCGGACGGGGGCTGGCTGCGGGGACAGCCGCCTGCTGCAGAGGCTCCTCCGGGGGGCCGTCTCCTCGCCAGCCCAGTTATAGTCGCCGGCGGAGCTCCATTGACAATCGAATACCTGCGCACTGCACAGGGGGAAGTCCGGTCAGAGGCCGGCGCTGTCCCGCAACTGTAGGCCGCTCCTAGCGGCAAGCCAGGAAACCCTGGCAGTGCTTGGGCTC
>JAXDJR010000105.1:0-5569 GCA_034667545.1 Actinomycetota bacterium
ATGCCGAATCCTTGATTCCCCGAGATCCTGTTCCCACGGATAATGACGTTCCGGGAGTCTGTGATGCTGATTCCGCCGGCCGTGTCGTTGCCCGCAGTGTTGTTGTTCTTGATGACGTTGTCGGCGATCAGAGCGGGGCCCTGGCTGATCTCCATGAAGATCCCGTTCCCCGAGTTCTTGGTTACAACGTTGCCCTGGGCGACGAAGTGCCCACATTGGATGTCACACCAGATCCCGTTGTTGATGTTGTCGTGAATGAAAGAGTTGGTGACCGAGAACGAGTGCACCGCCTTGATCCCTGCGGATACTCCGTCGGCGAGCTGCGCACCGTTGTGGTCTATCTCGGAGCCGATGACGGTCAGGCCGTCTTCGGTTCCGCCGATCGCGCTGCGGCCATTCCCATAGAGGTGCATGTCCTTTACCGTGACGTTGCCACCCTGACTGATGGCGCGGCCCGTCGCTCCGCAGTTGTTTCCCGGACACGCGTTTATCGCTCCACCGATGCCGAAGTGCTCGAACCTGATGCCTAGAGCGTTGGAGAGGTCAAAGATGATCTGCGCAGTATCAGTTTTTACGGTAACGCCGTCCCGCCGGGGAGCGGTCCCGATGAATGTGTCACCCGACTTCACCACGATCGGCGAAGTCACGACATAGGTCGCCGGAGCCAGACAAAAGGTCGTTCCCGGGGGCGCCCCGGAAACCGCCGAGGCTATGTCCTGGCCGTTCGATAGTTGAACCCCGTGGCAGGGCAGAAGAGGGCCATGCCCGCGTGCCGTACTGACCGAGGAGCTCGGCCCCGCAGAGGGGCCTTGACCAGGTGTCGACCGCGAGAAGAACACCACTGCGAGGATCAGGACGGCGACGATCGCCAAGGCCCCGAGGGCCGCCTTCTTGCCGGACATCCGTTGCCTTTCTGGTCAGGTGCTGTGAAGGGACTTGGGCGAAGGCCCTCGAGGGGGAGCCCACAAAGGAAGTCTTGGAAAGATCCCTCGACCCTGGCTTCAGGTCGTGTGCTGAAAGGAGTCGGCTCGACCCCAACCGATCCGGCAAACAGCTCACGGCCGTTCTGCTGAGCCGTGGGTCAAGCATCACACACGCAAATGAGAGTTCCTATAAGGCTTCCTCGCAACCCTGAGACGCTGTTTCGGGCCGGCTAGCGGCGTCCGCGATGGTCTCGGCGGGCGAGCCCTTCGGGAGGGACGGAGACACCCGGCCCCCGGTCCTCGAAGATCTCGAAGGCTGTTTGCTTCGCCTCTCGCACCGCCTCTTTCCACCGTCGTTCCTGCTCCGCGCGCTCCGCGCTTCCAGGGCTACCCGCTTTGGGGGAGTGAAAGGTCCCCTCCTCACGTCGCTTCCTGCGCATGCCGTCTCCTCCGGGGTTGAGGATCGCCGCCATCACTCAATAAAGCACAAACGTTTAATCAAACACACAGTAACGCACAAGCAACTCAAGCGCTATCAGGAGGCACAACGGAGCCCCCTGAAGGCGTCGGTCCCAGCTTTCTTGTAGGCGCCCCGCTCATCCGTTATGGTTAGCCGGTTGTTGCTCCTCGGTTGACGTCCGGCACTCGCGCCTCGCGGCCCACCCTCGGCCCGCCGAGTTTTCGCGTCCCGTTTTCTCCGCAATTCCCTCGAAGGAGTACCTGTGACACAGCTCGTTTCAAGCACGTCCACAATCGAAGACCATCCGTCCTCCGTGCCGGCGAACGCCGTGGAGGTCGTCGACCTGCGCAAGGAGTTCCTGCGGCGCGACCGGCGCGAGGGCCGTTTCTCTCGCCGTAAGCGCGTTCCGGCGCTGAAGGATGTCACCTTCACGATCGCCGAGGGAGAGTGTGTTGCCATCCTGGGCCAGAACGGTTCCGGAAAGTCGACGCTCGTAAGGCTGCTCTCGACGTTATTGCTGCACGACGGGGGCAGCGCCCGGATCTTTGGGTACGACGTGTTCGAGAACCCGCGCCCGGTGAGGCGTTTGGTCAATCGCGTATCGGTGGAGGCTTCCTTTTTCAAGAAGATGTCGTCGGCCGAGAACCTTAGTTATGCAGCGAGGTTCTACGGCATGACGCCGGCAGAGACCCGCGAGAAGATCCCAGAGATCCTCGGAAAGGTCGGTTTCCCTCCCGAGCGCCGTAATGAGTCTATGGAGCAGCTGTCACGTGGGATGCAGCAGAAGATCGCGCTTGCTCGCGCTCTGCTCACATCTCCAGTCTTACTTCTGCTCGACGAGCCCACGACTGGTCTTGACCCCCGGTCGAAGCTCGAGGTGCAGGATTTCATCCGCGAGGTCCGGAGCATCCATAACGTCACGATCCTGCTGTGCACCCATGACCTCGACGAGGCCGAGGTGCTTGCCGACCGAGTTGGGATCTTGCATCGGGGCGAATTGCTTTCGCTCGAGCCGGTGGCCGACCTGAAGGCGCGCTACGGCGCGGTCACCCTCGAGGAAGCCTTCTTCGCAGCCACCGGAACGAGCTTCGAACACGAGGAAGACAACGATCCGTCCGCGGGGATGGCCGACTCATGAAGGCTCCGGCGGGAACGTTGCGATCCGAGTTCATCGGACTTGGTGGGATCGTCGAGCGCAACGCCTACCTGGTCAAGCGCTACGTCTGGTGGGAGGTCGCGTTCTTCCTGTGGACGGTCGCGAATACCCTCACTATCGTCTTCATCGCGAAGGGCGTGGCCGCTTCCGGAGGCAAGCTCGACGTCAACCGCCAGACCACGATCCTCCTTATCGGAGGCGTGATCTGGGCGTACCTCGGGATCATCTTCGAGATCTTGACCGAGACGGTCGCCTGGGAACGGTGGGAGGGCACGATCGAGTACACGTTCATGGCCCCCTTGTCGCGCCCCATCCATCTGCTCGGCATGGGCATCTTCGCGGTGGGTTACGGGGTCCTGAGGGCCGGGCTGCTGTTCTCGGTGATCGCGTTCTTCTTTCACCTGGTCATGCCCCATGCCAACTTCGTGGCGGCACTCATTATCTTGGCGATCGCCTCGGTGTCCTTCATCGGGCTCGGGATGATGACGGCGGTTCTCCCTCTGGTCTCGCCGGAAAAAGGGTCCCAGCTCGGGTTCATCGCCCAGGGCATGTTGCTTGTGGTGTCAGGCGTCTATTACAGCGTCAAGGTCCTGCCGGCTCCGATGCAGGCGTTGTCGAAGATCTCTCCGGCAACCTACGCGCTCGAGGCGATCCGATCGTCGATCCTCGAGGGGGCCTCGTTGGGATCCTTGTGGCATGACATCTGGCCGCTGATCGTCATCGGTGTGATCTCCATACCTCTCGGACTTGGTGTATTCCGAAGGGGCGAGCGCTACGCCAAGAAGCACGGCAAGCTGAAACGTTCGGGTTGAACGCTCGTATGGGCACGGGCGCCCTTCTGGTTGAGCGGCGCGTCTTGAAGACGTGGACGCCGGACATTCTGCTCGGTGTGGTCTTGCTCACTGCAACCCGTCCCTTGAAGGCGTTGCATCTCGCTCATGAGACTTCCCTCGCGATCGGTCTGTGCAGGCGTGCTTGCGGCAGCGATGATCAGCGTGGTACCCGCCTCGGCTCGCTTCGTCAACCATCACCAGACCAACCCATACAAGTGCACCGGTCAGCAAGTGTGGTTCTACGACTGGCATCCGGGCAGCGACGGGATGGGTGGCTATGGCTTCTGGGACGACGACGTGAAGGTGTGCCAGGGGCCATGGCGGTTCACCCAGCGATGGCTCCACTGGACCAAGAACCGCGTAAACGGCAAGTAGCGGCCGCCGGCGACAATCCTCCCGATGGTCAATCCTCCCGCGTCCCTGTTACGTACAACCCACAACTGATACCAACGCGTAACGAGACGAATCCAAGGAGGGCGGAATGGGAAGCCAAGGTCAAGCACGGGTGTTTTTCGCCCGGCGGCTGGGCAGATTGATCACTTTGGGGGGAGCAGCCTGCCTCGCGGTGGCGTTCGTAGCTTGTGGTGGGAGTAGCAGCCCTCCTGCTGCCGGCGGTCCGGCTCACACGAGCTCACAGTCGTCCCCGAAGAAGAGCACCAGCAGCGGTGGTTCGAGCCAGGCCACGTCAAGCAAGACCATCGCGGGACTGCAGGTCAACTTCAAGAAGAGCGCCGACGTCAGCAACAAGTCGTCGATCGAGATCACGACCAATGACTTCTACTTCAGTCCGACCGTGCTCAAGGGCAAGCCGGGCCAATCGGTGACCCTCCATCTCAAGAACGAAGGTACCGTGACGCACAACTTCACGCTGCCCTCCGGGCACATCAGTAAAAATCTTGCGGTGGGTCAGACCGCCACGGTCAAAGTCACGTTCCCGAAATCGGGGACCGTGCTTTTCCACTGCGCCTTCCACCAACTCAGCGGGATGCGAGGCGCGCTCCAGAGCTCGTAAGGGTCGTGGACGCTTGCTCAGGCGTTGCCTATCGGTGGCAAAGCGCAAGCTCAGCGGCGCCCCTTCGACTCCTGTTGTCCGATGGGACGGGACACTCCATCGCAGAAAGCTGTCCGCGACCTGCGCCTGTGGGGACCGAGCGCGCCAGCCCATAAGGTGCTCACTTATGCGAGAGAGCGTTCGGACGGGGCGTTGATGGGCAAGTCCATCCAGTCGCGCCGCCCCCCCGCCGATCTCCAGAACCGCTCTTTCCGCCGCATGGTCGACTTCGGTAAGCACCGGACTGCCGGAACTGGCTACATGTCATATTCCGATCGCGCAGGACCCAGCGTGATCGTGCTGCACGAATTCTTCGGACTGCAGCAGTCCTTCATGACCTACGCAGATCGCCTCAATGAGGAAGGTTTCACCGTGCTGGCCCCCGATCTCTACGACGGGACGATCGCCGACTCGGTGGACTCGGCCCGCGCCATGGCCCGATCACTCGATGCCGAGCGCACGATCGGCAAGATCAAAGCGGCGGCGGAGCATCTCACCGATAACTGGCACCCGCGACTAGGGGTCGTGGGCTTCTCGCTCGGGGCGAGCTTCGCAGTCGAACTGGCTCAGGATCTGCCCACGGAGGGCGCAGTCCTCTATTACGGGCTGGGCGACTTCGACCTCAAGCGCTGGAACTCGCCTTGTCTCGGGCACTTCGCCGAGCAAGACGAGTGGGAGCCGCGGCCAGACGCAGAGGCAGCTTTCGCAGAGTTGGAGAAACTGGACGTCGATGTCGAGATGCATCTTTATCCGGGGGTTGGCCATTGGTTCGCCAATGCCGACGTCCTCTCGGCTTACGATCCACCCGCTGCGGAGCTCGCCTTCGAGCGCACTGTCGACTTCTTCCACCACTACCTCTCGTAGGCGGCCATATGCTCTCCGGCGACCGGAGAGACGATGAGGGAGCGATGGCTTTCGTCGGAGAGATCTACGTGGTGTCCGAAGGTGGGCAACCGATGCAGAAAGTGTCTGAGATCGAGGCACAAGAGGGCCTCGGCTTGGTGGGGGACCGCTATTCCATGCGCACCGGCTATTGGACCGATGAAGACGAGTGCCAGGTAACGCTCATCGAGGGTGAAGCCTTGGACGAGATCACCGCTGCCGGTTCCGTGCGCGTATCCGAGGGTCAGCACCGGCGCAACATCG
>JAXDJR010000106.1:0-18770 GCA_034667545.1 Actinomycetota bacterium
TGGCTCGTGACGATCCTTAACTTCGACACCCAAGGCGGGCGACTCGACACTTCGCCACACCCGTTCACCATCACCATTGGGACGGGAGATGTTCGCCAGACCACGCGAACCGACGAGCACGATCTGTTGATGGCGATCTTCGCGACGATGCACGAAACCGGCCATGCGCTCTACGACCAGGGCCTCCCCGAGGAGTTCGCCGATCTTCCTGTCGGCGGGACACCGTCGCTGGGTATGCACGAGTCGCAGTCACGACTCTGGGAGAACTTCGTCGGACGCAGCCGTCCCTTCACCGATTTCATGCTTCCACATCTGAAGGAGCGCTTCCCAGCCCAGCTTGAGATGGTGTCACCCGACGAGTTCTACAAAGCTGCGAACCACGTCGAACCGAGCCTGATCAGAGTGAGCGCAGACGAAGTGACTTACAACTTGCACCTCATGCTGCGGTTCGAGCTCGAGCTCGCTATGTTTCGCGAGGAGCTCGACGTTGGCGATCTGCCGAACGCGTGGGATGCCGCCATGGAGAAGCATCTGGGCGTGCGCCCCGACAACAACGGGAACGGCGTGTTGCAAGACATGCACTGGTCGATCGGGATCCAGGGTTACTTCCCCACCTACACCTTGGGGACGATCTACTCCGCAGCTTTCTTCGCCAAGGCGCAGGAAGATCTGGGCGCCCTCGACGAGGATTTCCGGGACGGCAACACAACGCGTCTCCTGGGATGGCTGCGCGAGAAGATCCACTCGCAGGCGTACCGGTACCCCGCCAACGAGCTCGCCGAGAGGGTGTTGGGCGCCCCGGTGTCTGCGAAGCCCCTGCTCGAGCACCTTCGCACCAAATACGCCGAGCTCTACGACATCGCCCTCTGAACGTCCGCTAGGGAGAGCTCGCCCTCGCGGATCAATCTCAGCTCGGCTACGAGGGAGACGATAGTCGACGGGCGTCCGGTGAGGCGTCCACCATCCACGAAGACAGCAACAGTCTCGCCCAGCGCGGCCTGAGCCTCCTCGACGGTCAGCGCCGCAGCCTCATCCGACCGGTTGGCACTGGACACGGCGAGCGGCCCCGTCCGGTGCAACAGTGCGAGCGCGGTGTCGTGGCGCGGAACGCGCACCGCCACCGAGTCCTTGGCGGCGCCTCCAAGATCAACGTCGAATCCGGCAGCCCGAGGAAGCACGAGCGTGAGGGGGCCGGGCCAGAAACGCGCCGCGAGGGCCTGGGCCCGTGCGTCGAACAGCGCGACGTCGCCAAATGCCGCCATGTCGCCGCCCAATACCGGCAGCGGCCGGTCGGTCGGCCGCCCCTTCGCAGTGAACACGGCGGCCACGGCCCCCGGAGCAGTGAACGATCCGGCCACTCCGTAAACGGTGTCGGTCGGCATTACGACGGGACGACCGGCCCGGAGCGCGACAACTGCTTCTTCTATCGTGCTCACGGCTTTTGTGCTTCGGCGATCCTGTCGTTGCCTGCGAGATCCTTGCCTACCGAAACGTTCTCGTAGCCGGCCGCTCCCAGAAGCGTCCGAACGCTGATGGCTTGGTCGCTGCCGATCTCCATCGCCAGCCAGCCGTGAGGCTTCAACCATGGCAGGGCTGCGTCGGCGAGGCGGATGACAACCTCCAAACCCCGCTCGGCGGCGAAGAGCGCGCGGTGGGGCTCGTGCTCGACGATGTCACGGGGCAAGATCGAGGCCGACGCCCTATCGATGTACGGGGGATTCGACACGACCACGTCGATCGAGTTGACAAGGGGCGCCGGCAAGCCGCTGAGCAAATCGCATTCCACGAGCTCGACGGGCAGATCCACCAGCACGCGATTCCTTTCCGCCCAAGCCAGAGCTCGTGGAGAAGATTCGGTTGCGATCACAATCGCATCGGGTCTCTCGTCCGCGACCGCAAAGGCGATCGCGCCGCTGCCGGTCCCGACATCGACAAGGGTGCCTCCCCGAGGGAGCCGCGCCATCGCACGCTCCGCCACAAGCTCGGTCTCGGGTCGAGGGATGAACACGCCGGGCCCCACGGCGAGAAGGAGCCGGCGGAAGGCTGCCGTCTTTGTGACGTACTGAAGCGGTTCGCCGGCAGCCCGGCGCGCAGCAAGCCGCTGGCAGTTGCGCTCCTCTTCCGGCGTAATGGTTGGATCGAGCATCAGCGCGGCACGATCGCGGTTAGTCGCAGCCTCGAGGATCCACCACGCTTCGAAGGCCGCCGAGCGGGCCCCCGAACTCTGCAACGTCTCTTCGACCCGGCCCAGTACCTGCCGGTACGAGCTCAGAGCTCTTCCTCTTGCAGACCTTGGTTCCGGTAATACGCGGCGAGTGCATCGATAAGATCGTCGAGGTCGCCTTCCAGGATCTCAGCCAGCCGATGGACGGTGTAGCCGATGCGGTGATCGGTTACGCGGTTCTCTTGAAAGTTATAGGTCCTGATCCGCTCGGAGCGGTCGGCCGTGCGCACCTGCGAACGACGCTCCTGGGCCATCGCTTCTTGCGCCTCGTCCTGTTTCACCTGCAGCAGACGCGCCCGCAGGATCCGCATCGCCTTAGCTTTGTTCTGAAGCTGCGACTTCTCGTCCTGGCACGCAACCTCCACGCCTGAAGGGAGGTGCCGGATGCGAACCGCGGAGTCAGTCGTGTTGACTGATTGGCCACCGGGACCGCTCGAGCGATAGACGTCGATCTTGAGGTCGCCGGGATCGATCTCCACCTCGACCTCATCGGCTTCGGGAAGAACGATGACGGCGGCCGCCGATGTATGTATGCGGCCGCTGGATTCGGTAACCGGGACGCGTTGCACGCGGTGTACCCCGGCTTCGTGCTTGAGGCGCGAGTACGCGCCCTTGCCCTTGACGGCGAAAGTGACCTCTTTGAGCCCGCCCGTGCCCGTTTCGTTCGACGAAAGCGGTTCGACTTTCCAGTGCTTGTTCTCGGCGTAACGGGTGTACATCCGGTAGAGGTCGGCCGCGAACAGACCGGCCTCCTCCCCTCCTGCGCCGCCCCGTATCTCGACAATGACGTCTCGTTCGTCGTTGGGATCTTTCTGGATGAGGGCACCCACGATCTGCTCGCTCAGTGCGCGCATACGTGCCTCCATCTGAGCTATCTCGGTCTCGACGTAATTGCGCTCTTCGCCCGACGATCCATCCAACATCGTGCGTGCTTCTGAAAGGTCGTCCTCGACCCGCCTGTACTCGCGCCATGCCTCGACGGTGGCTTTCAGATGAGAGTGTTCCTGGCCGAGGGCGCGCAATTCATCGGGCCGCTGCGCCAATGCGGGATCGCCGAGGAGCCGCTCGACCTCTTCGAACCTTGTCTCCATCTCCTTGAGGCGAGTTTCGGGTATCTGCATCAGGCGACCGGAGCGTCGGGTACTTCGTCGGTCACATCTGAATCGGCCGGCGCCACTGCCTTCATCGCAGCTATAGCCACCTCGATCTGATCGAGCGACGGAGGTCTGGTGGTGATCTTCTGCAGGAGCAGACCTGGCCACATCGTTGCCTTGAAGAGAAGAGAATCCTCGTTCCGAGACGCGAGCTTGATCACTTCGTAGGAGAAACCAGCAAGGACCGGTATCGCGAGGATCCGTATCCCGATGCGAGGAAGCAGCGAAGCGGGGGCCACGAGATCGATCAGAAAGTGGGCGATGATCGTGAGAAACAGCACGATGAACAAGAAATTCGTGCCACAGCGCACGTGCAGGGTCGGATACTTCCTGTCGATGTCTGCGGGCACCAGCGGGTCGCCGTTCTCGTAGGCATAGATCGTCTTGTGCTCGGCTCCGTGGTACTGAAAAACGCGGCGGACGTCCTTGAACCGGCCGATGACCAAGAGGTACCCCAGGAACATCCCCAGACGGACGAGGCCCTCGATGATGCTGAAGATCACAGGACGGTTCTGAGAGAGATCCCCTGAGGCCGAGTCGATGACTTTCGCGATGAGCACGGGCAGAACGATGAAGATCGCGGAGAACAGCACCGTGGCCCCCACAAGCGTGGTGGTCAATTGCTTGTCAGAGAGTTGTTCGTCCTCTTCCATCGCGTGATTGGCCGACACCATCAGCGCCTTCATCCCTATCGACAGCGATTCCGTAAGCACCACACAGCCGCGAAAGAGCGGCCACTTCAACCACGCGCGCCGATGACTCCAGCCCGGCAGCTGATGGTGCACTACAGCTATCGATAGATCGGGCTTACGGCACGCGACCGACCACGAATCCGGTCCCCGCATCATCACGCCCTCGAGGACGGCCTGGCCTCCGATCGACGGCCTGTTCGGCGAGGTCGGATGAGAGGCCACGGCTTAGGACACGACCGGTCTTATTCGGCCGGTGTCTCCGAGGGCTCTGGGCTTACAGCTCCCGCGAAACGGCTCGAACCCGGCCGGTTGGCGTACTTCTTCTGGAAGCGCTCGACCCGGCCCCCGGTGTCGACCAGCTTCTGCTTTCCCGTATAGAAGGGATGGCACTGGTTGCACAGCTCGACATGCAGCTCTGGTTTGATCGATCGCGTCGTGAAGGTATTGCCGCAGGAGCAAACGACCTTCGTTTCGACGTACTCGGGATGGATCCCTTGCTTCATGACTCTTCCTCTCCTCTTGCTTGTTCCGTCCGGCGTTGTCGAGCCTGCTCGTACTTGACCGAAGCCCTCGCCATCGTCCAGAAGGTGAGCCATAATCCCCCTCCCAGGCCGATGATGACCAGCCACTGCGGCCAACCGAGCCCCAACAGCACTATTCCCCCTTGACGGGAACCTTTGAGATCTCCCGCAGGAACTGGGCGTTGCCCTGAGTGGCCTTCATCTTGTCTATCAAGAGCTCCAAGGCGCCGCCGCCCTCAAGCGCGTGCAGCACTCGGCGCAAGCGCCAGGTGAGTTGTAGCTCTTCGGGGGTCAACAACAATTCCTCTTTACGTGTTCCCGAAGCGGCGATGTCGATCGCCGGAAAGATCCGCTTGTCGGACATCTTTCGGTCCAGCTTGAGCTCCCAGTTACCGGTTCCCTTGAACTCCTCGAAGATGACCTCATCCATCCTCGATCCCGTTTCGACCAGGGCCGTAGCGATGATGGTGAGCGAGCCGCCGTGCTCGATGTTGCGGGCGGCGCCGAAGAAACGCTTGGGCGGGTAGAGGGCGGTGGAGTCGACCCCTCCCGAGAGGATGCGCCCAGACGCTGGCGTTGCCAGGTTGTAAGCACGCGACAACCGAGTGATGCCGTCGAGCAGGACCATGACGTCGCGCCCCATCTCGACCAGGCGCTTGGCTCGTTCGAGCGTCAACTCGGTCACCTGGATGTGATCGTCTGAGGGTCGGTCGAAGGTCGAGTAGATGACCTCGCCGTCGACCGAACGCTGCATGTCGGTGACCTCTTCAGGCCGCTCGTCGACCAGCAGAACGATCAGGTAAGTCTCTGGATTGTTGGCGCGAACCGAGTTCGCGATCTCCTTCATCACCGTTGTCTTGCCGGCCTTGGGAGGACTCACGATCATGCCGCGCTGTCCTTTTCCAATGGGTGCGATCAGATCGATGATGCGCGGAGTGATCTGGCGCGGCCTATCGGGATGCTCGAGGGTGAGCCGCTTCTCCGGATAGAGCGGCACGAGATCGGCAAATCGCGGACGTCCTTGGGCCGCCTCGGGATCCTGGTTGTTTATCTGGCGGATCTTGAGCAGCGCCTGATACTTCTCGGTGTCCTTCGGCGACCGCACCGATCCGACGATCTCATCACCCTTGCGAAGGTGGAAGCGGCGCACCTGAGAGACCGAAACGTAGACATCCTTGTCGCCCGGCAGGTAACCGCTGGTGCGCAGGAAGCCATAACCCTCCGGCAGCAGATCCAAGATTCCCGTCCGTACTTCAGCACCCGAGTCGTCTTCGACTTCGACGTCTTCGTAACGATCTTCCCGGATGTAATGAGGGACGCCACCGCTTGGCTGCCCGGTCCCACCGCCACCACGGCCGCGCCGGCGACGGCGACCGCGACTCTCGCGCGGCTCGGCTTTCTCGCGCGGTCGCGCGCGGTTCTGCTGCCCTTGCGGACGTCTCCTGAAATCGTCTTGCGAGCGTTCTCTCTCGTCCGCAGCGCCCTCGTCGCGCACGCCGCTGCTTTCACCAGCACCGTTGGCGGTCGGGGTTCCGCCACTATTTGCGCTCTGTCCCCCATTCGTGCTGACCGCAGAAGATGATGGCGCAGGTGTCACCGCAGAAGCTTCTGCAGCCGGAGAGGGCCGCGCGACCGCTGTTGCGGAGGCGGCTGGCGATCTGCGCGTGGGCGCAGATCCATTGCCCCCCGTGATCGCATCGACGATCTGAGCTTTCTTCAAGCCGGTCACCTTTACGTCAAGTGACTTGGCAATCTCTCGCAGCTCGGTAACGGGTTTCGATTCCAGCACCGAGCGGTTGGGTGTTTCGGGCACTGCTTAGTCCTCCTGCATCGAGAGAGGAAGCTCGCCAAGGTTCGGCTTTGCCTTCTCCCAGTCTTGGATGAACGTCTTGTATCCGGAGTCTGTCAATGGATGCTTCACCAACATCTCAAAGACCTTGAACGGCATCGTGGCGATATCGGCCCCCAACCTTGCTGCCTCCACCACGTGGATCGGGTGCCGGAGGCTGGCTGCGAGAACATTGGTCTGGTATCCCTGGACCGCGTAGATCTCGCAGATATCGGAGAGCAAACGGAGACCGTCCGTCGCGATGTCATCCAGTCTACCTAAGAAAGGCGAGATTATGTAGGCACCTGCCTCAGCGGCCAAAATCGCCTGCGCAGGGGAGAAGCACAGAGTGACGTTTACTTTGATGCCTTCATCGGAAAGCTTGCGGACCGCAGAGAGCCCGTGGGCAGTCAAAGCGATCTTCACCACCGCGTTATCTGCGATCTGGGCGATGTCGTGCCCTTGCCGCACAAGCGTCTCGGTGCTGTCGGAGGCGGTCTCGATGGAGACGTCTCCCTCGACTATCGAGCAGATCTCCTTGACCGTGGTTAGGAAATCACCATGCTCTTTCGAGATGAGGGTCGGGTTGGTTGTGATCCCTCGCAATACTCCCCACTCGTGGGCAGCGCGGATGTCGTCCAGGTTGGCAGTGTCAAGAAACAGTTTCATGTGTAGCTCTCCCTTCCTTTTCACGAACGGCTTCGACCGTCCGTTCGAATAGCTGATCGGTCTCGACAACACTTGTTCCTCGCTCGACCATCTCGAGCGCGCGCTGGATAACGTGGTCGATGATCTCGGACAAGGTAGCGTCCAGATCGAAGTTCGAGATGGTGGGCACTCCTCGAACACGCGCCGAGGACACCATGTACTTCTGAATCCTTCTTATCTTCTTGAATCCTAGGAGGTAGCGATCCTCCGGTCGGTTGCGCGTCTCTCGACCGCGCCGGAAGAGGTGGCTGCGATGCAAGTCCTCGTCCTCGATAGTAACCACCAGCGGGACGACGACGGCGCGCTCGCTGTCGATACCCTCGAGGAACCCGGGCACCAGGTGAGCGCCCTCGAGGATCATGTCGGTTCCCTCTTCGATCGCTCGATCGATCAATGCCTGTGCTCCGACAGCGACCGCGGCCGCCTGCTCGCGAAAGCCGATGATCAGCCGGTCGCCCGAATGGGGAATCGGTTGGCGAACCGCCCGGTCCGCTTCGAAGGAGGATACGTACAGCGTTGGGAACATCTCTTGGGTAAAAGCGCTGCGCAAGACCTCGCGCACGGCATCGGTGGAAACCACCCTTGTGATGCCGAGGCGTGTCGCCAGCTGTGTCGCGATAGTTGACTTGCCGGCCCCCGTGGCACCACCAATCAAGATGATCAAAGGCAATTGAAGCTTCGCTACCGATTGCCATTTCACGTACGCCTCTGCATAACGGTCTCCCGCTTCGCGGCGCAGGACGTCCCTGGTGATGCTGCGTAATCTGCTTGACGACACTCGATCCACCCCGAGCTCGACCAGCTCCTGCTCGACCTTGTTGGCGACGAGATATGCCCGGCCGGGGCCTAACCCTGTGACCATCAGTGCAGACGCCGCCAGACCTTTGGAATAAGGAAGGCTGTGCTCGTGCCCGCCTACCAGCACCTGCCGTTGCTCTTCCAAGCCGGTCATGAGGTTTCCGCGAAGCGGCTCGCAGCGAGCTCCGCAGAGGAGGTGAAGAGCGCCCGAAGGTCCTCGCCGTCGATCGACTGAGGAACGTTGTCCATGTACGCCACCCGGATCCCAACGTCCAGAGCCCGTCTTATCGCCACGTCGACCCCCGCAGCTTTGATCTCGCAGAGCAACACGTCTGCACCTTTCATCGGTTGAAGCTCTCGTTCCAGCTGGCTTCTGTTGGAGAGCGAGTGACTTATCCCCACCACCCGGCACTTCTCATGTGATTCGAGGTAGCTCTTTAGCTGCTCCCCTGCTGCCTCCGGCGCCGTTGTCGCCACGAAGACCGATGCCCCTTCGAGAGGATCAGAAGATGCCGGACGGAGAACTGTGGCCGCCACTCGTATCTCCCCTTGGAGATCGCCTCGGTCGCCGAGCCCACGAAAAACTTCCCGGATATGACGGACGATCGAAGAGATCTGGGAGGGAGAAGCGAACGGCTTCTCACACATTGTAACCAATACAACGTCAGAGAGCAATAGACGGTAGGGCCCGAAGTAGCCGCGCAGGTACTCGATTTCGACGGTAGCGGGCAGCACCAGGCAGGTCGCGTCTGCGTGCACGGGCGGGATCGCGGAACCGGAGCCCTCCAGCAAGAGAAGCCTGCCGGGCAGGTCGTTAGCGAGCGACACCCCCAACTCGACATTGGAGAACTCAACGCCGCCGGCGAGCCCACTGCCGCACCTCCAGCACCCGATCGTTGGAACATGGGCCAGAACCGCGTCCTCTATGTAATCGGAAGCAGCGTGGCGGCCCGTGTCAGCCATGCCCACGAGCGTCCGCGGGTCAAAGGGGGCCGAGGAAGGATCTATCACCTGAGGCTCCGGGGGGCCGCCGCGGCCCATCGCGACCACCACCGGTTCCCATCCGGTCGCTGCCAACGAGCGGGCTGCGAACCCAGACACCGCGGTCTTACCAGTCCGCTTGCCCGTGCCGATGATAGCCAGCGACGGCTTACTGCAGAGCCGGGGCCGGCCGGGGGGATCGAAGGAGAACCCAGCCCCTTCGTATCGGATGCCCTTATGCAGGGCCACCGAAGCCAACTCATGACGGCGGCGGTAATCCAGAACGGGATCATCGGAGAGATCTAGGACGGCGTCGGGGACGAGGTCGTCGAGTGCCTCTGCCAAAACCCGGGCGGCGTGGGGGCCGTGGCGGACAGTTACGCCCGCCACTTCCTCCAACCCCCCCGCGGGGAGCTTCTCTCGTCCCCCGGCCAGGACCGCGCCCGCTATCTCGGCGCCTCCTTTTCGGACACGGCCGAAGGCAGCCTCGTTAACGGAGGGGTAGTGCTCGCCGTCGATAACGACCACGTACCTGATAGGTCGCTCCAGGGGGGAGGTCTAGAAGGGGGTTACAGAACGGTGTTGGGGGTAACCGTATAGCACTAACCGTCCCAAGGAGGCTGCAATGTTCGGTCGCGACAACACAACAACCGAACCCAGGGTTGTGGCTTTCGATGCCCGCGGCGGTGTCTCGCCGGGCGCCATCCTTACCGGCGTGGTCGTGGCATTCGGCGCTACTTTCATCCTGTCCGCAATCGTGGGCGGCGTCCTGGTGGCGCTAGGCATCAGCAACACCCCCAGCTCGGTGGTCACCGTCGGCGTGGGCGCTGGGATCGCGCTGGTCGTTGCGATGTTTCTCGCGTATCTGTGGGGCGGTTACGCAGCAGGACGCATGGCCCGAGGCGCCGGGCTTGCTAATGGGTTGCTCGTTCCGGTAGCCGCCATCGTGGTCGCCCTGATCGTGGGTGGGATCGTTACCGCGCTGGGAGCCACCGCCAACCTCAACTTGCCTTCCCTCTCCCACTTCAACCCCGGGCTGCCGATCAGCAGCAATCAACTCAACGGCAGGGTCCTGGACACGACTCTGTGGATGACCCTCGGCGCGCTTATCGCGATGTTCCTTGGAGGCATCATCGGGGGCTTGCTGGGAGCTCGTTGGCACACCAAGTTGGAGAGACAGACTCTCAAAGAGCGCGCCGCCGCGGAGCCCGTCGGCGTCGGGCCGATGGCTAGCCGAACAGTGCAGACCGAACGCTCCGACAGAGATGACAGCGACGGTGACCGCACGGTGGAAACCAGCCGTACCGAAACCGACAGTTCAACTGCGGACGGAGGCTCGTTCACGTCTTCTTCCAACCCTCCCACCACGGGGGGCGCAGCTCGGGACACGGAAGGGTACCCACGTGCCAACCCGACCGTCGAAGGCGATTCGACGTCGACCACCACTTCGACAACTGAGACGACTACGGGAGATACCCGGGCGTAGAACCGCAGCTCGGCCGGCGGCTTCCAGCAAAGAGAACCGGAGGCTCGCGCCCCCCAAGAATCTCAGGCGGAGGCTGCTGCTCCTTCCGATTCCCACTCGCTTACGAACACCCGCCACCCAGCGTGACGGTCGCGACAGATGCGCCGGATCTGTTCGGCGCGCATGGCGACTTCCGGGCGAGGAACCACAATGAGAAGCGAGGGGCCCGCTCCGGCTACCGCTACGGGCAAGCCCGCGTCCTGCAGTTCGGCGTGTACCGCGGCCGTCTCGGGCATCAGCTGCAAGCGGTGAGGCTCGTGGAGGCGATCGCTCATCGCGTCGGCGAGCACGTCGGCTCCGGCCCCCGAGATCATCGCCGCCACCAATAGCGCCGCTCGCGACGCGGTGAATTGCGCGTCGGCGAAGGGGACTTCCCCGGGAAGGTCCTGGCGCGACTTTGCAGTCGAGAAACCTTCCGCCGGCACCGCTAGAACCGGAACGAGGCGGTCGCTGGGCTCGATGCGGTAGTAGCGAAGATCCTCGGATCCCGCGCGATATGCGATCACCAGCCCTCCGAGCAGAGCAGGGAGAACGTTGTCGGGGTGGCCTTCGACCCCCGTCGCCATCTGCACCATCTCTGCCTGCGCCACGGTTCGCCCGGTGATCGCACGAGCCGCGAACAGCCCACCCACGACTGCGGCGGCCGACGAGCCCAAACCCGAGCCGAGCGGAATGGGATTCTTGATGCGGACCGCGTAACCGGGGGGCCGGCGGCCCACGTGGTCGAAGAAGACGTTCATACAGTGGACGACGAGATTGCTTTCATCGGCGGCCAATTGCTCGGCCCCCTCGCCCTCCACCATGATCTCGACCGAGTCCCGGCGTGGCTCGATCTCGATCTCGAGGTGCATCCGAACCGCAACTCCGAGGGCATCGAACCCTGGTCCCAGGTTGGCGACGCTGGCGGGGATGCGTACTCGAACGGCTGCAGGCATTGCGAAAGGATGACACGGAAGCGGTGGTGCGGCTAGGCCAGGGAAAGCTCTTCCAGGATGGGCCCGATCTCGGAGGCCACCAACTTCGGCCGGGGGGCTCCGGCGATCGCCCAGTCTGGGTCTTTCAACCCATGGCCGGTCAGTACACAGACGACGGTGGCCCCAGGGGGGATGGCATCGTCTCCCGCGAGCTGTCGCAATCCCGCAACGCTGGCAGCGGAAGCAAGCTCGACGAAGATCCCTTCTTGGGCCAGCGAGCGGTAAGCCTCCAATATCTCTTTGTCCCGCACGCAGCCGATCGCTCCATCCGAAGATGACGCCGCCTCCGTAGCTCCTTGCCACGAGGCTGGGTTGCCGATGCGGATGGCGGTCGCAATCGTCTTGGGATCGGCGACGATCTCTCCGCGCACGATCGGATTGGCACCCTCCGCTTGAAAACCCAGCATCTTGGGCCGGGTCGACGCCCAGCCTGCCGTCACGGCCTCGTTGTACCCGCGCCAGTAGGCGGTGATGTTCCCCGCGTTACCTACCGGCATCACGTGCAGATCGGGGGCCCGGCCGAGAGCTTCGACAATCTCGAAAGCGGCGGTCTTCTGACCCTCCACACGGTTGGGATTGACCGAGTTCACAAGCGTGATCGGGTAGCTGTGGGACATCTCGGTGGTCAGTTGCAGTGCTTTGTCGAAGTTGCCGGCGATCTCCAGCACGCGGGCGCCGTGGACGAGCGCTTGGGCCAGCTTGCCGAGCGCCACGTTGCCCCGAGGGATCAAGACCGCGCAGACCATCCCGGCACGCGCCGCGTACGCCGCCGCCGATGCACTCGTGTTGCCGGTCGAGGCGCAAACGACCGCATGCGAGCCTTCTTCGAGGGCCTTGGAAATCGCAACCGTCATCCCCCGATCCTTGAACGAACCGGTGGGATTGAGCCCTTCGTACTTCAGCCACACTTCGGCTCCCACTTCGGTCGAGAGACGATCCGAATAGATAAGAGGCGTGTCGCCTTCATCGAGGGTCACGATCGGTGTCGCATCCGACACCGGAAGGTGATCGAAGTAGCGGCGGATCACTCCCCTCTTGCCGGCGACAGCCAGCGGCCCCACGCTCATCGTCTGCCCGCTCGGTTGGCGCAGCATCGTCTGCTCGCTGGGTTGACCCCGGACCGTTTGCTCATTCCTCGAGGGCGCGATCGTCCGCGACCTTGGCATGCGCGGATCATTCGGCGGTTCCTTCGACCCGCAGCGTGGAATCGACACTCTTGACCGCCTCTAGATCACCAAGCTCCATGAAGGTAGCTTGGTGCTGTCCTTCCGAGGCCGTGTGTGTGATCGCCACCAGGGTCGCCGCGTCGGCAGTCCCCTCTTGTCTGACGGACGCTATCGAGACATCGTGCCGCGCGAAGACGCCGGCAACCTCGGAGAGCACGCCGGGACGATCGGCGACGGATAAAACGATGTAGTAACGCACCGGGATCTCCCCCGCCGCTCGCATCTTGGCGCTACCGTCGCAAGTGCATCCGACTGCACGGCCCCCGGTCACCAAGTTGCGAGCAATCTCGACGACGTCACCTACCACTGCCGAACCGGTTGGTCCTCCCCCCGCGCCACGGCCGAAGAACATCAGTTCCCCCGCCTCTTCGCCTTGAACGAAAACAGCGTTGAACACGTCGCGCACCGCAGCTAAGGGATGGGTCTTGGGGAGCATGGCGGGATAAACACGAGCACTGACTGTGCCGCCTTGGCTCTCGGCGACACCAAGCAGCTTGATCTCGTAACCAAGCTCGTGAGCAGCCACGATGTCGCGAGCCGACACCGTAGAGATCCCCTCCCGCTGCACATCGCCGGCTACGACCCGTGCATTGAAAGCGATCGAGGACAGGATGGCGAGCTTTGCAGCTGCGTCGAAACCGTCGATGTCGGCGCTTGGATCTTGCTCTGCGTAACCGAGACTCTCTGCCTCAGCCAGGGCGTCCACGAACTCAACACCGGTCTCGGACATCCGAGTCAGGATGAAGTTGGTAGTGCCGTTCAGTATGCCCATGATCCTGACGACGTGATCGCCGGCAAGTGATTCCTTTAGTGGACGGATGATCGGAATGCCGCCGCCGACCGATGCCTCGAAGAGGAAGTCGACTTCCGCCGCGTCGGCAGCGTCCATCACCTCTTGTCCGTGGGTGGACAACAGCTCCTTGTTGGCGGTGACGACGGGCTTGCCAGCCGCGAATGCCTTCAGGATCAGCTCGCGCGCCGGCTCGATCCCACCGATCGTTTCGACCACGACGTCGACGTCCGTCGCGTCCACGACCGACAACGTGTCCGAAGTCCACGCCTCTGGGGCCAGATCGATGGGGCGCGGCTTCGATAGGTCACGTACGGCTATCCGGACTAGATCCACACCGGCTCCCGCCCGCCGCGCAATCTCATCCACATGCTCCACCAATATGCGCGCGGTTGCGCCACCGACGGTTCCACAGCCGAGAAGGCCGACGCGAACCCGCCGTCCGGTCATGCCGGGAGCGCCTCTAGCTCTCCCTTGAAGATCGGCTCACAGCGGCCGCCGATCGAAACCTTGCCGGGCTCGCAACGCATGAGGATCCGTGACGGTCTGCCCATCTCGCGTCCCTGCAAGATCTCGAAGCTGCCAGCGCCCACGCGGTCGGCGAGATAAAGACCCAGACCCGCCGCGGCCGAACCGGTAGCCGGATCTTCGGCGACTCCGGCCCCCGGAAAGAAGCCTCGCGCTCCGAGCTGTCCGTCGTTCAGGGCGGTGAAGCAATAGACGCCCGCCGGGTGCAGGGCCACCAGCTCGGGACGAGGTGAACAGCGTCCCAGGACGGAGTCGTCCCGCACCGGGACCATCAATTGTTCGACCCCAGCGTCGGCGGCGGCCACTTTCAGCTCGCCGGACCCGCCCAGTCCCCTTGCGTCGAGGCCAACATCACCAATCTGAAGGCCGATCGCCGCTGCGATCGAATCCGCCCCGCGAGGATCGGAGGCTTCGAGGTCGGCATCGACTCGCCCGGTTCGCTCGAACCAAAGCTCGTCACCCGCCACGGTGATCTCTGTGTCACCAGCAGCGCTGCTCTGTATGAAGCGGTTTCCGGACAGCCTCTTCATGCGCCGCAACAGCCATGCGGTGCCGATCGTGGGGTGACCGGCGAACGGCAGTTCTTGGCCGGGCGTGAAGATTCGAACGGAATATCTTGCATCTCCGACCGACGTGACGAACGTCGTCTCCGAGAGATTCATCTCGAGAGCGATCTGCTGCATCTGACCCGTGGCCAGCTCTTCTGCTTCTGGGAACACCGCCAGTGGATTCCCAGCGTAGGCAGACCCTGCGAACACATCGATCTGGAAGAACTCCATCATCGTCACATCCTCGCTGGCGCGTTGACGCCGAGCAAGCCCAGTCCGGTGGCGATCACCCGCTCGGTGGCGACACACAAAGCAAGGCGGGCTTGGGTTAACTCGGGGTCATCGGTTACGACCTTGCAATCTCGATAGAAAGCGGTGAATGTCGCGGCCAGCTCTTCAACGAAGCGGGCGATCCGTTGGGGGCCGCGCAATCGTGCAGCTTCGGGCACCGCCTCTTCGTAGGAGGCGAGCTTGCGCATCAGTTCCTGTTCGGCCGGGTGGACCAGCAGTTCTAGAGGAGCACCTGAGATCTCGGTCGTGACCCCTTCCTCTTCGGCCCGCCTCAGGATCGAGCAGATACGCGCGTGTGCGTACTGGACGTAGAAGACCGGATTCTCGGGGGCCTGCTCCTTCACGAGGTCGATATCGAAGTCAAGCGGAGCGTCCATCGACCGCGTCAGGAACGTGTAACGCGCGGCATCGACGCCAACGTCGACGACGAGCTCGTCCAAAGGGACCAGCACACCAGCTCGCTTCGACGCTTTCAACTTGTCACCCCCGCGCGACAGGGACACCACCTGCACGATCCGGATCTCAACACGGTCCCTGCCAAAGCCGAGTGCATCGGCAAGCGCGAGCAACCGCGGGATCGTTCCGTGATGGTCTGGTCCGAGCAGATAGATCAACCGATCGAATCCGC
Organism: Actinomycetota bacterium; assembly: GCA_034667545.1. Taxonomy (GTDB): domain Bacteria; phylum Actinomycetota; class CADDZG01; order CADDZG01; family WHSQ01; genus DATAPE01. The sequence continues at coordinate 15,417 of JAXDJR010000106.1, forward strand.
GCCCGATCTTGTCGCGCATATAAGCAACGTCTGAAGCGAGGTACGTCGGGCGTCCATCGCTCCGCACGAGGACACGATCTTTGTCGTCCCCAAAGCGACTGGACTGGAACCACACAGCTCCGTCACGCTCTTCGGTAACGCCCAACCGGACGAGCTCTTCGATCCCCTCTTGGACGCGACTCAGATGCATCGCCTGCTCCGAAGTCCACACGTCGAAGGTCGTGCGGAACCGCTGTAAAGACGATTTGATCGCAGCCATCATCCGGTCCAGTCCGAAATCGCGCGCAGCCACTGCCCGCTCCTCGTCGGTCACTGAAAGCAGGGCATCGCCTCGCCGATCGGCCAGCTCGCGAGCGAGATCCGCCACGTAGTCACCTTGATAACCGCCCTCGGGAATCTCCGCGTCGCGCCCGAAATGCTGCAGATAGCGGGCTGCTATCGACTGGCCAAATTTCATGGCCTGGGCGCCCGCGTCGTTCATGTAGAACTCCCGCGTCACCCGGTGGCCGGTTGCTTCCAAAAGGTTCCCGACCGCGTCGCCGACCGCCGCGTGGCGACCGCTGACGACGCTGAGGGGGCCGGTCGGGTTTGCGGAAACAAACTCGAGGTTGACCGAGACCCCGCCGTCCGGGGTAATGGTGCCAAAGTTCTCCCCAGCGTCGGCTGCTCGCCGGACGACATCATGCAGCCACTCCGCCGATAGGTAGAAGTTCAGGAAGCCAGGCCCGGCCACTTCCACCTTATCTATAAGAGGAGAAGCGGGAAGGTGCTCAACGAGGACTTGGGCAATGGAGCGGGGGTTGGTTTCGGGGCGCGCGGCAACGAGGGCCACGTTCGTGGACCAATCCCCGTGTTCCCGCCGCCGGGGACGCTCGAACTCAACCTCGATCTCTTTGTCCTGCACGAGCCCGTCCGCATCGGCGCCCTCGAGCGCAATGTGAACCAGCTCGGCGAGACGGTCGGTGACCATCACGCCCGGCTCAGTTAAGCAGGCGCTCTACGACGCCCAGCAGATCCATGGGGTCGAAAGGCTTGGTCAGATAATCGGCGACTCCATAATCCTTGCCCCTTTGGATGTCCGACTGCTGCGCCTTGGCAGACAGGAAGACCACCGGGATATCCCGGGTGGCGTCGTTGGCTTTCAGCTTCTCGCACGCCTGATAGCCGTCGAGCCTGGGCATCATGATGTCCAAGATCACGAGGTCTGGCAGCTCCTTCGTGGCAACCTCGACGGCCTCCTCGCCGTTCTGCGCAGCAAGTACGTAGTAGCCCTCGATCTCGAGGTTGACTTCGAGGACCCTGAGGATCGCGGGATCGTCGTCGCAGATAAGGATGCGTTTCTTGGTCGCCGGCATTCGGCGATGCTATCTCCCCGGTCCCCGCCGGATGCTCTAACCTCCTGGGTGCGGCCCCCGTAGCTCAGGGGATAGAGCACACGCCTCCGGAGCGTGGTGCGCAGGTTCGAATCCTGTCGGGGGCACTGAGCGCGTAAGCGCGGGCCGCCGACAGGACCATGACCCACCACGCCCCTTTGCTCGAATCCTGTCGGGGGCACTGAGCGCGTAAGCGCGGGCCGCCGACAGGACCATGAACCGCCTAGTGGCTGGCCAGCTCAGCGCCTTGGTTGGCCCGGTGTTGAGCGCGGGCTTCTGACGAGAGCTGGTACGGGACCACCACGACGTGCACTCCCGGTTCCTCACGGAGAGCTTCCGTGATTCCCCGGCTCGTTCTGTCGTGCAACAGGCGCTGGAGGATCCCCGAGTAATCGTTGCGGGGTAGAACCACCGTCACATCTGAGGCAGAGGCACGAAGGGTACGGACGTAGTCGGCGACGACTCTCGCGATATCTCGATCGAGGCACTCGTGGATCTCGAGGGGCGTCTCCAGTGCTCTTCCGAATTTCCACCACTCTTCTAGCAGCTGATGGGCGTGTTCTGGATCGACCCCCACGTGCAGTGCGGTGACATCAAGGGCGTCAACACTTCTCGCATACCGGATCGCCTTAACGACGCTGCGATCGAGTCTTCCCACAAGGATGACCACTCGGTGCCTCGGGTGCAGCGCTACGCGCATGCCGCCGCCATGCGACTCAGAAGGCCCGCCGGAGTTGCGCACAGCCACGACCATGACGTTTTCGAATCCGCGCAGGGCGGTGGCTGTCTCTGACCAGCTTCTGCCGTGAAAGATGCGATGGAGCGCGCTGATCCGGGCCGGCGCCGAAAAGATCACAGTGACGTCCACGTCATCCTTAGCGCGCTCCTGTACGTACTCCCGCAAGCACTGCTGCCAATCCCGGTCGGAGCAGTCGACGTGATCCATCGGGACTAGAGGCCCTTCGCGAGCCCAATCCCGCTTGAAGCGGGCGCCATCTGCCTCGACTAAGGAGAAGTTCACTGTCGTGATGTGGTCGGGGCGGATCGTGAGCGCGTAGTTCACTGCATCTGCCGCCCTTTGATCCATCGCCTCTACGAGCACGATCGCGATATTCGGCCGAGTCTCCGACGTGGCCAGCGCGCCGAGACCCTCGAGTAAGTCATGATCTTCGGCCTCATATATGCGGTTCACACGTACCAGGACGGCCACCAGGATCGGCACCGCGAGCATGACCATCCAGGCACCTTCAGAAAACTTGACGATCGCGATGATGACGTCGACGACTGCCGTAGAAACGGCCCCCAACCCGTTCACCAGAAGCCCGGCCCGCCACCCGGGTTCGCGCAGCCTGAGGTGCCGGCGAGCCATCCCCGCCTGCGACAACGTGAATGAGGTGAAGACCCCTAAGGCATACAGCGGGATGAGATTGGTGACGCTGGCTTTGAACACGATCACAACTACTGTGGCCGCGCCCGCCAATGCAAAGATGCCGTTGGAGAACACGAGCTTGTGGCCGCGCTTGGTGAACTGTCGGGGCAAGAAGGCGTCCCCTGCGTGAAAGCTCGCGAGCCGGGGGAAGTCGGCAAACGACGTGTTAGCAGCCAGGATGAGGATCAAGGTCGTGGACACCTGCAGGAGCAGGTAAAGGATCCCACCGATCCCATGGGTGCCATAGATCGCCTGGCCGAGTTGAGCAAGAACCGATTTGCTCTCGTCGGCTACTGGGATCACGTGCAGTCGGTGCGCCAAATAGGAGACCCCGAGAAAACTTCCTCCCAGCACCAGCCCCATATAGACCAGGGTGGTTTGGGCGTTCTTCCATTCTGGTTTCTTAAAAGCTGGGACCCCGTTTGAAATCGCCTCTACGCCTGTCACAGCAGCGCCTCCCGAGGCAAAGGCGCGCATGACGATGAAGATGCCCACAGCACCCGCGCCCAGAGTCAACGCGTGAGGCTGCTGGTGGAGCTGGTGTTGTAAAGA
>JAXDJR010000107.1:0-5807 GCA_034667545.1 Actinomycetota bacterium
CTAGATGGTACCGGCGGCTGAATAGCCAGCCAGGCAATGCCCGTTGAGATCGCGAACACCACGCATGATCGACTATGCGGGAGTAGGCAGACCCTCTATGGCCTGGAGGGCACGACTCATCTCGTCCTCGTCCAGTGCGACGTCCTCGAGCTTGCCCGCGAAATAGTTGTCATAGGCAGCCATGTCGAAGTGTCCGTGACCGGAAAGGTTGAAAAGGATGGTCCGCTGCTCGCCTGCCTCATCGGCCGCCTTCGCCGCCCGGATCGCCCCGTGGATGGCGTGCGCAGCCTCGGGGGCCGGAAGGATTCCTTCGTTCCTCGCGAACAGGACTGCCGAAGCGAAGATGTCGTTCTGGAGGTAAGCCTCGGCGCGGATCAACCCGTCCCGCACCAGTTGCGAGATCAGTGGGGCAACCCCGTGATAGCGAAGACCGCCGGCGTGGATGGGGGCAGGAACAAAGTCGTGCCCGAGCGTATGCATCGGTACAAGGGGTGTGAGCTGGCTCGTGTCGCCGAAGTCGTACGCGAACAGGCCGCGCGTCAGAGTGGGGCAGGCCGCGGGCTCACAGGCAAGCACGTCGATGTCACGGCCGGCGATCTTTTCGCGCAGGAAAGGAAAGGCAAGACCCGCGAAGTTCGATCCACCACCGACGCAACCGATGACGACATCGGGGAAGGCATCCGCGAGCTCCATCTGTGCAAGCGCCTCTTGACCGATCACTGTCTGGTGGAGAAGCACGTGGCTCAGAACACTTCCGAGGGAGTAGGCGGTGTCTTCACGGCCTGCGGCATCCTCAACCGCTTCCGAGATTGCGATCCCAAGGCTGCCGGGCGAGTCGGGATGCTCTTTACGGATCGCGCGCCCGCATTGCGTGTCTTCGGACGGGCTGGACACGACCTCCGCACCCCAGGCTTCTATCAGCGAGCGCCGGAACGGCTTCTGATCGTAGGAGACGCCAACCATGTACACCTTGCACTCGAGACCCATCAGCTTGGATGCGAAGGCAAGCGCGCTCCCCCACTGGCCCGCGCCGGTCTCGGTCGATAGGCGCGTGCGGCCCTCCTGCTTGTTGTAGAACGCTTGCGCCACGGCGGTATTCGGCTTGTGGCTGCCGGCCGGGCTGACGCCTTCGTACTTGTAGAAGATACGCGAGTGCGTTCCGATCGCCGCCTCTACCCGCCACCCGCGGTACAGGGGCGTGGGGCGCCACAACCTGTAGATGTCGAGTACCTCTTCCGGGACCGGGATCTCGGCCTCCTGGCTCACCTCTTGTCCGATCAACTCCATCGGAAACAGCGGCGCGAGATCCTCTGGCCCTACCGGTTGGCCGGTCCCCGGATGCAAGATCGGCTGCATAGCAGTCGGCATGTCAGAGGCGATGTTGTACCAACGGCGCGGGATCTGCGATTCCTGAAGGACATACTTCGTCTGCGCCGCCTGGCGAGTTCGCGTCTCGGTCACGCGGGCGAGCATAGATCAAACCCCGGGCTAGAGGGCACCCTCGACTGCCCCTTACCTGAGTTGATAAATCGAGTTGCTCGTTACCCTTCGGCGGTTGAGGAGGCTTCTTGGATGAGGTTGTCTTGTTGCCACCTTGGCACGCTTAGGAGGTTGGTGCGCTCGGCACGGAGGCTCGTCTCTCGAGGTGCTCATGGACCAGTCGTATGGCCGTCGAGCCTTCTCCCACCGCCGCCGCGACTCGCTTGAGCGAACCATGTCGAACGTCGCCGGCTGCAAATATCCCCTGGACGCTGGTCTCCAGCAGCAAGGGCTCGTAGGCAGACTCCGATGGACCCTTGGGGACATCTGTCCCCGTGAGAATGAATCCCCATCTATCGCGGGCGATGTCGTCAGGTAGCCACTCGGTGTGCGGATGCGCGCCTATGAAGATGAACATCGCTTCCGCGTCGAAGGTCTCTGTCTCCGCTTCCCCTTTCGACAGCGTCGCTCTTTCGAGCCATCCTTCTCCCTCAACAGCCACTACGTGGGAGAGGGTTTGCACCCTGATCTTGGGAGTGCTTTCGATCTCCTTGATGAGATAGTCCGACATGCTCGACGCGAGCGAATCCCTCCGAATGACGATCGTCACCTGCTCGGCATGAGCTGCTAAATGGATCGCGGCTTGCCCTGCCGAGTTGCCTCCTCCGACCACGAGAGCGTGGCGTCCTTGCATCGATTGCTCCTCGACACCTGACGCTCCGTAGAACACTCCGGCTCCCATGAAGTCATCCAGGCCGGGGACCTCGAGCCTTCGGTACGAGACCCCCATCGCAAGTACCACAGCTTTGGAAGATGCTTCCTCGCCATTGGAGAGGCTGATCAGGAAGCGGTCGTCCATCGATCGGATTCCTGTCACGGCGCGCGTCATGAGAAAGGTAGTGCCGAAGACCCACGCCTGCTGGAAAGCCTGCTGAGCAAGCTCGGTGCCGCTTACTCCTTTTGCGAAGCCAAGGTAGTTGCGGATCAAAGAGCTGCTCCCGGCCTGGCCCCCGATCACTTCCCTCTCTACGACCAGGGTGTGAAGACCCTCCGAAGACCCGTACACCGCGGCCCCCAGGCCCGCGGGTCCCGCACCGATCACGGCAAGATCGAAATCGATGTCGGTGTCGAGGGCTGTACGCACCCCGAATGCTTCCGCGATCTCCGCGTTGGAGGGGTCGACGAGGACTCCTCCGTTCAGCATGATGACAACAGGCAGTTGGTCGGCAGCCACGCCGCCGCGGTCCAGGGCGCGCCCGCCCTCGTCGGAGTCCGCGGCATAGAAGGCGTAGTCGATGCGAAAGCGCGTCAACAACTCTCGCACCTCTTGCGAGCGCTTAGCCCATGTGTCGCCCACGACGGCAATCTGAGGCCGGGCCAAAAGTTGCGTGCGTGACCATTCGTGAAGGAAGACTGTGATCGTGCGGTGGAATAGCTCATCGGGAGACCGCCACGGTTTGAGCACGTAGTAATCGATGTGCCCAAAGGTCATGGCCTCTACGATCGCCTCGGCCGTCGCCTCCTCGCCCCAGGCACCCCACTCGACCAACAGGCCGCGCTTGGTATGTGGTGAGAGGTGCTTCATCTCCGCGAGAAACTGAACACCAGTCGTTGCCGGTAGCCACTGATCTATGAGCACGAGAGCGATCTGGCGGCCGTCTCCGAGTACTTCCCGAAGGAGCCGCTCGGCTTCCTCCGGGGAGCTTTCGCAGATCACGTCGTAATGGCGGGCGTAACGGGATAAGAGCTCTTTCGAGATGCGATCCAGTTCACCCAGATCGTCGTCGACAACCAGGATCACGGGGTTGGCAGAAGGGAGAGTCACCCGGGTTTCTCCATGGTCACCGGCACGATAGCAACGCCCGATATCACGACGGGCCATTTGCTCGCTGCCCAGCTATGGGCAGAGGTCAGCCACTCCCTGAAGCCATGCAGCAGGGCCGTGACTCCGGGCAGCAGCATCCGGCCAGATGACCTTGACGCACCATGGCTATTCCGGCCCGCTCCCCTGATAGCAAAGGAACGAGATGATGGTGAGCATGAAGACAAAGTGTGCGACAGCCGTTTGGAGGGGGGTCGTATCTCTGAAGCGCCGGTGAGGTACGTCTCGGCCGACGAAGACAGCGGCCGGTGGAGACGGTTTCGCTTCCGGCAGGGCGACATCGTGATCAGCGCCCGGTCGAAAAGCGGCACAACGTGGCTTCAAACGATCTCTGCTCTGTTGATCTTTCAAAATCCAGATCTTCCTGCACCGCTTGCAGAGTTGTCTCCATGGCTCGATTGGTTGGTGACTCCAACGGCCGAAGTGTACGCGCGGCTTGACGCGCAACAGCATCGGCGGTTCATCAAGACGCACACGCCACTAGACGGGATCCCGATCGATAGGCGCGCTACGTACATAGTTGTAGCGCGCGACCCTCTTGATATGGCGGTGTCGCTCTACTGCCAGGGCGACAACCTCGACCGCGCCCGTATCCGCCAGCTCACCGGTCAGCCGGAGCCCGTCGGATCACCCAAGGCACGAAGCCCGCTGCATGAGTGGCTGCTGGAGTGGCTCGACAGCGAGGCATCGCCGAGGGATGAGATGGACTCGCTGCCTGGCGTGATGTGGCACCTGTCGGACGCGTGGCGCCGCCGTCACGAACCGAACATCATTTTGATGCACTACGACGATCTGCTGCTCGACCTGCCAGGCGAGATGCAAGCGCTTGCGCGACGGCTCGGCATCGAGGTACCGGAACAGCTATGGCCGAGATTGGTCCAAGCTGCCACATTCAAAAGCATGAGTTCGCGAGCTGAGAAGCTGGCCCCCGACCCGGCAGGCATCCTCAAGAGTCGCACGGCGTTTTTTCGGCGCGGCGTCAGTGGATCGGGCCGCGAGCTCGTCACGGAAAGCGAATTCGCCCGCTACCGGGACCGAGTTGGCCGGATGGCGCCGCGCCACCTGGTCTCCTGGCTGCTCCGCTGAGGCCCTGCCTCGCTCCGCCTGGCCCCCCGATCTTGTGGTTGTGGACGAACGACCGGAGACCGAGGGCGCTTAGCGGCCCTCGCCTAGGCTTGAGGTCTTTCGTAACAACCCGTCCAGCATCTAGGAGGAGGACCCGATGATCTCTCAAGAGCCGGAGTTACGACCGGGTCCCCCCTGGATCATGGACGAGATGATCGACGAGCAACTCGATCTTCCGGCCCGGATCGCGAAGAGCGGCTCGGCCACATTGCTCGGCGGAGTTGTCGACGAAGCAGCATCCGCCGGTGGGCCGATCATCTTCTGTGGTTGCGGGACGAGTGAGCATGCAGGGAGAGCGGCTGCCGCCATCCTTCGCCAAGCTCGGCCAGGGGTCGAGGTTCGAGCTTGCGATGCGTTCGAGGTTCGTCTCGACCCTCCGAGCGGTCTCGTTATTGGGATCTCGCATTCGGCCGAAACCTCGGCGACGCTCGAGGCGGTTCACAACGCGCAAGAGGGTGGAGCGCGCTCGCTCCTGGTTACGGCGGCTCCAGACCTGGCGCCGGCAGGGATGATGGTGATCCCTACGCCCGTGTATGACCAGTCGTGGTGCCACACGGTTGCTTACACGTCGCCCATCCTCACCGTCGCGTTGACCTCCGGGATCGAGCACGAGGCTCTCCGGTCGGTCATCCAACAAGAGCTGAATGCCCGCGAACAAAGAGCTCAAGATGCGACGATCCTTCGTGGCTGTGACCGCTTTCTTGTGGTCGGCTCGGGCACTGACGAGATCACCGCAGCCGAGCTGGCTCTGAAGATCGAGGAAGCGGCTCACATCCCATGCACGCCCCTTGGCGCTGAGAAGGTCCTCCATGGCCATCTACCTGCAGCCACCGCTGGCGGCGGTTTGATCCTCCTCCGATTCGACGGCAGAAACCGCGACCAACGCGATCAGCGCGCAGACGATGTGATGGCGGCCTGCGGTGTTCTCGACATGGCGCAGGTAGCGTTGCGATCGGACGTGCAAACCGTCACGGATGCTCTGCTAGCAGGCGCAGTTGCGGCACAACTGCTAACCGTAGAGATTGCAACCGCTTTGGGTATCAACCCCGACCTGATCCGCCGTGAGGAAGATCTCTACCGCGAGGTCGCCGAGGTAGCCAAAGCCGGCTAAGCAGTGCCCTACAGATCGACTTGGGCACCTTCCCCTACTCGCTGGTGAGGAAGTCTCCAATCGCCGCACGCTCCTTCTCCAGTGCGTGAGGCTGGGCGTTTGATGGATCGCCACGATCATGCCGGCACCTCCTTCAGAGCTGGTGATAGCAACAGCACGCGCCGCTATAACTCGTCAAGAATGGCGAACAACAAGCCACCCAACATGGCC
>JAXDJR010000108.1:0-4897 GCA_034667545.1 Actinomycetota bacterium
CTAACGCTCCTCGGAGAAGCGGACTGGCTCGCCGCCGATCGGATAGTCCTTGCGCAGCGGGTGCCCTTCCCAGTCGTCGTCGAGGAGGATCCGCTTCATGTTCGGATGACCGGTGATCGCGATGCCCCTCAGGTCGAAGGCCTCGCGCTCGTGAAAGTCGGCGGTCGGCCAGATCTCGATCACGGTCGGCACGGGCTCGCCCTCGTCGACCCATGTCTGCAGGCGCAGCCGGCGCGGGCGATCGGAGACCGAGAGCAGGTGGTAGTTCATCGCGAACCGCTTCGGCTTTGGAAGCGGGACGACCTGCAGGCCCTGGGTCATCGGCGAGTTCAGGTTGCGGCCGGGGGCGATGTTGTTCGTGCCGGTCCCGATGTAACCCGAGACGCCGACCTCGCCCCAGCCGAGATAGTCGACGGCGGTGATGTCGGAGAGGAAGTTGAAGCCCTCTTCATCACGCAGGTGGAGCGCAGCCTCGGTGAGCGCACCGATCTCGACCACCACCGTCACCTCGCCTTTGAGGTCGCGCGTCTCGATCACCCCTGGGACGGTGGCCCACGGTCCGTGCGCAGCTGCGCTGCTCACGAGGCGACGCTCCGCAGCTCGTAGGCGGGCGGAACGCCGGCCTTGACAGCTTCGTGCAGGCGCACGATCCCCTCGATCAGCTGCTCGGGGCGTGGCGGACAGCCTGGGACGTACATGTCGACGGGCACGATCTTGTCGACCGATTGCACGATCGCGTAGTTGTTGAACATGCCCCCCGATGACGCGCAGGCGCCCATCGCGATCACCCACTTCGGCTCGAGCATCTGGTCGTAGATCTGACGCAGTGGCGCTGCCATCTTGTGCGAGACACGCCCGGAGATGATCAGGAGGTCGGCCTGGCGCGGCGAGCCGCGGAACGGCTCCATCCCGAAGCGCGCGATGTCGTAGCGGCTCGAGACGATCGACATCATCTCGATCGCGCAGCAGGCGAGCCCGAAGGTGTCAGGCCACATCGAGTTGGTCTGCGCCCAGGCGACCGCCTTGGCGAGAGTCGTCAGCCCGACCTTCTGCTCGAGGTCGGCGACCTCGTCCTCGAACTTGCTCGCCTTGCCCGGCCAGAGCAGCCGTTCCGAGTTCAGGCCCATCTCTCTCAGGGGCTTGTCTAGCGCCATTCGAGCGCACCCTTTCGCCAGATGTAGACGTAGGCAACGAGCAGGATCACGAGGAAACCGAGGAACTCGACGAATCCGAACCACGAGAGCAGGTGGAGGATCACCGCCAGCGGATAGAGAAAGACGATCTCGATGTCGAAGAGGATGAAGAGCATCGCGGTGAGGTAGAAGCTGACCGTGAAGCGCTGCCGCTCGGGCGGCCCCTGCGATACGCCGGACTCGAACGGGATCGTCCGCGCGCGGACGCGCCGATGCGGTCGCTGCGCGAACTTGAAGCTCCCGATGATCATCGTTGCCGGGATCGCGAGGGCGAACACCCCGTAGATCGCAAACGGCAACCAGCTGTTGAACAACTCGCCTCCCTGGAACTCTCGGGCGGTGACGCTAGCACCATCGACTTGTGCGGCACGAACCCAACCGCAATCCGTGGAGCGAAGCGCGCTACAGGTGTCACGAAGTCAGACCCGGACGGGGGGTTCCGACGGGTGCTTCTCCGGGTACACTGCGGAGGAGATGGCGACAGTCGAACAGACCGAGACCGACGAGACCACTCTCGTCACGCTGACCGCGCGTGCTGCCACGAAGGTGACGGCGATCATGTCCGAGGAGCCGGCCGGCGAGGCCGAGGTCTTGCGGATCGCGGTACAGGGTGGTGGTTGCAGCGGTTTCGAGTACGCACTCGGCTTCGACCGCGGCGCCCAGGCAGGCGACCACGAGATCGAGTTCCATGGCGTGAAGGTCGTCGTCGACCCGTTTAGCGCGCCCTACTTGAAGGGCTCGACGATCGACTTCCTCGAGACGCTCCAGGAATCAGGCTTCAAGATCGACAACCCCAACGTCACCTCGGCGTGTGGGTGTGGGTCGAGCTTCCAGATGGCCGAGGGCGAAGAGGCCCCGGCCGACGACGGCTGCGGTAGCTGCGGCCACTCGCACTGAGCCCCGGCTCACCGCCCTGAGTCGATCCTAGGGAGGCAGCGGGCGTAAGCACGCTGGCCATGGTCTGCACCCTTGGAAGGTCGTTCTTTCTGTGTTCGGCCTCGCTCCAGGTTGCTCAACTGCGGCACCCCTTGTAGCCTCTCGCAGTTCGATAGTGGCCTAAGTCGAACTGGAAGCTTGATGGGACGCGTGAGTTGGATCGTTGCTGGCTCGTTGTCCGTGATCGCCTGCCTCAGCGTGGCGGTCGCGGCGGGTGGTGGAGTTCCTCGCTCTGCGGCAGCGTCGCGAACCGACGCCTCGGCTCGTGCAACGGTGGGTGCCGGACGAGTCATCCGTTACGTCTCACTCGGTGATTCCGTGTCGAGCGTCAGTCCCAGCTTCGTCGACGCGGTCGCTAGGCAGGCAGGCGCGTCATTGCATGCGAAGGTCACGGTGACCCGAATCGTTGAGGAGGACAGCGTCGCGACCCTTGTCGGAAGAATCAAATCGTCGGCGTCATTTCAGAAAGCGATCAGAGGCGCCGACCTGATCACGATAACCATCGGCGCTAACCAGATTGGCGGGGCTGCTGACCAGATGGCGCCCGGCGGTTGTGGCAGCACTGACGGGTCGGCCTGCGTTGCGAAGGCCGAAAGGGACTTTGAGCGCTCCTACGCCGCATTGTTGGCGAATCTGACGGCATTGCGTCCTGCTTCGAGAGCCGCATACCGGCTCTTGACGACGTACGACACGCCCGGCGTCTTCCCAGCCGGGAAGGGCAAGGCGTTCACGGCGGCCTTACGCGCAGAAAATCGCTACGTCTGCAACCAAGCGCCGCGTCTACGGATGAAATGCGTTGACGTCTACGCAGCTTTCAACGGCTCCGATGGCTCCCGCGACCCCCGGGCCTCCGGTCTCACCGTCCCCGACGGCCACCCATCCGCGAAAGGCTCCGCCCGAATCGCCAAGGCTGTCGTGCTGAAAGGCTTCGCGCCAGTCCACTGACATCGAGGACGGCCCTCATCAGGGACCATTCGTGAATACTCGCGCATGCGACTTTCTCGCTCTCAGGCTTCAGCCGAGGCGATCACTTCGCCGACGCTGCGCTCGGTGTCGCCAGCGAGGAGCGGCCTGATGTGCGCTCGCATCCATGGTCCGCCGACCTCGCGTGCAATGCGATCCGCATCGTCGGCCCCCGCGAACTCGAGGATCAGGATCAGATGTGTCTCATCGACCTTCGCGACGCGAGCCGCGAGCGCACCTGCATCGACAACAAGCCGCATACCTTCCCGCGCTGCCTGCACGGTTGCGTCTGCCACCGGATCACGTAGGCGGAGGTGGTTGATCACGACGTGCATCAGAAAGACATTAGCGCCGTCCTCCTCACGCGTCACTGGCGAACACTGCCCAGTCCACGGGATGTTCGTGGGATAGGTTGTTTCGCACGGACGATTCCATCTTCCCAATCTGATGCTCTTCGATCCTCCCAGTCATGAGCGGTTGACCGAGCGTCGTTGGGACGAGCAACGTGTGCGTGCGGCGATCGCCGTGATCGCGGCTGATACCGAGACGGCGTTCGATGAGAAATCGTTGTGGCCGGCACACCCACACGACGAAAAGGTCGGGCGGCTTCCGCGGCTGGCCTCGCTCTATCTTGGCGCGTCGGGCGTGATCTGGGCGCTGCACGAACTTGAACGTGTCGGTGCCGCTGAAGTTCAACGCGACTGGGCTCCGGTGGCCGAGCGCCTGGCCGAGGAGTATCCGTCTAACCCGGACTTCGAGGTGTTCGTCGAAGGCCCGGTTCCATCGTTGTGGATGGGCGAGGCCGGGATACTCCTTGTCGCGCACACGCTCGCGCCGGCCGCCTGGCAAGAGGAGCGGCTGCTCGAGGCTGTTCGCGCGAACGTCGCAAACCCCTCGTGGGAACTGATGTGGGGTTCGCCGGGGACGATGATTGCTGCGCAAATCATGGATCAGCGGACGGGCGCAGACGTGTGGCGCGATGCCTGGCACGACTCTGCGGACCTGCTCTGGGCTGAGTGGCGCGACGATCTCTGGCTGCAGGATCTCTACGGAAGCCGTGTTCACATTCTCGGACCCGCGCACGGTTTTGCCGGCAACGTCTTGGCGCTCTCCGGCGGAGATCTTCTCGAACCGGCCCGCCGTACGGAGCTTGAGCGGCGTGCCCTAGCGGCAGTAGCGAAGTACGCGAATCGGTCTGGCGGGCTTGCCCAGTGGCCGATGTCGCTCGAACCACGCGAGGGGAAGTCGCAGGAGGTTCGTACCCAGTGGTGCCATGGCGCACCCGGCATCGTCGCCTCGTTCGCGACGATCGCACCGCGAGACGAGCAACTCACAGACTTGCTGGTGGCCGGGGGAGAGCTGACCTGGCAGGCCGGGCCTCTGGCCAAGGGTGCGAACCTCTGCCACGGCACCGCCGGCAGCGGCTACGCATTTCTGAAGCTGTTCGAGCGGACCGGCAACGAGCTCTGGCTTGAACGCGCACAGGCGTTCGCGATGCACGCGATCCAACAGATCGAGCAGACAACTGCCACCTACGGTCGGGGCCGCTACACCCTGTGGACAGGCGACCCTGGCACAGCGCTCTACCTCCAGAGCTGCCTCATGACCACCGCCGCCTTCCCGACGCTCGACCATTTCTGACCCAACGCCCGAATCCGCTCGGGCGCGATCCCCGAACACTGGCGCACCCGAGCACCTTGAGTTTGTGTGGAGTCCACACTAAGTCCATCCCGGTCAGGGTGCGCTCCTGAACGCTTGCTCACCCGGCGGATAGCCGGGAGCGGCTAGGTTCCCGGGCGGCGAAC
>JAXDJR010000109.1:0-12777 GCA_034667545.1 Actinomycetota bacterium
TGGTCTTAGCCACCGCCGGTTCCTTCGTGGCGGCTCTTGCGAACCCGTGGGGATGGGGGATATACCCCTACGTTCTCAACGTGGGCGGCAACCCCGTCGTCCGGCGTTTCATCGACGAGTGGCAGCCGCCGGTCCTCACGAGTTGGGCAGGCGGTCTTTTCTTCGCATCTCTCTTCGTCTTGGTGGGCGCGCTGATCTTCTCTTCGGTGCGGTTGAAGGCCGTCGACCTCCTTCGTGTGGCTGTAGGAGCTCTCCTTGGGCTCATGGCGATCCGCAATGGACTGTGGTGGAGCATGGCTGCAGGTCCCCCGCTGGCGAGCTTGTTGACTCCTCTAAGAGCCCGGTTTGCGCGGGCGGCGGCCGACGATCAGCCGAAACGAGCGCACTGGGTCGTTGTGGCGATCGTGGTTGCCTTGTTGGTTCTTGCCTCGCCGTGGTCGCGATCCATCTCGCCCCTGATCCCGACGGGGGAGCGCAGCGTGGTGGCTTCGTCAACCCCTATTGCGGCGGCCGCCTACCTCCGTCATCACCCGATGACCGGCAATATGTTCAACAGCCAGTCGTACGGGAGCTACTTCGAATGGGTGCTTCCGAACAGGCCCACGTTTATCGATTCTCGGATCGAGCTTTTCTCAACACGGCTATGGAACGATTACGTCGCTTTGATGACGACAAAGCCGGGATGGGAGCAGATCATGAAGCGGCGTGACGTCGGGTACGCGGTTCTCGCTCGCAAGCCACAGAGCTATCTCGACATTGCAATGCGCGACTCCAACCAATGGTCGCCCGTGTACTCCGACCGCAGCACGGACATCTTCGAGTTCGATGGACCTCGCTAGCTCTCCGGTTCGCGCGCACGAGCTGACGCGCCGGAGGGACCAGGTGCTTCGAGCCCTGCGTTTATCTCCTGCACGGCTGGTCTCGATAGTCATACTCCTTGCCACCTTCGCCGGCCCCATGAAGTCACGGCCCGATCCTGATACCTGGTGGCACATCGCAACCGGCAGGTGGATCCTTGCCCACGGAAAGATACCTACTGCCGATCCGTTCTCCTGGACCGCACACGGCCACCCCTGGGTAGCCCATGAGTGGGGGACCGACCTGTTGTTCTCGGCGATGAACAGGTGGCTTGGACCGGCGTCGCTTCTCGTGCTGGCTGGACTTTTGATCGGAGCTGCCTTCGTGCTCTTGGCCAACGCGCTTCGGATGGTGACTCGAAACGAATGGATCGTCGCCCTTTGCCTGGGTGCCGCTTTCTATCCCAGCATGCTCATGTGGACGCTCCGCCCGCACATCATCTCGATCATGCTCATAGCTCTTTACTTGCGCACACTGATCGCGGCACGATTCCGAGGCGAAGCCAAGGCGCTCTGGTGGCTGATCCCTGCGACCGCGATCTGGTCGAACCTGCATGCGGGGTTCATCTCCGGAGTGGTACTGATCTGGGTCTTCGCTCTGGTTACGGTGATCGAACGCAAACCCTTCAGCAAGACGTTTGCGAGCGTTGCCCTGGGGGCGACCGTGGCAGGAGCGTTGAACCCCGCCGGGTTCGGCATCTACCCCTTCGCGATCTATCTGGCGAAAGTGTCCAGCAACGTGCAGGAGTGGCAGCCGCCGAATCTTCGAACTCCGTTTGGGCTCGTGTTCGCTCTGCTAGCGCTCGGCACCCTGGTGCTTGCCGCGATGATTCCCAAGAAAGTCGACCGTGCACTTTTGGTGCTCGCGGGAGCTTTCATCTTCCTGGGCTTCGGAGCGGTGCGCAACGTTCCTGTGACCGCCTTCATGATGGTTCCCTGTCTCGCTTGCGCTCTGACTTCCTGGGACAAGATCCCTGTGCCGCGGCTCGAGGAGGGAGCGGGCCGGTTCGTGCTTGCAGGGATGGCGGTGCTCGCCCTGATCGCATCGGTGGGATTGGCCGCCGGAAATCTCAGCGGAAAGACCTCTAGCCAGTTGCTATCAGAACGGTTCTTTCCCGTGAAGGCAGCTGAATTCATGAGTCGTCAGCCGCAAGGGAGGATGGTCAACCCCTACGACTGGGGTGGCTACCTCATATACAAGACGCCACGCTTTCCCGTCTCGATAGACGGGCGTGCGGACATGTATGGCGTCAAGCTGCTGCACGATGATCTGGTCCTCGAGAAACTTCAACCGGGATGGAGTCAATACCTTGATAGTCATCACGTCCGCTACGTCCTGTGGAAGCGATCGGCTCCTCTGACGCAGGCGCTGATGTTGGACCCGAACTGGCACCTCGCTTTCGAGGATCGCTCGAGCGTGGTCTTCATACGCGTTTAAGGGGCGCCCGAAGACGCCCCTTAAACGCATCTCTGACGTTCTAGATCGTCTCGTGTGTTCTTGTGCTCGCCTGTGAAGTGGTGACCGAGTCCTCTCCGAGGGGCAGTTGAGTCGGCGTACGCACCCCGCCCAGAAGATTGCCGGCGGCCAAGAAGCAGATCGCCAGACCCAGCCACAGATTGAAGTCATCGGTGAAGACCGCTGTGAAGATGCCACAGACGATCGCGGCAACGAATGCGATAGCCCCCGCCGATATGCCGTTCCAACCCATTTCACGTTCCAAGGAGGTCCTCCCCGAGTCGAGCGCCGTGACTCCCGCCTGGGCCTGCGGCGCAAAAGTGATGTTCTACTTATATAGTAAAAATCGAGTCTTGTCGCCCATCACCCTGGTGCGCCGCCAGATCCTGAGGAGTGAAGTCAGCATCGATATCCCGTCCTTCCACACGTGCACCCGTGAACGGTTGTCGTGAGCCCAGCGCACTCCGATCTCCCAGACTGGAACCTCACTGGCCATGGCCACGGCGATCATCTCGACGTCAGCGGCAAAGCCATCTTCCCGGCACATCGATAGAAGTTGGACCCACACGTCGTTACGCGCGGCCTTGGCTCCGCATTGCGTGTCGAAGATGCCGGGGGTCAGAAACGCCCGCACCACGCGGTTGTAGGCGCGCCCCAGTTGCTCCCGCAGAAAGCTCTCGTGTTCGAGCACATTGCTTGTGGGCAGAGCGCGCGAGCCGATCACGAGACCCCCGTCCCGTTCACAGATGTCGATCAGGCCGGCGATGTCGTCGAGGGGAGTCGCCAGGTCGACATCGCAGAACGCTCCGAACGAACAACGGGCGCTCAACAGACCTGCTCGAACGGCGGCTCCCTTACCTCGATGTGGGATCCGCAACAGCTTCGTCTCGACGTTGTGCCCCAACGCGATATACGCCTCGACCGTCTCAACGGTTCGATCGCTGCTTCCGTCGTCCACCCAGATGACCTCGCTCTGCGGACCCCAGCGCGCAATGAAACGAACTGTCTCGTCGGCGGTTTCGGAGAATCGATCCTGCTCGTTGAAAAGAGGAACGACAAGGCTGATGCTGGTTTTCAGCAAGATCGAGTTCCCATGATTCGTTCAGCTAACCACTAAGGAGCGATTTGCGCGATAAAAAAGAGCGCTCGCTTGCTCCGCTGACCTGCGCGCTACTGGCGGTGATCGGCTATAGCTTGCTTGTCGGGCCGATCCTTGTATCAAGGGGGCCGGGATGGTTCCTTCATGTGGGTCGTCATGACACTTACGTGCCCACTTTCAAGCAGATCCGCCGCATACTCGGCCCGGACGCCGTTGTAGCCGGTGACTTTAGCCACGACGGCCGCGAGTTCTGGGTGCTGGCGCAAGACCCGTTGTTGCTGGAGCCTCAACGTGATATCGCCTTGCTCGACCGACCGGTTTATAGAGCGGCCCGGATCGCTTACCCGGCGGCGGCGGCTCCGTGGGGTCTGCTAGGCAAGAAGGGCCTGTTGGTTGGTCTGTTGATCACCAATCTGATCGTCATCGCCTTTGGGGCCTACTTCAGTTGCTTGCTCGCATTGCACGTTCGCGCGCCGCCGATGGCCTCGGTCTTCTTCGTTGCCTCGCCAGTGGTTGCGCTTGCGATGCTCCTTGACCTCAGTGACGCGATGTCGCTTGCCGCGTTGGTGGCTTCCGTCTATCTGTTTATCCGTGGTCGTATCGGTTGGGCGGCTGCCGCGGGCGTTGTGGCGGTGCTTGCCAAGCAACCTGCTTTGTTGCCGATGATCGCGTTGGCATTATCTACCCCGCTCGTACCGCGTCTTCGCCGGTTCCTGTACGTCGCCATTCCAACGGCCGCTCTGATTCTTTGGATGGTGTACGCAATCCTTCGCTTGGGCTCCTCTGGATCGAGTGTCGTGGAATTCACACTGCCGTTCTTCGGATACATACATGCAGTACCCGGCTGGTTGCAACATCGCCTTTGGTCCGATGCCGCTGTGGGACTGGGTCTTCTTCCAGCCGCGGGCGTAGTGATCTTCCGTTGGTGGCGTAAGCGCACGCCGGTGATGATCGCGGCGCTTCCCTTCGCCTTGATCGTTCCCTTCCTCAGCTATCCCGTGATATTCACTGCGATCAATTCATTGCGAGCCTTCGGCCCCGCGATTACTTTCTTTGGCATCGATTGGCTTGAGGGTCGTGGGCGGTCGCTCACCTCCGAGGAGCCGCCTGAACAGCCTGTCGCCGTGCCCGAATACCACCACGCCCAGCGCTAGGAAGCCGAAGCTTCAGCTGCCAGCTCTGACATCGCCTGCAAGTCTTTGGGGGAGCGGCCCCATTCCGATAGCCCCAGGATGATGACTCCGTATGCGGGCAGGGCAAACACGAGAGCTAGGTCAAGGACCGAATGGTGGGTTCCTGGCGGCGAACTCTCCAGCGTCCACATCAAGAGCAGGCCGATCGCGAGAGCTACCGGCCATTGTGGGACGCTTCTACGGATGAAGTGATTCCTGAGAATGAGATAGATCAATGGCAACACCAGAACCGTGTACTGGTACCAGAAGAGAGGAGAGATCAGTAGCATCCACGGGGTCGTTGCCCACAGCAGGTCCTCCGATTGACGGGCGGGAGTCGCGAGAGCGGCCGCAAGGCAAAGGATCACCAGCCCAACGGCGAGCGTATTTGCCAGCAACGGTGCGTCTACGCTGCCGATATTCCAGTTCGAGCGTGTGAGCCATCGGAATGGAACCGCAACCAAAGCGAAGTTATGGGGATCCGTCAGCCAATAACGTGTGTTGGCAGGCATCGCTTTCGACAAGAAGTGCACTGTCGTTGAGAACCCCAAAGCCAGGCCGGCCACTGCGGTAACGATGGCCGTAGTGCTGACTTGGGCAAAGACAGCTTTCACATTCCGTCGCCGCAAGAGAGGGATCACGAGGAACAGCGGATACAACTTCAGAGCGGAGGCTGCGCCCAACGCGACACCTGCGAATACCTCTCGACCTTTCCCAATCTGCTGCCACGCGATGACGACAGCTAGAAGGACCAAGACATCGGCTCCACCAAGCTTCAGATCGAAGACCACGGGAGGCAAAGCCAGGCTGCCCAGCGCGACCGCGGCAGCGGTCATGCGACTGGCCCCGCTGGTGATGGCCACGATTCCCATTGCGGATGCAACGCTGATCGCCATCAGGATGAGCCAGATGTTCCGGGCGAACGCGTAAGGCAATTCTGCCAGGGGAGCCACCATTAGAAGATAGGCAGGTGGGTGGGGGTTCCTCCGGTTCACGTCGCCGATGAAGGAACTGACGCCCTGTCGACTATCGAGATACCGGCGAGCTAGAGGGAGCAGTTCACCATAGGCATTTGCGCCATGATCGAAAGCTCGAGCTGATACGTAATCAGCCGTGAAGTCGTCGGTCGAGGGATGTTGATCTTTCGCATCCGCCCAGGACATAGCCAGCGTTCGGAATGCCAAAAGCAGGAGCAGCAACACGACTACTTCAAGCCCTCTTCGCCGGACAGGGGAGACTTGCGCGACTTGAGGTGGGGGCTGAAACGTAGGATCGGTTTCCACCCAATGATTGTCGTTGCTGCATGATGACTTGTCACCGTTCAAGGCGGCGCACACATCCTTGTACTGCTTCGTGAATCCAGCAACTCCACCTAGGCTGTTCTTGTGAGCATGCTCCTTAACATGTTGAGGCTTCGTTACCGAGCTTGGTATGCGTAACCCTTTCCGATCGGTGATCGAATCGCGGTCACTCGATGTATAGGGGATCTCGAATACTGCTGATCGCCCCGGTATGGAACGAGGAGCTGAAGATCGGATCGGTCATCGAGCGCATCCCTCGAGACGTTGTTGACGAGGTGTTGGTCGTCGATGATGGATCCGACGACAGCTCCACAGAGGTTGCTTCCGGCCTCGGCGCGACGGTTGTATCGCTGGGCCGGACCCTGGGTGTCGGTGTCGCCATTCGGACTGGGTACAGATTCTCAATGGACAATGGTTATGACATCGCCGTAGTCATTGCAGGAAACAACAAAGATTCACCCGACGAGATCCCGAAGCTGCTCGATCCGATCGTGGAGGATCGGGCGGATCTTGTGCAGGGCTCCCGATTTCTTGCCGACAAACCTTCCTTCGGTCCGATGCCGGCGTATCGGAAAGTCGCGACGCGACTGCATCCGTTGTTGTTCTCTCTCGTGGCAAGGCGAAAGACCACCGACTCAACTAACGGTTTCCGGGCCACATCGATGGCGATCCTGAAGGACCCGCGGATCAACCTGGATCAAGATTGGCTTGCCCGATACGAATTGGAGCCCTATCTCTACCTGAAGGCGATCAGGTTGGGTTACCGAGTGTTGGAGGTACCGGTCACCAAGATCTATCCGGCCAAGGCGCTGGGGCAGACGAAGATGGATCCGATGACCGATTGGTGGCGTCTTCTCAGTCCCATCTTCTATCTGGGCCTTGGTCTCAAGAGATGACGCCGATCAAAGTTGCAGTGGTTGGCGTTGGAGAATGGGGGCCGAATCTCGTCAGGAACTTCCATAATCCTCCGCGCAGCGTTGTTGCCTCAGTAGTTGACGCCCAGCCAGCTAGATTGGAGTTGGTGGGCCATAGGTTCCCCGACATTCACCTGGCCCCCGATGCAACGGCTGTGTTTTCCGACGAGAGCGTCGAGGCGGTCGTAGTCGCAACGCCCACCTCGACTCACTTCGAGTTGGCGAAAGCAGCTCTTCAGTCAGGCAAACACGTCTTAGTCGAGAAGCCGCTAGCCTTAACCAGCGAGCAAGCCGAAGAACTGTGCCGGCAAGCTGACGCCGCGGACCGGGTCTTGATGGTGGGCCACCTCTTTCGCTTCAATCATGGGGTGCAGAGAGTGAAGGAACAGATCTCCGCAGGCAACCTTGGTCGAATCTTCTATGCGGCGATGGTGCGCACTAATCTCGGCCCGATCCGCAGGGATGTCAACGCGGCCTGGGATCTGGCGGCTCATGACATCTCCATTGCCAACTACTGGTTCGACGATCAGCCGCTGAGTGCCTCGGCGGTTGGCGGGAGTTGGATAAATGCCGGCTTGGACGATGCCGTTTTCGCAACCCTGCGCTATCCGGAAGACATCCTTGTAAACCTGCACGTCTCCTGGCTGAATCCGAGGAAAGCAAGGGACATCACAGTGGTGGGAGATAGGGCGATGCTGACTCTCGATGACATGAATCTCCTCGAGCCCCTTCGCCTATACGACAAGGGCGTTGTGGAAGAGCGGGACATTTCCGAGTACATAGATACGTTCGCCTCCTTCCGATCGAACGTCCGCGAAGGCGATATCCGTATCCCGCGTGTCGAACTAGGCGAACCACTGCGAGATGAGTGCGACCACTTCCTCGACTGCATCGAACAGAGCCGCCAACCGGTCACGGGTGGTGCCGAAGGAGTTGCAGTCCTCAAGGTTCTCGAAGCGATCCAGCGTTCCGCTGGTAATCACGGCCGAGAGGAGCCCGTTGCATGAAGGCAGAGATCAATGTCGACGTGCCGTTAGTCGATCTCGCCTATCAGCATCGGGCGATCGCCGAGGACCTTGCTGCTGAATGGCAGCAGATCATAGAGACCACCTCATTCATAGGTGGTCCCACCGTGGCTCGTTTTGAGGAGGCATTTGCAGAGTTCTGCGGCATCCGCTATTGCATCGGAGTAGCCAACGGGACTGATGCGATCGAGCTCTGTCTGCGAGCCGCCGATGTGGGGCCTGGCGACGAAGTCATTCTCCCCACCAATTCCTTCGTTGCCACCGCCTTTGCGGTTGTACGTGCCGGAGCGCGCCCGGTGCTCGTTGATGTCGATGAACGAACGCTGCTGATCGACCCCATAGGCGTCCGGCAGGCGGCTAACGGCGAGACCCGAGCCGTGATCCCGGTTCATCTATTCGGCCAGCTTGCCCCGGTAGAGCTCGTTGAGGCGGAAGTGGGATCGGAAGTCACGATGATCGAGGATGCCGCCCAGGCGCAAGGTGCCACACGGTTTGGGCGTAGCGCAGGGAGTTTTGGAGTAGCTGCGGCGATGAGCTTTTATCCCAGCAAGAACCTGGGGGCGTACGGAGACGCGGGAGCCGTCTTGACCCGATCCAAGGAGTTTGCCGAGAGCCTCCGGGCGCTTCGCAATTACGGAGGTGAGGACAAGAACGTCCACCCATTGATGGGGTTCAACTCGAGGCTCGATCCTGTGCAAGCTGCCGTGCTGCTGATGAAGCTGGGTCACCTTGCGGAGTGGAATGAGGAACGTCGCCAAGCCGCCCGTCTGTACGACCGGTTGCTCGAGCCTTACCCAGATGTCGTACGGGTGCCCGAGCTCTCGAACAATCACCACGTGTGGTACGTGTATGTCGTCAGAGTGCAGAACCGCGACGAGGTTCTCAGACGGCTTAACGAAGCGGGCATCGGGGCGGCAGTGCACTATCCAACCCCCATCCATCTTCAGCAAGCATTCAGGTCCCTGGGATACGGGGAGGGCGATTTCCCCGTTGCAGAGACAGCTGCCAAGGAGATCTTGTCTCTCCCCCTTTCTCCAGGGATCAGCGAGGAACAGCAGCAACGCGTAGTCACAGAGCTTGTCAACGTGATCGCGTGACGGATCTGGATCCGCCGTACATCCATCCCCAGGCCTTGTGTGAATCCAACTCGATTGGAGCCGGTACCCGCGTGTGGGCGTTCTCGCACGTGATGCAGGGGGCCGCGGTGGGCGAGCGGTGCAACATCTGCGACCACGCTTTTATCGAATCAGGCGCCGTCGTGGGCGATGGAGTCACCGTCAAGAACAACGTTCTTCTGTGGGATGGAGTGACGATCGAAGATGATGTCTTCCTGGGACCAAACGTCGTCTTCACAAACGACCCGAACCCCAGAGCGGCCATAAAAAAGCAGACTGGGGAGCTTGCCAAGACGTTGGTGCGCCGGGGAGCGACTGTCGGAGCCAACAGCACAGTGGTCTGTGGCATCGTCATCGGCGAGCACTCCTTCATCGGGGCTGGAAGTGTTGTGACTTCGGACGTTGCTTCATTTGCGCTTTCATACGGCAATCCGGCGCGCAGACACGGCTGGATTTGCATCTGCGGCCTTCGCCTCGATGTAACTCTTCGCTGCTCTTGTGGACGGACCTATCGGGAGACGGCAGAAGCAAACCTGGTTCTGGATCCATCTGGTCAGAGCTAGCCCCTCGTGGAGGTCTCCGTAAAGCGTTCTGCTTCCGAGAAGCTTCTGCCGCACAAACTGGTGAGGGTTCTTTGCTCGGTGTTGTGGCCCTTCCTCGTGGCCGGCGCTGTTTTCCTGGTTGCGGGCAAGCTCGGCTACAACCCAACGGATGACGGCTATCTTCTCTCGCAGTCGCATCGCATCCTCTTGGGCCAAGTGCCGCACCGCGATTTCATCTCACCGCGACCGGATCTTTCCGCCTATCTGCATTTGATCGACCTTGCCCTGCCTCTGCCGAGGATGATTGCGGTTCGAGTGGTTGGGTTGACTGAGATCTTGCTTTACTCGCTGTTTCTTTCCGTCTTCATCATCGATCGACCGCCCTGGCGCTGGCATCCTTCGGTAGCAGCTCTCGCCACGATCGCTTTTCTCGTGAATCTCAATGTCTTCCCCCTCATGAGCTGGTACACGACTGACGGCATCTTGTTGATCGCGATAGGGCTCGCGCTCGTACGAACTGGCAGCCGCGGCGACAGGAAGAACTTGGTTCTTCTTGCATTCTTCGTCCTCGGAGCGGCCGCCACAGTAAAGCAAAGCTTTGGTTTGGCTCCGCTTCTCGGGGCCCTATGGCTTTGGAAGGAACTCCCGCGATCGTGGGCTCGCACGGACTGGTTCTTCGCAGCCCTCGCTGCCGCGTCCCCCTCAGCGATCTACGTTGCCTATATCTCCCTCGAAGGCGGATGGGGTCACATGTTGACCCAACTCACTTCTCCGCCGTTGCACGAATGGGGGCAACAACTCGTCTCTGCATACGACGGTCGCGCCGCACTCCTCGTAGGCGCCGCCCTGGCAGCCCAAGCGTGTCTTCTCTGGTGGATGTTGACTCGGGTTCGCGGCAGCGAAGGAGGTTCTGAAAATCGTTCGCTGGTAGTCATCGGCGCGTACATAGCGATCGTGACCGCGATTGTGTTCTTCGGCCCCGTTGGCCTCGCGGTCAGGACCTGGGGCCTGACTGCGATGTGGAGTTTGATCGTCTTTTTGATGATTGAGTTCTTGTGTACGCGCACGATCGACTTCACCGGCCTCATTCTTTTGTTCCTGAGTTGGATGGTTACCCTTTCATTCGGCTTTGCAGTGCCAGACCTGGTTGGCGGCGCAATCTGGCTGTTTCTCGTGACCCAAGCTCTCGTCCATGTGAAGGCCGGTTCCCGCCCGGTGATCAGACGGTGGTCGATCCTGCTGTTGGTTATGTTCGCCGCGATCTTCGTGACAGAGCGAAGAGATTCGCCTTACTTTGACGTTTCAGCGCCTCGTCTGTCAGCCTCATTGAGTTCAGTTTCTCCTGAGTTCGGCGGCATAAGAACGGGGCCTGTCACCGCAACCTACCTACGCGAATATGCCGGCTGTACCCAGCGTTACAACGAACCCAATACTGCCGTGTTTCCGGATAACCCCGCCATGTACAGCCTCCTTGACCTTCACAATCCTTTCCCTACTGACTGGTTGTGGCCGAAGAGTCTTCTGGGATCGGAGAACTGGATCGTGTCAGTGGCTCGCCACCTTCACGAGCAGGGTCATTTCCTTGTGCTGTTCCAGACAATGCCGGCCAGCTTTCTACGGGACGTTGACGGACTTCCTGCTGCAAGCAGAAAAACTCCACCTTTTGACTATGGGAGTGGGTTGCCGACCAGGATCTTGTCGGCACT
Organism: Actinomycetota bacterium; assembly: GCA_034667545.1. Taxonomy (GTDB): domain Bacteria; phylum Actinomycetota; class CADDZG01; order CADDZG01; family WHSQ01; genus DATAPE01. Next base: position 11,188 of record JAXDJR010000109.1, read on the forward strand.
TGGGGGCCGGAAGGTTCTTTGCGGTCCCTTCGTAGGCAGGTACTCGCCTTAAGCGACCAGCGTCTCGCCGGCGGCTGATCTTGCGCTTCTTTACGCGGCCCGCTGAGCGTGAGAAGCCGCCCTTTAGGGCGTCGGCGTGAAGGTGGGCGAAAGGCCTTCTTCCGTCGATGCTCCTCTGCCTTGATACTTCGTGCGGAAGTCATCTATTACTTGCTTTGATACCTGCTTGCAATATTGCAGCTGGGCCCAGGCTGTGATGGCGATGTTGTAGCCGGGCTTCATGTTGTTGTACGGGGTCGCTAGCGTGTAGTTCGGCACCTCGTTCACTGCCGAGCGGATATCCGACTTGACTTGTTCCGGCGCGCTGGGGTTGTACCAGATGACGATGTTGCCGTGCTCGAGGTTGTGCACGACCTTCTCGGGCGTCTGAGCGGTGGAGTAGAAGCCGGGATCGATCGGAGCGATCGGTGGAGGGTAGTGAGGTCCGGAGGTGGGGGGGATGGAGTCATACGCCCTGTGGTGTTGACCCAGCCCTATATGGATGCCTGGTAGAGGCTTGGGGTGCTGCACCGTCAGACAACCCGCTTGGGTTGCAGAGACCCCGTAATCTTGAGTGGCGGCGGCGGAGGAGCCATTGCGTTGCTGCACGATCAACGCCACCACGAGGATCGCTACGAGACCGGCGACCCCCATGGTGATCAGGTTCCTGCGCTGGGCGGCCTTGCGCTCTTGTTCCTTCTTTCGCTGCTCTGCGAGCCGCCTGCGCTGCTTCTCTTCGAGTTTCTTACTCACCCTCTCGAAGCTAACAGGTCAGCGAAATAGATCTTCCTTGTGGGGCCGCACTAATTCAGCTGCCGACCCCGTCCCAAAGTTGATCCGAGCGCCCCGCACGATCGCCGCGCAGATCGTCTCAGCCTTACCCATCACCATCTCGGCGGCTCCCGCCAACTCGTCGACGACGGCGATCTGCGTGGCGCTCAATTCGCGCCCGAAGACGTCGCTCGTACCCCTGTAATCGAGGAAGGACTCGACGCCCGCCACTCCTATCGCCACGTCCGTTTGACCGCGCCGCCATGCGCGCCCGAAGGTGTCGCTGACTATCACCGCCAGCTCCACTCCGCTGCGGTGTTGCAACTGCGCTCGCAAGCGACGGGCCGACAGGTCCGGATCGAGGGGAAGTAAGACGACCGTCCCTTCTGCCACGTTCGATGCGTCGACGCCCGCGTTGGCGCACACGAAACCGTGCCGGGTCTCCGAGATGGTCATGTCCCCCGACCGTCGCAGCACTCGTGTGGATTCGGCCAGTGCAGCCTGGTGCCGGTCGCTGTCGGCGATGACTCGGCCCTCAGCCTTGGAGACGACCTTCTGTGTAACTACGATCACGTCTCTTTCCTGCAGCGGCTCGGGGAGCGCAGCGAAGAGCAGCTCGCCGAGATCGTCACCGGCGCCGACTTCTGGCACCCCTTCGATCGGGATGATGCGGATCTCGTTCACAGCTGAAGCAGGGAGCCTGCCAGCTCTTTCGAGTCGCGGTCGTTTCGCATGATCGTGTCGGTGGCGAATACCGACATCCCGGTGGCCTCGATCTTT
>JAXDJR010000110.1:0-11905 GCA_034667545.1 Actinomycetota bacterium
CAGTCCATGCAGTCCATGCAGTCCATGCAGTCCATGCAGTCCATGCAGTCCATGCAGTCCATGCAGTCCATGCAGTCCATGCAGTCCATGCAGTCCATGCAGTCCATGCGTGGACCGTACGTACCACATGGACCACAGGTTGAAGAGACCGCAATGGGTTGCGATCCTCGAGGAGGCTCGCTGTCTGGGCTGGCCAACCTTCAACTTCTGGGTGTCGACGGGTCACAAAGTGGCCGTTGGGTCGGCCGGGGAGCCCGATAGTTGACACCTTCAACACGCAACTGCATCCTGACAGGGAGAACTGGCACCCCGCGGAGGCAGTTACAGGCCCTCGCGATGAGCCCAGCCCGGGAGAGGACCCAGTGACGATCGTCAGTGCTGCTGCTTCCTTTCTTCGCTCCGCCCGTGCTGAGCGCGATCTGTCGGGGCACACACTGACTGCGTACGCGGGGGACCTGGCCCAGTTCGCAGACTGGGTGGATCGCTCCGGCGTGTCGAAGATGGAAGATATCGACCGCAAACTCTTGCGCCGGTACGTGTCGTTCCTCAGTGAGCGCCGCTTAGCCCGGCGTTCGATAGCCCGTAAGGCAAGCGCGGTGCGTGCCTTCTTGCGGTGGGCAGCCGTCCAGAGGATCGTCGCTGCGGACCCGTCGCTCGGATTGAAGGTGCCAAAGCTCGACCGGCCGCTTCCCAGAGTCCTGAAGGCATCCGACGCAGCTGCGCTCTGCGAACTTCCTCCCTTGGACGACCCGATCGGAGTAAGAGACCGAGCAGTGCTTGAACTGCTTTATGGGTCGGGCCTCAGAGTCGGCGAGCTCTGCGGGCTGGACCTCGAAGACGTCGACTTTGGATCGCGAACCGTGCGCGTCCTTGGGAAGGGCCGCAAGCAGCGGCAGCTTCCGGTCAGCCAACCCGGCTCCAGGATCCTCGAGTTGTATGTGAGCGACGCTCGTCCCCAGCTGTTGGAGCGTTCAAAGCAAGCAACCGAGAATGCAGTATTCATCAACTCGCGAGGCGGGCGCCTCGGCGCGCGGAGCGTTCGATCGCTGCTCGAGAAGTACCTCCGGGGCGAGGGAATGAAGCACGCGAGCCCCCATGCCCTCCGCCATTCGTTCGCAACTCATATGCTGGACGGCGGGGCGGATCTCCGAGCGGTGCAAGAGCTCCTGGGTCATGACAGTCTTGCCACCACACAGATCTATACCCATGTCTCGAGTGAGAGATTGAGGGCCGTGTATGAGCAGAGTCACCCCCGAGCGTGAGCCGCCTACTCCTGTTCCGTTAGGACGGAACCCGGCAGAGGACGCTCTCGACGCCGCGTGGCGCAATTACAAGAGCGACGCGTCGCCGGACGCCCGCGACCGATTGATCCTTCATTACTCGCCTCTGGTTAAGTACGTCGCCGGCCGTGTCGCCGTTGGTCTTCCCGCGAACATCGAGCAGGCAGACCTCATCTCCTACGGGATCTTTGGGTTGATCGATGCTATTAAGAAATACGACATCGAACGCAATATCAAGTTCGAGACCTACGCGATCAGCCGCATTCGCGGGGCGATCATCGACGAGCTCCGCGCTATCGACTGGGTGCCTCGTTCGGTCCGCTTCAAAGCGCGCGAAGTGGAAAAGGCGTACACCAACCTGGAGAACAAGTTGAAGCGGCCGCCCTCTGATCAAGAGATCGCCGGGGAGCTCGGAGTCTCGGATGCCGAGCTCGGTCACATCTACAGCCAGTTGTCCACGATCTCACTCGTCGCCCTCGACCAGCTCCTATCCGTCGACGGAGAGAAGGGCGACCGTCTGTCCTTGGTCGAGACGCTGGAAGACACGAAGGCAACCAGTCCTATGGACGCGTTTGAGTCCGAGGAGATGAAGGGCATCCTGACCACGGCTATCAACAAGCTCCCGGAAAGGGAGAAGATCGTCGTGACCCTCTACTACTACGAGGGCCTCACTCTCGCCCAGATCGGCAAGGTCCTGCACGTGACCGAGTCGCGCATCTCCCAGATGCACACCAAAGCGGTCCTCGCCCTCCGTGGCAAGATCGTGCAGGCCACTCAGTCAGCGTAGGGCTGTGGCCTGTCGTGCAGGCCACTCGATCGGCGTGACGCTCGGGAGCGCCGCCGGCGTCTGATAGCCTCTGACGGCTCCACAAAATTCACACGCTCGTCCCCCTCGAGCGGCGCGCTCGCCCGAGGGTTTCGGTCCCACCTTTGTAGCACCGGGTCGACGGGCGGAGGGTAAAAACCGAAGGAGGTTGCACCATGCCTGTCGTCACCATGCGGCAGCTGCTCGAGGCTGGGGTCCATTTCGGCCATCAGAAGCGGCGTTGGAATCCGAAGATGAAGCGTTACATCTTTGCCGAGCGCAACGGCATCTACATACTCGATCTCCAGCAGACCATGTCCGGTATCGAGAAGGCATACACATTCGTGCGGGACAGGGTCGCGGGCGGCGGAACCATCCTGTTCGTTGCCACGAAGCGCCAGGTTCAGGAAACCGTGAAGGAGCAAGCCGAGCGGTGCGGGATGCCGTACGTGAACTTCCGGTGGCTGGGCGGGATGCTGACGAACTTCCGCACGATGCACGAACGGATCCGGCGCATGCGCGAGCTCGAAGAGATGATCTCGACCGGCTCCATCGAGGGATTGCCGAAGAAAGAGGCTCTCAAGTTGCGCCGCGAGCACGAGAAGCTCCAGCGCAACCTCTCGGGGTTGCGTCACCTCGACAAGACTCCCGACGCCGTCTACATCCTCGACACGAAGAAGGAAGAGATCGCGGTCAAGGAGGCCAAGAAGCTCGGCGTTCCTATCGTCGCGGTGCTCGATACCAACTGCGACCCGGACGATGTCGATTACGCGATTCCGGGTAACGACGACGCGATCCGCTCGGGGATGCTTCTGACGCGCATCATTGCCGATGCAGTCATCGAAGGTAAGTCGATGCGGCCACCGGAGATGCAGCAAGCGGAGGTTGGGGGGGCCGCGCCGCAGCCTCCGGCTCAGATCCTGCCCGGCGCCGCGGCCGAGCCGAAGGCTGAATGGGAGCTCGAGCTCGAGGCCCAAGAGCAAGCGGCGACCGCTCCCGCCGCACCCCGCGAGCCCACTGCCGGTGACGAGCCGGGGGATGCCTCGCACCCCCGGGAAACGGACGCGCAGGCCGCAACCCCAGCGAAGTAACGAACGGACCGTGAGGAAGGTAGCGATATGGCAGAGATAAGTGCACAGGATGTAAAGGCCCTCCGCGACGCCACGGGCGCGGGGATGATGGATTGCAAGAGGGCGCTCGCCGAAGCGGGCGGCGACCTCGACGCGGCGAAGAGGATCCTTCGTGAGAAGGGGCTCGCCGATGCTGCAAAGCGCTCAGGACGGACCGCGTCTGAAGGGATCGTGTACACGTACCTGCATCGGCCAGATCCCAACTTCCCGCCAAAGCTGGGAGTGATGCTGGAGCTCAACTGTGAGACTGACTTTGTTGCCAAGACAGAGGGGTTCGAACGATTGGCCAAGGACGTCGCCATGCACATATCGTTCGCGGACCCTTCGTGGAAGGCGCGTGACGAGGTGCCACAGAGCATCATCGACGACGAGTCCGCGATCTACGCGAAGCAGGCGAAGGACTCCGGCAAGCCTGAGAACGTCGTCGAGAAGATCGTCTCAGGCAAGCTCGAATCGTTCTACAAGGATCGGGTCTTGATGGATCAGGAATGGATCCAGGACAAGAGCAAGACGATCTCGGTCCTTCTCGATGAAGCGAAGTCGCTGATGGGCGAGAACGTGACCGTCGGGCGGTTCTGCCGGATCCGGGTTGGGGAAGGCTTCGAGGCCTAGCCCACATGGCGGACGGAGTGGGCGTTGCCCCCAAGTACAGCCGGGTACTGCTAAAGCTCTCTGGCGAGGCGTTCGCCGACCCCGAGCATGGTTTCGGCATCGACCCCCGGATCGTGGGCTCCATCGCTCGTCAGATCTCCGAGGCCAAGAACGTCGGCACCCAACTGTCTCTGGTGATCGGCGGCGGGAACATCATCCGGGGACTGTCGGCTTCGGCCCAGGGAACCGACCGGACTTCTGCCGACTACATGGGGATGCTCGCAACGGTCATCAACGCACTAGCGATGCAGGACGCGCTGGAACGCGAAGGGGTTGAAACCCGCGTCCAAACCGCAATCTGGATGCAGGAGCTGGCGGAGCCGTACATCCGGCGCAGGGCTCTACGTCACCTCGAGAAAGGCCGCGTGGTCATCTTTGCGGGCGGCACCGGCAATCCGTACTTCTCTACCGACACTACGGCCGCGCTCAGAGCATTGGAGATCGGAGCCGAGGCCATCCTGAAAGGGACCCGAGTGGACGGCGTCTATGACTCCGATCCCATCACCAATCCCGATGCACAGTTGTTCCACTCGCTTCCGTACATCGAGGTTCTAAACCGCGGTCTGAAAGTCATGGACTCGACTGCCATCTCACTGTGCATGGACAACCAGTTGCCCATCATCGTTTTCAATATGAAGGCAGGAAACATCGCCCGTGTGTTGAACGGCGAGGAGGTTGGCACCCTCGTGCACTCAGGCGGGACCGAATAGGAGGCAACGTGGCCACCGACAAAAATGGCGTTCTGCACGACGCTGAAGAGAAGATGAAAAGGGCAGTGTCCGTCAACCGGGAGGAGCTGGCTTCGATCCGCTCCGGACGCGCCACGCCCTCGTTGCTCAACCGGATCAACGTCGACTACTACGGAACACCCACACCGCTGAATCAGATCGCAAACCTATCGGTGCCCGAGCCTCGCTTGCTTGTCATCTCCCCTTACGACAAGAGCTTCGTGGGCGCGATCGAGAAGGCGATCCAGCAGTCGGATCTGGGCATCACACCGAACAATGACGGCTCGGTTGTTCGGTTGGCCTTTCCGCAGCTGACCGAAGATCGCCGCAAGGAATTGGTCAAGGTCGCCCACGTGCGCGCCGAGGAGGGGCGGGTTGCAGTCCGAGGCGTGCGCCGCCACGCGAAACAAGAGCTCGAACGCCTCAAGAAGGATGCGGTCATCGGCGAGGACGAGGAGCGGGGGGCCGAGAGCGTCCTGCAGAAGCTGACCGACCGCTATGTCGAAGAAGTGGACGAGAACCTGAAACGCAAGGAAGCTGAGCTTTCCGAGGTTTAGCGGTTAGGGAGGCGTAAGTGGCCGACAAGGTTGGCCGGTCGCTGGCGCAGGCGGTGGCTACCTCTCTGTTCCTGCTCGGCCTTGTCATCGTTTGCTATCTCTTGGGCCGGGTGGCGTTCTTCGTTCTTGCCGCGATCGTCATCCTCTTCGCTTTCTTCGAGCTGCTCGACGCGATCCACCGCAAAGGACGGCGGCCACCGCGGGTCTTCGGCCTGGCTTGCTGCCTGGGTCTTCTGGTCTCTGCCTATCTGCGGCGCCCGGATTGGTTCCTCGCCGTCGCTGCCGCGGCCCCCGCGGGGTGTTTACTCCTCGCCCTCCTCGCTCGCCGCCGCGCGACGGTTGTCGATGATGTGGCATGGACGGTGCTGGCTTTGGCGTGGATCGGCGGCGGGGGAGCCGGCGCGGTGTCCGTTCTGGCGCTGCCGTCGGAGGGGCTGAGGCTCCTCATCGGGTTCATGCTGATCGCCGCGGGCGACGACATCGCCGCTTACTTCGTTGGAACCGGTTTCGGCAGCCACAAGATGGCACCAGCGATCTCGCCTTCCAAGACTTGGGAAGGAGTTGCCGGAGGCGTTGCCGGCGCGCTGATCGTGGCGCTGGTCTTGATCCCGCTGGGGACGAAGCTCGACCTACTGGAGGCTGCCGGACTGGGCGCCATCGTCGCCGTCCTTGCCCCCCTCGGGGATCTGGTCGAGTCCATGGTCAAGAGAGAGCTAGGCATCAAGGACTCGGGGACGCTCCTTCCCGGCCACGGCGGGATGCTCGACCGGCTCGACGCCATCTTGTTCTGCGCTCCTGCGGTTTTCCTCTATCTGCGCTTCATACTTTCTTAGCGAGAAGGACATACCGGCGTGTGACAATCGAAGGGCATGCCTGAGATCCACGGCCCCCACCGCCGCATCGTCGTCCTCGGGTCGACCGGTTCCATCGGGTGCCAAGCCCTCGATGTGATCCGAGCGAACCCCCACCGGTTCCAGCTGGTGGGCTTGGGCGCGGGCGCGGATGGAGATGCTCTCGCGGAGCAAGCGAGTGGGTTCGAGAGCGTGGCCACGGGCCTGGGCGCCGCCGCTGCGATCGACCTGGCGGCCCTCCCCGAGGCAGACATCGTTCTGAACGCCATCGTCGGGGCGGCCGGGCTCGCGGCGTCGATCGGGGCTCTGGAGGCCGGCAAGATCCTGGCCCTCGCCAACAAAGAGAGTCTGGTCGCCGGAGGAGAGGCGTGTCTCGCAGCCGCCAAGCGAGGAGGCGGCTCCATCGTTCCTGTCGACTCCGAGCACGCCGCTCTCGCTCAGGTTCTAGTCAACCTCGATCGGGACGCCGTCGCACGCATCGTGCTCACCGCTTCGGGAGGACCCTTCCGCGAGCGACGCGATATGAGCGATGTGACCCCGGACGAAGCGCTGGCCCATCCAACCTGGTCGATGGGACCGAAGATAACTGTGGACTCCGCAACATTGATGAACAAAGGACTCGAGGTGATCGAAGCGCATCATCTGTTCGGGTTCCCCTACGTCGACATCGCAGTTTTGGTCCACCCCCAGAGCATCGTTCACGGGATGGTCGAGCTGAGAGACGGCACAACCCTCCTGCAGGCGGCTCCTCCGGATATGCGCATCCCGATCCAAGCGGCTCTCGGTGGGGACCGCTTCCCGTCGGCCATCCCGACGGTTGATCTCGCTGCCGTGGGCACGCTTTCGTTCGAGCCCGTCGATGGCGATCGGTTCCCATCGGTGAACCTTGCCTACGACGCGGGCCGGCGCGCGCGGTCGTATCCGGCGGTCCTCAACGCGGCCAACGAAGTGGCGGTGCACTCCTTCCTCGAGCGGCGGATCTCGTTCGATGAGATACCGCGGGTGGTCGAGAGCGTCTTGGAAGCGCACGCCCCCGTGGACGTGGGCGAGCTCGATGCCGTGCTCGCGGTCGACGCTTGGGCGCGTCGCCGCGCACAAGAAGCCATTGTGCGTGAGGGAGTGTCATGACGCTCGGGGTGATTCTTTTCATCGCGTGGATCCTTCTCATGGTGATGATCCACGAGTCCGGGCACTTCCTTGTCGCCAAGCTGTTCCACTTCAAGGCCAGCCAGTTCTTCCTCGGCTTCGGTCCCACTCTTTGGTCCACCACCAAAGGAGAGACCGAGTACGGGGTTAAGGCCCTACCCCTCGGTGGTTTCGTCAAGATCGTCGGTATGAACCCGTACGAGCAGGTCGATGCCGCCGACGAGCCGCGCTCCTACACCAATAAGCCCCGCTGGCAGCGTGCGCTGGTCCTGGTGGCGGGCTCCGGCACTCACTTCATCCTGGGGTTCGTCACTCTGCTTATCGCCGCGATGGTCCTCGGGTTCCCCAACGGACAAGCGACGAACCAGGTAGCCCTCGTTCAGCAAACGCTCCAGGGGCGACCGACCGCGGCTTCGAACCTGGGCCTCGGGGTCGGCGATCGCATCGTTGGGATAGACGGCAGACGCGTAACCCAGTGGAGTCAGATCCGCGCCTACATCAGGCTTCATCCCGGCGACAACGTGACCTTCTCGATCCTCCATCACGGGACCAGCCGTGACGTTTCGGTGCCACTGGGCCGCGCCATCGTCACCGGGCGTGACCGCATAGTGGCTTACGCGCCTGCCGGCCAGACCATCAGGTCCCCGCGCCACGGAGAGCAACTGATCGGTTACCTCGGCGTACAGCCTCAGCTCATGTATCAGAAGTACGGGCCCATCGCCGCGGCACGACACTCGGCGGGCCTCACATGGGATTACACGAAGTACTCGGTGCAGCAGGTGGGGGGCCTGTTCCACACGATCTTTTCGGGCGAGCTGTGGTCGGCACTGAGCGGACACGGCACTAGGGGGCCGGGACAGGGCCCCGTCAGCATCTACGGCGCCGGTCGCATCGCGGGACAGACCGTCGCGGACCACCAGTACCTCGATCTCATCGGTCTGCTGGTCGGATTGACGATCTTTCTCGGCATCATGAATCTGTTGCCGCTGCCTCCCCTCGACGGAGGCCACTTGGCAGTGGTGGCATACGAGTCGATCACGCGCAGAACCGTCGACCTGCGTAAGTTGATCCCTGTGGCTGCGGCGGTCATCTCATTCTTCGTAGTGATCTTCCTCGCGTCGCTGTATCTCGACATAATCCGTCCGCTCAACCTTCCGCTATGACCTATCGAACTAGCGCCCTGCGCATGCGTCTTGCGATCGCTGGAATCGTCTGGGCCTTGTATCTGGGGCCGCGCCGCGCTCCCCGCGTGCGTACGCGTCTCAACCCGGGTTTCTGATGTCCTTACCGAGTTACGAACGCCGGGCCTCGCGCCAGATCCATGTTGGCCGTGTTGCCATCGGCGGCGGCGCTCCCGTCTCGGTGCAGTCGATGACGACTACAAAGACCGATGACGTGCAGGCCACGCTCATCCAGGTGCACGAGCTTGCTACCCAGGGGGCCGACATCGTGCGCGTAGCCGTGCCCCACGAGGCCGACGCACGTGCGTTGTCGCAGATAGTTGCAGAGGGCGGCGTTCCGATCATCGCCGATATCCACTTCTCGGTGCGGTTGGCGATGCTTGCCCTCGAAGCTGGAGTACACGGACTTCGGCTCAACCCGGGGAACATGCGCAATCCTCAGCACATCAAAGAGGTAGCCGAGGCGGCGAAGGAGCGGGGCATACCGATCAGGATCGGCGTGAATGCGGGCTCCCTCGACAAGAAGCTCATCGAGAAGTACGGACGCCCTACCGCCGACGCGCTTGTCGAGAGCGCTCTCTACGAGATCGGTTTGCTCGAGGAGCACGGATTCACGGACATCAAAGTGTCGGTCAAACATCAGAACGTTGCCGAGATGATCGCCGCCTACCGCATGCTGGCCCAAAGGACCGACGTTCCTCTCCATCTCGGGGTAACCGAAGCTGGCACTCCCAAGACCGGGATCGTCAAGTCCGCGATCGGCATCGGCACACTGCTGGCGGAAGGCATAGGTGACACGATCCGCGTGTCGCTCACTGCAGACCCCGTAGAAGAGGTCAAGGCCGGCAAGCAGATCCTTAATGCGCTGGGTCTCCGTCAGGACACGTTCGATCTCGTTGCGTGTCCTTCCTGCGGCCGGGCCGAGCTAGATGTCTTCGCCCTTGCCAATGAGGTGGAAGCTGCCATCGAGAAGATGGACCTGCCCCCGATGCAGATCGCGGTTATGGGGTGCGAGGTCAATGGACCGGGCGAGGCGCGCGACGCCGATATAGGGATCGCAGCCGGACCGGGAAGGGGCTTGCTCTTCTCTAAGGGAAAGCAGATCGGGTGGGTGCCGCACGATCGCTTGGTATCCGCGCTTCTAGAGGAAGCACAACGCCTCGCCGTCGAGATCCGAGCGGAGGGGGAGCCTGCCGAGGGTGAGGTTGTGATTCGGAAGGGAGCCGCGCGGCGAGCGGAGGTCCCTCTTCAGATCGGGATGCGGCCCGCCTAACCCGTCTGGCGAAGCGGAGCTAGCTTCTCAGCGCCGTCCCGCGTTGGGGCGCTTGCCGTGGTTGGCCTTGTTCTTGCGCTTCGTTCTGCGCTTGCGCGCCTTCTTTCCCATGAGGCTCCGGATGGTACTCTGAAGAACCGCTCGGCCGTACGGATAACGCAAAAGTTTCGAACGTCAAGCCCCTCGATGGAGGGGCTTCATTTGTGAGACGCAGCGATCGGAGGATCGATGGGCACGCTCGAGGAGGTCAGAGACCTCGCCGAGGCGGTTGCCCGACGCCGGTCGCTCACTCTCTGGGATGTCGAGATGAGCGGCGGACCGGGCCGTGCGGTGGTGCGGGTGTTCGTCGAGGGCGATCAGGGCGTCGACCTCGACACCGTGGCACAGGTCTCCGAAGAGATCTCCCGCGGCTTGGACCTGCGGGACCCCATCCCAGGCAGATACACGCTCGAAGTCTCGTCACCGGGGCTCGAGCGAACGCTGCGCTCCCCGGAGCACTTTGCGCGCTGCGTCGGGCGCAAGGCAGTGATCAAGACGCACGAGCGACTGGCGGCGGACAGTCATCGGATCGAAGGGGTCATCGCCGCCGCGAATGAGGACCGGGTCAAGCTCGACACGGGCTCCGGCGAGGTGGACGTTCCCTACGACCAGCTGCGCTCGGCGCGCACGATCTTCGAGTGGGGTTAGACGGCAACACTGACAGAGGAAGGACACCGGGATGGACATCCCTATCGATTCACTGAGAGAGCTCGAAAGAGAGCGCGGGGTCACGCTGGAGACCTCCATACAGGCGTTGGAGAAGGCGCTGGCGCAGGCTTATCTGAGGATGACGAACGCCGACCTCGAGACGCGCGGGGCGCGCGCGACCATCGACCGGGACAGCGGCGCTCTGACGGTGTTCGCACAGGACATCGAGATCGACCCGGACACCGAAGAGGTCACGATGCTGAAGGAGTGGGAGGACACGCCCAAGGACTTCGGCCGGATCGCGGCGCAGACCGCCAAGCAAGTGATGCTCCAGAAGCTCAGAGATGCGGAAAGAGACATCACCTTCGGCGAATATGCGGGCCGCGAGGGCGACATAGTCACCGGCATCGTCCAGCAACAGGACCATCGCTACACGATCCTGGATCTCGGCAAGACCGAGGCGCTGATGCCTCCGTCCGAGCAGATACCCCACGAGCGCTACGAGCACGGCTCCCGTCTCAAGGCCTACATCGTCGAGGTGCGCAGATCGGCGCGCGGCCCCCAGATCATCGTGTCCCGGACACATCCAGGATTGATCAAGCGGCTCTTCGAGCTAGAGGTTCCCGAGATCCTGGACGGCATTGTCGAGATCAAGTCGGTGGCGCGGGAGCCCGGCCACCGCTCCAAGATAGCGGTCGTCTCGCACGACAAGAACGTGGACCCGGTCGGCGCGTGTGTGGGTGCTAAGGGGTCTCGCGTCCGAATGGTGATGAACGAGCTACGGGGGGAAAAGATCGACATCGTCAAATGGACGCCGGATACCAGCGAGTTCGTCGCGAACGCTCTGTCACCGGCAAAGGTCAAGGAAGTCAAGCTTCACGCCGACGGACAGACCGCCTTGGTCATCGTTCCGGACTATCAACTCTCTCTTGCCATCGGCAAGGAGGGGCAGAATGCCCGGCTCGCGGCGCGGCTGACCGGTTTGCGCGTGGACATCAAGTCGGACTCGCAGGTGCGGCGCGAAGCAGAGGTGGTAACCGTGGCCGGCAACAACGAGGCTGCAGTGGTGGAAGTCCCCGAGGGGGCCAAGACGGAGTAGCTAATATGGCTGAAGGTCCGGTGCGGACGTGCACAGGTTGCAGGAAGGAACAGACTCGGGCGCGGTTGATCCGGGTGGCGCGTGGTGCCGATGGAACCGTCTCTGTCGACCCGACCGGTTCCGCACCGGGGCGGGGCGCATATGTCTGTTTCGATGAGGCCTGCGTCGAGCGGGCATGCAGGTCGGGGAATCTGGCGAGAGCCCTTCGGGTAAGGGGCCCGCTCGCCGCGGGCGTGCACGAAGATCTGCTGAAGATGACGAAAGGGATGCATGGCTAAGCCGAGGGTTCATGAGGTAGCGAAGGAGCTGGGCGTCACCTCCAAGGAGGTGCTCGCCCACCTCGAGAAGATAGGGGAGCCTGCCAAGAGCCACTCTTCATCCGTCGATGAGGCGGTGGCCGAGCGTGTGCGGGCCGAGCTCGGAAACGGCGCGGCCGCAACACCAAAGACTCCGGCCGCAACACCAAAGACTCCGGCCGCAACACCAAAGACTCCGGCCGCAACACCAAAGACTCCGG
>JAXDJR010000111.1:0-9943 GCA_034667545.1 Actinomycetota bacterium
AGAAACGAAGGACGCTCCCAGGCGCTCGCCGAGCCACCTCCATAGCGCGAGGGTCGTCGGCGTTGACCACGAACACATCGCCTTCGGTTTGGTTCTGGATGATGCGCGCCTTCGCAGCCGCGTACGCCTCCGTTGAGCCGTGCCAGTCGGTGTGGTCTTCTGCGATGTTCAGCAACACGGCGATCTTCGGAGCGAAGCTGGTCGTGGTAGCTAATTGGAAACTCGAGACCTCGACGGCGATCGCCCCGCCTTCGGGTATCGATGCGACCGCTTGGACCAGCGGTAACCCGATGTTGCCCGCAGCCACCGATGGAACATTGCCCTCGCGCAGTATGGCAGCCAGCAGGCTGGTCGTCGTCGTCTTTCCGTTGGTCCCCGTCACCGCGAGGAAGTCGCAGCGCGTCAGCCGGGACGCGAGCTCTACTTCGCTCCAGATCTCGATGCCTTCGGAGATCAACGCTTCCATCACAGGGGTCGTTGGAGGGATGCCCGGGCTGACGATCGCGATGTCTGCGTCGAGGAGCGACAGATCGTGCCCACCGATCTCGACCTCGGCACCCAGCTGGCGAAGCGTCGTCGCGCGCTGTCTTATCGGCGCGGTGTCGGCCGACTCCGTTACGCGCACCTTGGCATCAAGCGATAAGAGAGCACGAGCAGCCGCGAACCCACTGCTCCCGAGGCCCACGATCAACACCCGCGCTCCGGCGAACGACTTCACTTCACACCGCCCTTGGAGAGGAAGTCGGCGTAGAAGAGGCCCAATCCGAAGGCGACCGACAGACCAGAGAGGACCCAAAAGCGAACGATCACGGTTATCTCCGCCCACCCGGCGAGCTCGAAGTGATGGTGGATCGGAGCCATGAGGAAGATGCGTCGCCCGGACCTTTTGAAGATGGCGACTTGAGCGATCACCGAGAGCGTCTCCACCACGTAGAGACCTCCAAGGATCAGAAGGAGTAGCTGCGTGTTGAGTAGGACGGCGAGCACCGCCATGGCCCCGCCCAACATCAGCGATCCGGTATCGCCCATGAAGATCCTGGCGGGAGGAGTGTTCCACCACAAGAATCCTGCGCAGGAGCCGAACAGAGCCGACGCCACCAGCGCCAGTTCGAACGGGTCGGAGGTGTGGGCGCTCACATCGTAGAAAGCCACGTGCCGGAACTGCCAGAAGGCGATAACGACGAACGCTGCGAGAACCTGCGCAGAGGACCCCACCGCGAGGCCGTCGAGCCCATCGGTCAGGTTCACGCCGTTCGACGACGCGACCATCATGAGAAATACCCATAGGTAGAAAAGGATGCCAAGGTGCAGCGCGGTGGGTCGGAAGAACGAGATGCTCGTTGGGATGTGAACGACATGCACGGCCACCACGGCGAAGACCGCTGCGATGATCACCTGGCCCAAGACCTTCGCACGCGTCTGCAAACCCAGCGACCGCGACTTTCGGATCTTGATCATGTCGTCTATGAATCCCAGTCCAGCAAGCGCAAGTATCGTGCCCACCGCCAATAGACCGCTGGTGTTCGGAGGTGTGTACCCGCCGCTGCCAAAATGGCCGAGAGCGTAGCCACAGATCGTGCCCGCCAGGATGACGAGTCCCCCCATCGTCGGCGTGCCTCGTTTCTCGAAGTGTGCCTTCGGCCCCTCCTCGCGGATCAGCTGCCCCCAGCCTCGCTTGCGGAAGCTCTTTATCGCGAGGGGCGTCCCGAATAGCGACAGGATGAGTCCGACCGTGCCGGCTATGAGGATGTTGGTCATCCGGCGGCCTCCCATCCCAGCTCCGCAAGCAATGCGTGGGCCACCTCACGATCGTCGAACGGGTTGGTGTGGTCTTCGAACTGTTGGCCGGTCTCATGACCCTTGCCGGCGATCAGCACGACATCCCCAGGCCGCGCCATGGAAAGTGCCTTTCCGATCGCCTCTCTCCTGTCTACGAGCACCGCGTCGGCGCCGCCGGGACGAACGGACAGCACTCCCTCCAGGATCGCGGCGATGATCGCTTCGGGATCCTCGCTCCGTGGGTTGTCGGAAGAGACCACCACCAGATCGGCCCCCCGGGCCGCCACCGCCCCCATGACAGGTCGCTTGCTGCGATCTCTGTCGCCTCCACACCCGAACAGGCAGATGACGCGGCCCGAGCTTCTTTGCGCCAGCCGCCTGGCGGCGCCCAGCACATTGTCCAGTGAGTCCGGAGTGTGGGCGTAGTCGACCACCACCGCGAACGGCTGCCCGGCGTCCACCGCTTCGAACCGTCCCGGAACCGTTTGCAACTCCGAGATGCCTTCCTCGATAGCGCCCGGCTCGATCCCGGCTTGGAGCGCGGTGGCTGCCGCTGCCAGACAATTGGAGACATTGAACGCGCCTATCAAAGAGGTAGCGATCTTCAACTCATGCGCGCGGGACACAGCAACGAACCCTGTACCCAAAGGCGAAAAGTCCACCCCCGTAGCGCGCAGATCTGCAGCCTCGCCCGTGCCGAATCCCATGCACGGCACCGCTGCAGAGGCTTTCAACTTCCTGCCGTAAGCATCGTCGATGTTCACAGCGGCGGCATGGCTGCGCTCGGGCACGAACAAAGCCCGTTTGGCTTCGAAGTACTCATCCATGTCGCCGTGAAAGTCCAGGTGATCCTGGGTCAGATTCGTAAAAGCTGCAGCGGTAAATCTCAGTGCTTCGACGCGGCTCAACGCGAGTGCATGAGACGTGACTTCCATCGCCACAGCCTCAACGTCGTGAGCGCGCATATCCGCAAGCAGGGCTTGGAGATCGACGGATTCGGGAGTGGTGCGCACCCCGGGACGCGCCCGGCCCGCAACGCGCGTTTCGACGGTTCCAATCAATCCGGTGACGTACCCCGCTACACGCAGGATGGATTCCAAGAGAAAGACAGTCGTCGTCTTTCCGTTCGTGCCGGTGACCCCGAGTAGCATCAGATCGTCCCCCGGGTGGCCATAGAAGGCAGCCGCCGCTCGAGCCATCCCCCGGCGCCCATCTCTGACAACGATCTGCGGTATGTCGAGATCCAGTGGATGCTCGACCATCACCGCCGCCGCTCCGGCTTGCACCGCAGCTGGCGCGAAGCGAGCGCCATCACTGATTGCGCCCGCGATGGCGAAGAAGAGATCCCCCTGCTCGACCCGGCGCGAGTCGTATGCGAGCCCGGTGACCCCGGCCCCCCCCTCGTCCCCGCGGTGCTCCACAAGCAGATCCCCGACAGCCTCCGCGAGCGAGCGGAGCGTTATATGACGTGATTCGGGCACGGGATGCGCAGCCTAGTCGTGCCCGGGAGCGTTCCCGGATTGAGACGCCGCTATGGCGCGCGCCGCCTTCGCGGCGTTCCCGGTCGGGGGCACGCCCTCCCGGCGCAATGCGAACTGCATGATCGTCTTGAACGTCGGAGCCGCAGACGCACCACCCCAGATCGGCGTCGGGTCATCGAGGGTCACCAGCACCGCAAGCGAGGGGTGCTGGGCAGGGGCGAAGCCAACGAACGTCGCTCGATACCTGTTGCCGTAGCCCCCGGTCGGCAGCGGTTCCTGAGCGGTGCCGGTCTTGCCTGCAACCTCGTAGCCCGGTATCTGCGCGGCAACACCCGTTCCCCGCTTTACGACGCCGGCGAAGATGTTGGTCATCTCCGCAGCGGTGCGTCGCGACAGGATCCGGCGGGTGTCAGGTGGCGGAGTTCGCTCGACCTTGCCGTTGCCTCCCATCGTTGCGTACAGCAGCTTGGGTTGAACCCAAACGCCCCCGTTCGCGATCGACGCGTAAGCAGTCAAGAGCTGCATCGGAGTTACCGCCACCCCCTGACCGATAGGAACCGTAGCTATGGTCGGGCCTGTCCAGTCCTTCACCGGCGTCACGATCCCGCCCGACTCGCCCGGGAAGTCCAAACCAGTCGGGGAACCGAAACCGAACTTCCTCTCGTATTCGTAGAGTTTGCGCGCCCCAAGCCTCAGCCCCATCTCGATCGTCCCCACGTTTGAGGACTGCTCGATGATCTGTTTGACAGTCAGGGTCTCAGTGGAATGGATCTCCGCATCATGGAAAACGCGGTCCGACACCGCTATGGATTCGGGGACCGAAAACGTGGTGCGCGGGGTGACCACTTTCTCCTCGAGTGCTCCGGAAGCGGTGACGAGTTTGTACGCGGAGCCCGGCTCGTAAACGTCTGACACCGCCAGGTTGCGCTGCAATGCAGTCGGGGAATCCTGAGGACGATTGGGATTGAAGTCAGGCGCGTTGGCCATTGCCAGGATCTGGCCCGTCGCAGGACGCATCACGATCGCAGTGCCGCGGATCGCGTGATATTGCGACAGCGCCCGTTTCAAGGTCAGCTCGGTGAAGTACTGAAGCGTCTTGTCCAAAGTCAGGAACAACGATGTTCCCTGCCGCGGAGGCGAATAGTGGAACGTCGCCTGAGGCAGCGGTCGCCCTGCCGGATCTTGCTCCAACGTGAGGTGGCCCGGGGTTCCGGTGAGGATGCCGTTGTACTGATGTTCCGTACCCGCGAGGCCGGTGCCGTCGACGCCCGCGAAGCCCAGGACCTGCGACGCCAGTCTCCCTCCGGGGTAGAAGCGGCGCGGCTCTCGTTGCAGATAGATACCGGCCAGGTTCAGCTTCTTGACCGCTCGAGAGACTTTCGGCGGCACCTTGCGGGCGAGGTACTGGAATTGGTTGGAGGCGCTGAGTTTTCTGACAAGGTCCGAGCGGCCCATCCCCAACACAGGACTGAGCTTCGCCGCCTCTTTCTTGGCGTTGGCCACGTTGAGTGGGTCGGCGTAGATCGTCTGCAGATCGACCGACAGCGCGAGCGCTTGGCCGCTGCGGTCGAAGATGGCTCCCCTGCGCGCGGGGAAGTCGACGGTGCGCACCCTCTGCTTGGCCGCGATCTTGGCGTAAGCAGGCGCCTCCAGCACCTGAAGAACAAAGAGCCTCGCCCCCATCGCGGCGAAGGCCAGGACGAAGAAGAAGAAGAGCCCGATGAGACGGCCGGTGGATAACGACTTGGGCCGCCGGCCGGACGAGGGAGCCTTGCGCCGCGCGGAGCCTCGGGAAGTCACACCTTTGTTATCCCATGACCGGGGTGATGATCGGCGGACGTTCCGCCCCACCTAGGGGGCTCCTCCCGAGATCGGAGCCGCGACCGCCGGTCCTGCCGGAGCCGAATCCGCCGCGGGAGCGGAGCGCGCGATGGTGGCCCCCGCACGTGAGCGAACGTTGGCGATGATGTACTGGAGGTTGGTCGGATCGACCATCCCAAGCCTGGTACGTGCGTAGCGCTCTATCCGTGCGGGACTACCCAGACGAGAGGCTTCCAGGAGCAGGCCGCCGTTCTTGGCTTGGGCTTTCTGGGTTGCCTGGGTGAGACGGGAGAGCCTGAAGGCGGTCTGAGCCGAGACGACTTGCTCCAGCAGGACACCGGCCACTATCGCTGCCGACAGGATCACGGCGATGATCGCAACCGGGGCCACCCGGCGCGGGCTCTTGCGCTTGATCAGCTTGCGGGAGCGCCGTCTGACGATCTGTAGTGACTCCTCAGACGCCGGCCGGCGAAGAGTCCTGGGGGCAGAGCTCATGGCTGAGTCTCCTCACTGGTAGCTATGCGCTCGGCTGCCCTCAGTTTGCCTGCAGATGCCCTGGGGTTGCCGTCAATCTCGTCTTCTGATGCCCGCAGTGGACGGCGGGTGAGGATCCTCAGACGGGCCTCGGCGCCACAGCTGCACACCGGCAGGTCCGGCGGACACGTGCAGCCATTGGCCTCCTGCGTGAAGTAGCGCTTCACGATCCGGTCCTCCAGCGAGTGATAGGAGAGGACGACCATTCGCCCCTGCGGCTCCAGCGCGTCCACGCACTGAGGCAATACGCGGGTCAACGCGTCGAGCTCGTGGTTGACCTCCATCCGGATCGCCTGGAAGGTCCGGCGCGCAGGATGCGGGCCGGTGCGACGCGCGGGGGCCGGGATCGCTCGAGTCACGATGTCGGCCAGAGCTGCAGTGTTCGAAATCGGACGGCGGTCGACGATGGTCTGGGCTATCCGCCGCGCGAACCTCTCTTCACTGTTGCGCCGGATGACACGCTCGAGGTCCTTTTGCGCGTAGGTGTTCACGACGGTCGCCGCCGAGAGAGGCTGCGAGGGGTCCATGCGCATGTCGAGCGGTCCCGGATTTCGGAAGCTGAATCCTCTGTTCGCGTCGTCCAGTTGGGGGGAAGAAACTCCAAGGTCGAGTACGACTCCGCGAATCGACGCAATCCCGAGTCGTTCCAGTACGGACGAGAGGTTCTCGAAGTCGTCGCGGACGAGGCGGAAACGGTCCCGGAAAGGCTCCAGGTAGGACTCCGACGCAGCCACGGCGACCGGATCGCGATCGATCCCCACGAGCTCGGCTCGAGGCGCTGCCGCGAGGACAAGGGAGGCGTGTCCGCCCCGTCCCAAGGTGGCGTCGATGACGACCCCGCCGTGTTCCAGCGCAGGGAGGAGGAGCTCGACGACCTTGTCGGCGAGTACGGGTCTGTGCCCCGGCTCCACAGGATGTCCCCGCTCCACAACGCCTCCATGCCTAGCGCCCTAGCGCCTTCGTCGCCATCGCAACCATTCCCATGACGCCGCCCACCGACGACCCGGAGAGCGCCACCAGGGCAAAGCCGTGGCCCAATTCGCGTACACGGCGATCGTTTCGGAGCGCCGCGATCCTTTGCACCATCTTGTCGGTCCTTTCGGTCATCAGAAATCCAATTCCTTCGCCAGTTCCTCGAACCCACCTGCGGCCGTTCTCCCGAGCTCTTCAGCCCACTTCGCGGGGTCCCAGATCTCGGCGTGGTCTAGTGCGCCCACGACGACCACCTCGCGCTCGATGCCTGCTCCCTCGCGGAGCCCCGCCGGAACACTGATGCGGCCTTGCCCGTCGATCCCGTCGGTGTGGGCACTCGACGCGATCCGCCTCGCCGAGCTCCTCAGCCGCGGGTTGCTGTTTCGCTCGGACAGCAAGCGCTGCGCCACGCGACTCTCGAAGCGTTCTTCGGACCACATCGCTATGCAGTTCTCGAACCAGGTGGTCAACACCACACGGTCACCAAGCTCTTCACGCAGACGCGACGGAACGATCAAGCGTCCCTTCGCGTCGATGTTGTGTCGAAACTCCCCGGTGAGGGCCAACTGCTGTCCCCGCTCGTATCAGACGTCCTCAATGCCCGAGGAGGGACTCTGAAAGGAGAAATCACTTCTGACTCCCTTTCCCTCCACTTCCCTCCACTACGTGGCAGTAAGCCCCCTCAGAGCCCACAAGTCAACCAAAGGCGACGAATTACGCGCTTGTGATTCGGGCGCGCAGGAGCGATCCCCCTCCGGGCACTTTCGCAATACGCGCGGCCGCAATCGCCGAGCGAGGAGCGCCAGCACGGGCGCACGCGCGGGCATAAAGAAAAGCGCCCCCCTTTCGGGGGGCGCTTGAGCTGCTGTCTGTAAGAACTCTAGAAGCGGTTCTTACATGGGTTGTTCGGCAAAATCCTTCTAAAGTTCTCGAGCAGGTGGATCGTTGTGAAGCCGGTGTCCGGGTAAGTCGAGACGAACGTGTGACCGAACTCGGACTTGGAGCTTCCCCCGAACTTGCGGGTTGCGCGCAGGTACTTCCCACCTTCCTGCCAGATGCAGTGTCCGTGCATCTTCGTGGTCGTGTAGAAGGGATAGAAAGCCGCGCCCGGGGGCGGGTTAACGCAATGCGCTCCTGGGTTCGGGTCCGTGTCGACGTGGCGCTGACATGGCTTGGCGTTGAACACGATGTCTGGACCCTCGATCCTCGGGAGGTCGGTCTCGAACGCCACACGACCGTAGTTCTTTCCCCCTCGGAACGTCGGGCTGGAGAACTTGATGGGCGTGGAGTGCAACTTCCGGTCGGCAGTCCGAGACGACACCGAGCCTGGCCAGTTGTGGCCGTAAGAAGCACCATCGAAGTCACCGTCCGGCAACGGGCTTCCGAAGCAACCCGGGATCTTCACGAGCAACGAGATGAACCCGGGCAGGCAGTAATCATCGTCCTGGTCGACCGTGTTGTTGTCGGTGTCAGAACCCTTGGCGCATGACAGGTCGGTGAACTTGATCCGCCGGCAGTACTCAAAGTGTCCGATCTCGTCGGAGTAGGACACGTTGTAGGAGTGCGCCGCGTCGGGAACGATCGTGTGCGGGGTCGAGGTGCTGTAGGTGGGGTGGTAGGCCGATGGGATCAGCTGGCAGGTAGTCCCGTTCGGGTCGTACTTGAGCTTGCCGAACCCGTTCTTGACACTGGCCTTCATCGATCCAGCTGTTCCACGACTCATGTCGTGCATCTTGACCGTGAACCCGCGCGTGGAGTCGAACATGTGCAGCTTGATCTTGTCGCCCGAGCCCATCAAGAAGTCCTTTGCCTTGACCGGGGTGAATCTGCTCGGGCTCAGCGGGTTCGCCGGCGCCGTCGACTTGCCGTTCTTGGTGATGAAGGCGAAGTTGACCGGCTCGACTCCCGCCTGGTTCAGGCAGTCGGTGTTGTTGATCGTGCCCAGGTTGTCGTTGAGTTGGAAAGTGTCGATGTTGAGTGCGGCGCACCACTGGCGGGCGGTGCAGCCGATACCAGGAGGCCACGGAACCCAGCCCGGGGGATAGAACTGCATCTCCATGAAGGCAGTTCCCGGATGGAGCCCGATGTACTTGGGCGAGTTGGGGTCGGTGCTCAAAAAGATGTTGGAGTTGCTGTCGGGCTTGCACTTGACGGTTTGGTGGGGACCCGTCTTCACTCCGGGGTTTGGGCCGCCCTGGTTGTCACACATGGCCATACCGAACCAGAAGGCTGGGTGCAGCTGGAAGTTGTCGGTCCCCCCACTGCCGTCCCGATGGGGCCTCTTGGGGGGGTCTTTGGGGAGCTTGAAAACGTACTTGCTCTCGTTTCCGGACCCAGCCTTGTCCGAGTAGAACAGCACGGCAGGCTCGTCGTGGCCGATGTACTCGGTCATAGGAGCCTTCTTGGAGGCGCGGTCAAACCAGGGAAAGTCGCCCCAGTTGTTAAACGGTTCGGTGCAGTTGACTCCGTTCGTGTTGCAGAAGTGCGCATTGCCCTCCGGATGCAACGTGCTGCTGAGACGGGGAGTCCCACCCCCGAGCTTGTGCGATGCCTCTGCCGTCTGAGCGACGATCAGAGTTCCCAACAGGGCTCCAACTGCTAGCAGAGCCATCATTCTCTTCATCCACACCACCCCTTGTGAGAAGCACGACGGAAACGCCGATAACAATCGCAGAACCAGCGAAACAAGAGAAGTACGTTTCGTCCCCGGGGCAACACTTCGTTCTCGAAGCACAAAAGGGTCCTTCTGGGGTGGCCCGCAGGTACTAAGCAGGTAGTAAGGCTGTGAGCAAGCTCCTGGCGGTGCTCGAACACAGGCTTGTACCTAGCGATCCGTTGGTTAGCGGGTTCTCGTCGACCACTGGGGCACAAGTGTGGCTCGCACTCGAGCCTGTGGCCCGCTGCCAGAAAAACGCTGCCGGTCTCAGGCTCGTCAGGCAGTCAGGCGCTTCCGCTTGGGAAGGTCGAGGTACTGCTCCCATGTCGGGTCGACGCGGTCGACCGCCACCATGATCCAAACGCTCTGCTGCGGGGGCGCAGGAGCCCTTCGCAAGCGCAGACCCACGTCGGCTGGGGGCCTGTTCTCCTTGCGGGAGTTGCAGGGCCGGCATGCCGCAACGACGTTGTCCCAGGTGTGGAGCCCGCCTCTGCTGCGCGGCACGACGTGATCGACGTTCTCCGCGGGGCGGCCGCAGTACTGGCATTCGAAGTCGTCCCGCACGAAGACCGCGCGGCGCGACAACGACGCCCTCGCCCGGTAGGGAACCTTGACGAAGTAGTTGAGCCGCACCACGCTGGGAGCGGTCATCGAAAGCTTCTCGCTCCGAAACACCATCCCATTGCTGTGGAGCACCTCG
>JAXDJR010000112.1:0-3500 GCA_034667545.1 Actinomycetota bacterium
CCTGCCCGCCAGGTGACGACCACTACCGCCGTCGCGCGTTCTGCGAGCAAGCCCCCTAGGACAGCCGCTCCTATAGCAGCCAGCCAGGAGCTCGTCTCTCTGCTGCAGCCGCACGAGGCGCGGAACAAGCCCGGCTCTGGATCGAAGTCGTTGGGGGTGGTGCCCGCACGCACCCCAATCACGGAGGAACGGACCGTGCTTCCTGTGCTTGCGCACACGCACCGCTGGCTGAAGGTCAGGCTGCCAGGACGTCCCAACAGTCATGCAGGTTGGATCAAAAGGACGGCAAGCCACCTGTGGGCGACCGACTGGCGCATCGCCCTCGACCTGTCGCGCAGAAAGGTGGTCGTGTATCGCGCGTCGAAGCCCGTCCGAACGTTTATGGCGGTGATAGGCAAACCCTCAACTCCAACTCCAACAGGGCACTTCTTCGTCGAAGAATCCCTGGCCTTAGGTCCCACCGACCTCGGTGCTCCGTTTGCCCTGGCGCTGAGCGCACGTTCCGATGTCTTCCAGGAGTTCGCGGGGGGGCCGGGACAGATTGCTATCCACGGAGTGAACAACATCGGCGGGGTCCTCGGCACCGCGGTCTCTCACGGATGCGTACGTCTCTCCGGCGAGGCGATGCGCTGGCTCGTCTATCACGTAAAGCCAGGGGTACCAGTAACGATCACCAGCTAACTACGCTGCTTCAAACCTCCAGCTCACATGGCAATGGCTCCTAGGAGTTGGTTGCCCGGTGCTCGAACGAGAAAGAGTTGCCGGGAGCTCGAACGCATTGCCCCCCGAAGACCCTCTCCTGTTTCGAGAAGCTTCGCTGATGAGCTCCATCGCCTTCCAGCGATGTTGATCACAGCCATTTCTCTACGCACCTTTGCGTATGAAGGTCCATTCGCCATGTGTCGAAAAAGGAACAACGGACCCAAAGGGTTCCTCGAACAAGGAAGTCTCATCATGATCAAGCTTCAGGCCTTCAGGATTGCCGTAAGCGTCTCAACCCTCGCAATGGTCATCGCCGCCAGTGGCGCTGGTCAGAAATGGGCGCACTGACCACCTGATCGACGTAGATCAGCCCCCTGACCAAGATTTGTGTGCCTTGGCCTAGAGCCACCTCCCGAACGTTGCTGCTCACCGTCCGATCAATGCTGTGGCTAGGTTGGGTGCCAGGTCAAGTACCTGCTGGTCATCAGTCAGCAAACTGGACACCCCGCTCCTCCGCGAGGCCAACAGGTGACCGCCGCTCTTCGCCGAGCCTTGCTTCTCGTATGTCGTCCTCGCGGAGCGTCTCGGAGGCCACTTGCTGACCGCGGATCGGCAGCTCGCCAGATCAGTGGGCGCGCATCTGACAATCTCGTTGATCAAGGAGCAGAGGTACCCAGAGGTGGCGGGCTCAGGCGATAAGCAGGCGAAGACCAAGCTCTGCCGCGTCGAGTTCGAGGAGGTCGCGGTTGCGTTCGGCCCACCGGCCCGAGGCGAGGTCCTCGCGGAGGCTGTGCACTGCCCTCTTCTCTGCGTCTGGCCCGACTCTGGCCCAGATCGATATTCCGCGGCGGACCTTCTCGTCCAGATATGCCTCGGGCCGGCGCCAGTAGGCCTCGAAGAAGCCGTCAGCGCAGTCCCACGGTATGAGCACCGGTTCCATCCGGGCTCCGATCGCTCGGGCCTGCTCGCTCAGCGAAGGCCTGCCGACGAGCAAGTCGGCGGCCTCAGGCAGGTAGTCCCGAGTAAGCCAGAACCGGCGACGCCATCCGGTGTCACTGGAGTCGAATGTGAAGACAACCACCCGGCGAGCCACGCGCCGCATCTCGCGCAGGCCCGCGACCGGGTCCTGCCAGTGATGAACGGTGGAAAAAGCCATCGCGGCGTCGAAAGACTGATCCTCGAACGGAAGGCTCTCCGCGGTGGCAGCCACGCACTGCGCTGCGCCGGCGGGACGCTGCGAACGCATGAGCGCCGACGGTTCGACCGCGGTGACGTCACGGTCGGAAGGCTCGTAGGAGCCGGTGCCGGCCCCGACATTCAGCACGGTCCGCGCATCGCCAAGCGCAGCCCAGACCTGCGCGGCGATCCGCGGCTCGGTGCGCCGCGTGACGGTGTAGGTGGCTCCGATGGTGTCATACAACTGCGCGCTGGACATGAGTACCGCCTTCCTGACTGTCGCCGCGACATACATCGAGCGTAGTGGAGCTGATTGGCCGGCGCGCGAACCGATCGCCCGAGCCGCTGGTGCGTGCCGGCAAACCCTTGCGTGGTGAGAACGATCCCGACCATTTGAGGCATGAAGGCTTGGGCTCCCGATGATCTGGCCCTCCGTCAACCCCTAGCCGGAAAAAGAGCGTCTCCGGAGGATCCGCGAAATTCACTTACGGGTCTCAGGGTCTCAGACGGCGCGACGGTAAAGGTGCACGGAGATCGGCGCGAATAGCGCGATGATTCCGAGATCCCAAGCTATCGACTGCCACACGTAAGTTGCGGTGGGTCCACCCACCATCAGCGCCCGCACCGCTATCGCCGCGAGTGACAGGGGTTGATGGTTCGCGAAGGCCTGGAGCCACCCCGGCATCGACCTGACCGATACGAAAGCCGCCGACGCGAAGACCAGCGGTGCGAGAACCGGAAACGCGGCAGCCTGCGCCGATTCCGGATCGCCCACCGCCAAGCCGACGGTCGCGAACACCCACGACATCGCATAGCCAAACAGCAGCACCAGGAGCGCGCCACCGATCATCGCGACCACGTTCGTATGGATGCGCCATCCGACCAGGAAGCCGACGACCATCATGAGGATGACCACGAACACATTCCTGAAGAGGTCGGCCGTCGAGCGTCCCGTTAGAACCGCCGAACGCGCCATCGGCAGCGCGTGGAAGCGCTCGGTTAGCCCGCTCTTGAGGTCCGTCGCAAGACCCACCGCCGTGGCAAGCGAGCCGAACACCACCGTCTGCACGAAGATCCCGGGCATGAGGTAGTCGACGTATGGAAATCTAAAACCTGGCACCTGGATGGCGCCGCCGAACACGTAGCGGAACATGAGCACGAACATCACCGGCTGGATCGTTGAGAAGACGAGCAGCTGAGGAACCCGCACGTAAGCGATCAGGTTCCGGCGAGTGATCTCGAGCGTGTCGCGTACCGCTCCCATGGGGATGCGCCGGTCTTCCCAATGCTCGATCGTCGAGGCCGTCTGAATGCTCATCTCCTCACCCCTCGTTCGCAATCGTCTCACCGGAAGGCTCTTCGGCCCGATGTCCGGTCAAAGCCAGGAATACATCGTCGATGCTCGGCTCGCGCACGGTCAGACCATCGGGCTCGAGCCCTACGCCGTCCAGCGACCGCAGCGCGTCGATGAGGACGCGCGCACCACTGTCGCTTGTGATGCGAAGCGTGTGATCGGCACGCTCGAGACGGTTGCCCAGAGAACCGGTCAGCAATCCCATGGCCTGCTCGGCGCGGCCGTCCCCGCGAAACTCCATCTCAATGACTGTCTTGCCGAGCTGCGC
>JAXDJR010000113.1:0-10102 GCA_034667545.1 Actinomycetota bacterium
CCACGTCAACAGCTTGATCCAGGTGATCAACTCTGTGATCGACGGCAAGGGTGACCCATTCGCTCTGCTGTATACAGCCGCAAACCACCACATGCCGATGACGGCGACCGCTCTTGCGGGAGCGATCATCAAGCAGTACCCGTCGAGGTTTCCCACGAACTAACCCGAAGCGAGCGACCCCACCCCGCTCGCCTATACCCAGAGGCGCCCCTCGATCGAGGGGCGCCTCTGCGCGTGGGTGGTGTGGCGCGCGGCTCACGGACGATCTCAAACTGGTACAGCTGCCGTGCGCGTTGCCCGCTGTCGAAGTGGAAACCGGAGGGCTACTCGAAGTCTGAGGGCTGCGCTTCTGCATCAGCGTTGCAGAGTATCCAGTGCGCTAGGTTGCGGGCGTGACCACGCGGCCCCTCGATCCACTCAAGACTCACAGCGCTGCGCTAACGGAAGGGCCCGACCGCGCGCCCGCACGCGCCATGCTCAAAGCCATTGGGTTCACCGACCGCGAGCTGTCGCGTCCGCTCATCGGAGTGGCAACGGCTTGGATCGAAACGATGCCCTGCAATTACAACCATCGCGCGCTGGCCACGCACGTAAAAACCGGCATTCGAGCGGCGGGGGCGACCCCGATGGAGTTCAACACGATCTCTATCTCTGACGCCGTGACCATGGGCAGCGAAGGCATGCGCGCTTCTCTGGTAAGTCGCGAGCTGATCGCAGATTCGATCGAATTGACGGTGAGGGGCCACCTCTTCGACGGGCTCGTTTGCATCGTTGGATGCGACAAGACGATCCCCGCGGCGGCCATGGCGCTGTGCCGCCTACAGATCCCGGGCCTCATCTTCTATAGCGGGTCGATCGCGCCCGGCACGTGGAAAGGCCGTGAGGTCACGATCCAGGACGTCTTCGAGGCCGTGGGGCGATACGAGACCGGCACGCTATCGGATGAAGAGCTGCGCGCTCTGGAGGACGCAGCGTGTCCCGGTCCAGGAGCATGCGGCGGTCAGTTCACCGCCAACACGATGGCAACGGCAATGGACGTCCTGGGCCTAAGCCCGATCGGGCTCTCGGAGATCCCCGCGACAGACCCGGGCAAGAAGGACGCCGCGCGCCGCGCCGGCGAGATGGCGGTGAAGCTGCTCCGCGACGGGATCGCGCCTGCGTCAATCGTTACGCGGGCCGCGCTTGAGAATGCGGTCGCGTGTGTCGCAGCAACGGGAGGTTCGACGAACGCAGTGATGCACATGGTCGCGATCGCCCGAGAAGCGGGCGCCGAGCTTTCCATCGATGACTTTCACGATGTCATGCAGCGAACGCCGCTGATCGCCAACCTGAAGCCTGGCGGCGACTTCGTAGCGACCGATCTTTACAACGCCGGTGGGATCGCTCTGCTGCTCCGGGAGCTTGCAACTGTCCACGCGATCGACACTGACAGTCCCACCGTCGACGGAAGGACCCTCGGTCAGATCGCGGCCGCAGCCCGCGAGACCGAAGATCAGAAAGTAGTGATGCCGGCCGGGCGCCCCATCAAGCCAACGGGTGGAATGGCGATACTGCGCGGGAACCTTGCACCCGAGGGTTGCGTGGTCAAGCTCTCCGGTCACGAGAGGCTGTGGCATCGCGGTCCAGCGCGCGTCTTTGACTCCGAGGAAGAGTGCTTTGCTGCAATCAAAGAGCGCGCCATCGTTTCCGGCGATGTCGTCGTCATCCGCTATGAGGGACCCGCCGGGGGCCCGGGGATGCGCGAGATGCTCGTCGTTACCGCGGCCCTCGTGGGGGCAGGGCTCGGCGAAGAAGTCGCACTCGTCACCGATGGTCGTTTCTCAGGAGCCACTCACGGATTGATGGTCGGACATATCTCACCGGAGGCCGCGCGCGGAGGTCCTCTGGCGGCGGTTTGCGAAGGCGACTCGATCGAGATCGACGTCCGGGCACGTGAGCTTCGCCTGGTCCTCGCACAAGAAGAGATCGAGAAGAGACTCGCCGGCTGGCAGCCGAGGCCCGCCCGTTACCGATCCGGGGTGTTCGCCAAGTACGCGGCCCTCGTTTCCTCGGCCTCGGATGGAGCGGTCACCGAGCCGTACCCCCCGCCCTAGTCCGGCCCCTCGTGCGGCCCTCGTTTCCTCGGCCTCGGATGGAGCGATGGCCTAGCCGTACCGCCTTACTCGGCACTCGTGCCCTGCAGACCTACCCGGCCCGCGCGCGGGTTAGCCGGCGAGCAATGGCGGTACGAAGTCGGGGTGCGTCGCCGCCATCCACACTTCTTCTTCCTTACCAAGTTGGGTCTGAGACGGCTTTCCCTCCCAGAACTCGCGCGCTATCGCTTGCCAATTCCTCGTCGCCTCCAGCCGGGCGAGTATCGATGCGACACCAAAGCCCATCCGGTTCAACGTCACGATCACTCCCGGAACACCTAGCTTGCGCAGCGCCTGGAAGGCGTCGGACCTGGGGTCCAGGCTGGCGGCTCCCATCTCTTGCACGAGCGGTGCATCGATGGTGAAGGGCCGGTCTTCGAGGATCGGGCGGTTGAGCATCCTGACGTGCTCCCACACCGCGTCGATCTCGGGCGTGCGCTGGTTCAATATGCCCAGCCCCTGCAACGCCGCCCTGCCGCGCACGATGTCGTCGTCGATACACGATTGGCCCACCTCGAGGAAGAACCTGAGAACGTCAGGCTCGACCGCGCGCACGAGACCGTAGTCGAGGAAAGCCACCCTGCCGCCGTCAAGCAGCAGGTAGTTCCCGGGATGGGGATCCGCAGAGAACACTCGGAACCGGTTGAGGCTCCCATAGAAGAAGCGATAGAGCTTCTCGCCGAGTTGATCCTTGTCTGCCTGCGGCCACTCGTAGGCGCTGAGGAACGGCTGCCCGCGAAGGAATTCCTGGGTGATAACCCGGGTGCGACAGTGCTCTGGGTAGACCTTGGGGACGACGACGAAGGGATGGTCGCGGAAGAGGTCAGCAAACATCGCCTGGTTCTTGGCCTCGCGACGGTAGTCGAGCTCCTCGAGGACACGGTCCCTGACCTCGTTGGCCACTTCTTTGGGATCGAGGTTGGGAGCGATCGCCACCGCGAGCTTGCTCATAGCAGTCACGTTCTTGAGATCGGCCCGCACCGCGGCGTCGACCCCGGGGTACTGAACCTTGACGGCCACCTCTTCACCCGACGGAAGCGTCGCCCGATGGACCTGCCCGATCGAGGCTGAGGCCACCGGGTCATCGACGAAACCCGGAAAGACCTGCTCGACCGGGGCCCCGAATTCTTCCTCGATAACGCGCCTGGATGCAGCCGGGTCCATCGGGGGCGCCGAGTTCTGAAGCATCGTCAAAGCGTCCTTGTAGGTGCCGAGGTGCTCGAGACCCCCGAACTCATAGAACGAGGCAAGCTGACCGAGCTTCATAGCCGCGCCCTTCATCTCGCCCAGCATGTCGACCAGCTGTTTAGCGGTCTGCTGATGGAAGGAATCGACGAATTCGCCCGCTCGGGAAGGATCGGCGAACGACTTGACCCGGGTGCCCGTGAAGCGTGCCGCCGACTTCGCCGTCTGGCCGGCCAGCTTGGCGCCGCGCTGAAGCCACCCTGTCGGTATCGGGTCCTTCCATCTTTCGTCGGGCATGGGGCAGCTACTCTAGTGCCCGGGTCTTACCGAGGATGGCGGTGCAATGGATAACGAAACGGCGCCTTTCCAGTCGGCGCAGCCCGGGCCTGAGGACGAATGGGAATACGAGACCCAGCCCCGGGGGCGCATCCTGTGGGGACGGATCATCGCGCTGGCCGTTGCACTCCTGTTGGCCTTTCTCGTGGGCCGGGCTACAGCGGGCGGTGGCGGAGGAGTGTCTGCAGCGGCTTACGCGAAGATCAAACGCGATCTCACCGCAGCTCGTGCCCAGATCGCCAACCAGAACCAGGTTCCGGCAGTCTCCGGAAGTCCAGGGGCGTCGCCCAGCCCTTCGCTGACCGCTACCCCGGGAGGAGTGGCAGGCACGACTTACGTGGTCAAGAGCGGTGACACCCTTCGCGGCCTGGCTATCAAGTTCTATGGGGACGCCGCGTTGGTGACCCTGATCGCCCAGGCCAACCACATCACCGATCCGACGCTCGTCCACCAGGGCACCAAACTCATCATCCCGCCCAAGCCGTAGCCCGACTGCTGGGGGCAATAGCTCAGTTCCGCTGGCAGCGCGGGCAATAAGTGGTGCCCCGGCCTCCCAGGACTATCTTTCGCAGCGGCGTGGAACAGCGGGGGCAGGGACGGCCCACTTGCCCATAGGCGATCAGGAAACTTCCGTTGCGTCCGGCGGTTCCATCGACCATCTGGAAATCCCGGAAAGTCGTTCCCTCGCGCTCGATGGCCGCGACCAGCACCTCTCTTATCGCTGCGTGCAGCAAGCGCGCCCTGTGGGGGCCGACACGCCGTGATAAGGGATTGATCTTGGCCACCCACAGAGCCTCATCGGCATAGATGTTGCCCACACCGGCCACCGCTCGTTGCGACAGGAGGACGGGCTTGATGGGAGCCCTGGTTCGGCTGAGGAATCGTGCGAAGGCGGCCTGATCGAAGTCCTCCGACAACGGCTCCGGTCCCAGGAGACGCAGAGTCGGCAGCGACGAGTAGTCACCCGCCGTGACGACCGCCATCCGCCCGAAGCGTCGCGGATCTCTGAACGCCAGCGCCCTGCCGTCGTCCAGCCACGCTCGGGCCCGTACGTAGGGATCGTCCAGATCGAAGCGGAAGGCTCCCGTCATGCCGAGATGCATCACGAGCTCCAGATCGGCATCGAGTGGAGCGATCAAGAACTTCCCCCGGCGCCCGACCGACCCGATCCTCCGGCCGGTAAGGCGCTCGAGGTCGTGAAACTCCCGGGGCACGCTCGGCAGTGGGTCGCTCCACACCTCGCGGACGGTTCGTCCTGCGAGCTGCGGATGGAGTTGGCGACGGACGGATTCGACCTCGGGAAGCTCCGGCACGGCACCACACTAGGAGACGATGTCCAGGTCGGGTGAGCCGTGCATGACCTGCTAGCGTGGACTTCCACGAAGAAGGGTCATCTTGAAAAGTCAGGACTATCCCGCTGAGCTCATCACGAGCGTAACCGCGCTTTCGAGGCTCGTGACCGCGAATGAAACCGTCGAGAGCACGGTTGGACGCATCGCCCAGCTGTCGGTGCTCGCCATCGACTCCGCCAACGAATGCGGCATCTCTTTGGTCAAGGGCAAGAACATCCAAACCGTTGCCGTAACCAGCGAGGTCGGCGAGACGATCGATGCCCTCCAGATCGAGACTGGTCAAGGTCCGTGCATGTCATCCATAGAAACGCAAGCCACGTTCTACATCCCCGACATGGCACGCGACACGACATGGCCCGCCTTCTCGGCGCGAGCGGCCGCGGAGACGGGAATCTCGAGCCTTCTTGGGCATGTGCTGGAGGTGGGCGGGGGCGCGTTGGGAGCGATGAATCTCATGTCCTACCAAACCGATGCTTTCGACGAAGACGCGATAGCCGCAGCTGCAGTCTTCGCCGCGCAAGCGGGGGTTGCCCTATCGAACGCCCTCACACACGAGAAGAGTGCGCAGAAAGTTGAGCAATTGGAAGAGGGCATCCGAACGCGGCAAGTGATCGGTCAAGCCGTGGGCATCGTCATGGCCACCCGTCACCTGAACGCGGAGGACGCCTTTGAGATCCTCAAGACGATCTCGCAACATACAAACGTCAAGTTGAAACAGGTGGCAACTGGACTGGTCGGCCGCGTCGACGAACTGTAACGACGCTCGGTCTCGCGTGGCGTTCCTCACTATGCTCCGGTGGTAGCGTGCTTGTCCTGCTGGTCGGCAGGAACGCTGCTCAGACAACTGGGAGGATGTGTATGAGTACTGCGCGAATGAGGGCATTGTGGGTTCTATCGGTGGTGGCGCTTGCGGGGGCCGCGATCTTTGTCCCTGTCGCGGCTCAAGCAGGGGGCAAACAAGGATCCAGTTGCATCGCCCATCGACCCATCTATGTCGAAGGCAAGCTCGAAGTGCGCTATAAGGCGGGTTGCTCCGGCCACGACGAGCCCGAGCTCGATCCCGTCTCGAACGCTCCCGGCTCTGCGAAGGACGTCACCTGGAAGTTCGTGCTTCCTGCCGATGGCTCTTTCCCGGTGGCCGCCACGGGACCGACCTTCTGGTTCGGTGGCACGGTCTCGGACCCCAACAGCCTCTTCGGCCAAGCCTTCCTCGAGGTGCAGTTCTACCCGGATTCGATCCTGACGAACTGCACGCCCAACGGCGGCTTTGTCGTTAAGTACGCGCCCAACACCTATAGCGTCTGCTCGCCAGTGTGGAGTATCCATCAGACAGGGACGCCGGGCATCTATCACGAGCCGGCTGCATTCAACACGATGCTCACCACTGGAAACCAAGACAAACCGCTCCTGATGCACGCGAATGACACGATCTCGATCCATTTCTTCGTCACGTCTGCGAAGGATGGGTGGCACATCAACGTGATCGACAAGACCACGGGCGGGTCGGGAACGATCGTGCTGAACAGCAAGAAGGATGGCCCCCTGATGCCGGCGTTCGATCGTCAGACGATCGGCAACTCATTGAAGTGGGGTCTGGTCAACGACACGCCCAACTCGTTCGTTTGGGAGATCGGCCACACGTCACCGTTCACCGCTCCTGCCAGCGCCTTCTGCGTTCCCGGCGAACCCGGTTGTTACTCGTACGACGCTCCGGCGTGGAGAGGAACGAACCCGATCGACATCAAGTCCGTCACCTTCAAAGACGGCTCCCATCCGCAACATTGGGCTGCGGTCAGTGACTACGGCGGCAAGGCAGAGGTGAAGCAGTACTGCGGTCACTATGGCGGCCCCTTCTGCATCTATCCCTGGTACTCCAGCAACGCTGCGGGAGCCTTCCACTACGGTGTTCACTACCCGGACACCGTCAACGACTATGGGAAAGCCGATCAGTTTGTGCAGCAGCTGAATTGCGGTGGCCCCTTCGGACCTAACAGCACTTACTGCGACACGATCCTGAAGTAACCAAAGCTCGCAGCTTTCGATCCAACTTGCCAATGCCCCCATCTGGGGGCATTGGTTTTTCGCGCCTCAGACGCGCGGTAGGGTCTGCACCTACCGCTTCTCTCTCCTGGAAAGGCCCCCCTTATGCGACGCGTGATCATCGCCGCCACCCTGCTCGCCACTATGGCGCTTGCAAACCCCGCTAACGCGATCGTTTACGGCCAGCCCGACGGAAACCGTCATCCCGAGGTGGGGGCGCTGCTGGCGCATCAGGCGTTCTCGGACGGAACCTGGGAGGAGTGCAGCGGCACCCTCATCTCGCACCGGGTCTTCCTCACCGCCGCCCATTGCTACGGCGGCTACAAGCGGGTAGCGGTTACCTTCGATTCGAACTACCACGCCTCCACCGGCACCGCCTACTGGGGAACATGGCACGGGAATCCGGGCTACAACCAGGCACAGAACGATCCCGGCGACATCGCTGTAGTGGTTCTGGACCACCCCGTTCCCGGCATCACCCCCGCCCGCCTGCCCAAGGCGGGATCGCTCTCCGGATTACCTCGCGGGACGAAGTTCACATCGGTCGGCTACGGCGCGCAGGCAGTGACGACAGGACCGGGCGGTCTCACCTATCACTACGCCGACATCCGCTACTGGGGAGTCGGTACGCTGGACACCGTGACCCCGAGCTGGCTGCGGATCTCGGGCAACCCCGCCACTGGGGATGCGGGCACCTGTTACGGAGACTCGGGGGGACCCAACTTCTTGGGAGCAGGTGCGAATGACACCCGGATCGTTGCGGGTACGACCATCACGGGAGACGCCATCTGCAGGGCGACCAACGTCGATTACCGCACCGACACGCCGACGGCTCGTTCCTTCCTTAAGAACTACGTGACGCTCCCCTAACGGAAACGATCGGCGACCTCTATCGGCGGCCGCGGGTTCCAGCTTCCCTAATCGGCCTCCTGCAATCGGAGCAGGAGGTCGACTTGGTTCTGCTTACGCAAGATGATGTGCTCGAGTAGATGCTCGAGCGCCTCCGAACGCCCCTCCTGTCCGGTGTGCGGGATGCAGGCCTTCAGGGTATCGATGCAGTCGGTCTCTGCTCCGATCAATCGCTCGACGGTGGTTTCGGTGTTCGCTTTCCAGCTTGATGACTCTGGATTCGTTTCGGGCTCGCCACCCAAGGCAGTCACTTTCTCAACGATCCGGCGCGCGTCGGCAAGTTCCTGTTCCGCGAAACCCCACAACTTGTCCCCTAGTGCCTGATAAGAGAAACCTCGGACGCTTCCCGCGAGAAGCGTGAAATCGAGTGCGGAACGGTATTGCTTGGTCAGCGCGTCGTTCAGCCCGCGGATGACCGCGGGAACATCCATCTTCTCGTCTGCCACGGATCTCTCCTCTTAGAGTCTCTTCGCCAAGGTCATCTACGTCGTGCCCCACCGCCGGTCACGACAAACCCCTGCTGTTAGCCGGTGAGCTCCAGCGCGTGATGACAACCGGAAGACAGATCGGGGTGAACCGCAGGACGCACCGAGATCGATCTGTCGATGGTCAGGAATGCGACGATCGCCCCGACGACGGAGGCGCCCGCCGCCAGTTTCATCGCGTTCGGAAACGCATGGACCAGAGAAGTGCTGGCACTAAGCCCCGTCACGAAAGGCAGAACCGCGATCGCAAGAAGAGCCGCCAGCCGTGCGATCGCGTTGTTGATGCCGGAGGCAACCCCGATGTGATGGTCGTCGACGGCAGCCAGGACGGCTGCAGTGAGTGGCGCAACCGTGAGGCACAGACCCAATCCCAGCACGACGGCCGCCGGAAGCACGCTCGTCGAGTATCCGCGTCCCGGCTCGATCCGAGCCATCAACAGCAACGAAGCCGCGACCACCAGCGGCCCGGCCGTCATGGGGATCCGCGGCCCGATCCGTCCAGCCAGACGGCCCGCCGCGGGTGACAAGAGCATCATCAAGATGGTGACCGGCAAGAACGCCGCCCCGGCCTCCAATGCCGAGTAGCCGAGAGATCGTTGAAGGTGGATCGCCAGCAGGAACATCGCTCCACCGAGGGCTGCATAAACCACCAGTGTCACGATGTTTGCACCCACGAACTGACGCGACTTGAACGTTTCGAGCGGGAGCATGGGGTTCGAAACGCGTGCCTCGATGCCGAGGAAGAGGATGAAACCGAGCAAACCCAAAGCAGCCCCCGCCAACACCGAAACGGCCGTGAAACCGATCGTCGGGCCCTCGATAAGAGCAAAGACCGAGCCGCCTACGCCCAGGGCGAGGGTGGCAGCTCCGGCGGCGTCCGGACGCGAGGACGCCTGTTCATCCCTGGTCTCCGGCACGTGAGTTGTCGCCAGCCATATCGCGATCGCGGCCAGCGGCAAGTTGATCAGGAAGACGAGACGCCACGAGACGCTGTCGATCAGATAGCCACCGAGGAAGGGGCCGATCGCAGTGCTGACCCCCGACAGCCCGGACCAGGCCCCGATAGCTGCACCCCTGTCCCGGGGGCGAAAGCTCGCCGAGATCATGGACAGGCTGGCGGGCACGAGCAACGCGCCGCCGGCCCCCTGAAGGGTTCGCCCCAATATCAGGACGCCGAGGCTCGGCGCGATCCCGCACAGGCCCGAAGAGATGGTGAACGTCACCAGGCCGAGGACGAATCCGCGGCGCCGGCCGTAGAGGTCTCCCAACGAACCACCGAACACGATCAACGAGCCCAACGTCAGCAGATATGCATCGACGGTCCATTGCAGCCCGGCGAGCCCACCTCCCAGATCCCTTTGGATCGCGGGGAGCGCTACATTGACGACGGTCGCATCGAGGAACGCGATCCCAGAACCCAGCACCGCGGCAGCGATCACCCACCATCCGGCGGTCGAGCCGTACCGCAAACCATTCTCGGGGGCCGGGCTGATAGACAAAGGCGACTCCGGTGTCACGCGGGCGTCATCATCAGGTCGTCCTCGTAGCAATACATCCAGTCCTCGCCGGGCTGAAACGACTGGATGACGGGGTGGTGCGTGCTGTGGAAGTGCGCGGTTGCGTGTTTGTTGGGGGAACTGTCGCAGCATCCAACGTGGCCGCA
>JAXDJR010000114.1:0-4526 GCA_034667545.1 Actinomycetota bacterium
GGTGCATCCACGCCCGCGATTCCGCGAGTCGTCCTCCCCGGGCATGTTGTCTTCGACCGAACCCGAGGCGCCGACGTGTCGAACATCTATCTCTACTACGCTGGGCGCGAGAAGCAACTCACCGCCCCTGGCAGTTACTTCGGTAATCGAGTATCACCGAACCACCGCCTGATCTTGGTAGTCGCGCCCGGCGACGACACCACTCCCGACGGGTTCGGGACGATCAACCTCGACGGTCAGCACTACAAGCGCCTGAAGGTGCGTGACCCGACCTTGAACCTGGTCCCTCAGGCCTGGTCACCCGACGGAGCCAGGGTCGCCTTCGAAGGGTGGGACGACTCCGCGCCTTCTCGGACAGGCGCATACACAGCGACGTATCCCGGTGGCGGTGATCTTCGGCGGGTCACCACCCGTCCGGGCGTCCGTCACGACATCCCGCTGGACTACTCGCCCGACGGCCGACGGCTCCTCTTCTACCGATCCGCCCACGGTGACCCTGACCCAAAGACCGGCGGCTCACTGTGGACGATCGGAGTCGACGGTAGAGGCGCACGGCGGATCAACGGCTCAGCGCATCCGTCCGACTGGGCACGCTGGTCTCCAAACGGCCACAAGATACTGTTCGCCACCGAACGCACAGCGCACTCGGGCGCACTGTGGACCGTGACACCGAAGGGCTCACATCTGACAAAGATCTTCGGCGGCTCCCGGGGATTCCCCATCACCCCGACATGGTCGCCGAATGGTTCCCGGATCCTGTTCATGCTCGACCCCACCAACGATGAATTCACACATCCGAACAACTTGCTCGTGGTCATACGCTCAGACGGCACCCACTTGAGAGAGGTCATCGGCAGCCACGACTGCAAGCGGTGGCCGGAGTGGTGGCAGTAGACGCGGCAGTCGCGGTGCTGCCGAGCGTTCGCGGGGAATCGAGTGCGACGGCAAAGGCGCGCGCCCGCCGTATTCACGAGCGGTTGCCTGAGTGGACGAGTTTGGGTCTTGGTCCTGACTAGTTTCGGTAGCTACTGCCTGATCGACAGGTACCTGGCGCTCAACACTTCGCCTAGGGGCAACGTGGCGGAGTCGGGAGATTTCGTGACTACTGTTCTGGTCACGCCAGCCCTGCTTGGCAACTTCTCTCGGATCGACCTCGTTGCCCAGCGCCCGGCGTCAAGAAGCAGTTGGCAGTTTGAGCGACCACGCCCCTCTCGGGGGGGAGAAGGGCGCGCGAAAGGCAGTCCTGGTTAGGAACTGAGTGCCGCCGCCTTCTGCAGGTAGTCATCTGTTTCTTTGATGAGCGCAATCGCTCCAAGGTCCGAAAATATCCGGCTCGCTCCGTGCAGCTTGAAAGATGCGTCAGCCTTCCTGCCTAAGGCCATCAGGCATCGGCCAGCTCCCAGTAGGGCTTGTCCTTCTTCTAGCACAAAGCCATATTCACGCCATTTGAGGGCGACATCGTCATACAGCTCCGACGCTCGTTCACTCAGCCCTTCAGCCTCGGTGACTAGGGCGTTAGCCGTGAGGTTGTCGATTCGGTCGCGAGGAAAGGCAAGATTCGTCTCGGGGACGAGGAATCGTCGGGCTTCCCTGGCGCTGCGCGTAGCGGAGAGAGCACGAGCAATGTCGGGAAGACAACGAGCCCTGTAGTGGGACATATGTTCGGTCTTCTTCTCAAACTCCCCGATCAGTGCGAGAGTTGTACTGCTGTCGCCTGTGGCTGCGTGCATCAGCGCGCAGAACGTCAGGCAGGGGACAAGAAACTCATGTGTATCGAAGTCTCTGGCAAGGGGAAGAAAACCATCCTCTAACAGCAGTGCTTCATGTGTCGCTCCGCGATGAAACAAGACCTCAGCCTTATGGAAAGTAGAAAAGGCCTCGACAAGCGCCACACTTTGTCCTCTCGACCACGCAATCAATGCATCCGCCTCGCTAAGAGCCTCGTCCCACCGTCCTGCTTCAAAAAGCATAGGTAGAGCTCCCATCTTGGCCCAAAACATGTGGTAGACGTAGCCGTGAGAACGACCGACGGCCTGTGCTCGGCCATTTGTTTCGAGACCCCTTTCAGGCCCCTCAATCAACCAGATCGGATCGGCGAGATTGTTGTACCCGATGAAGGTGCTCAGGGAATCGCCGACCGCTTCACTCAGGGCTATGGCTTCTCTCAAGTCTTCAAGACCACCGATGTCAGCCATTTCCCATCTCTGAAGGCCGCGGGCATTGAGCGACACACAGATGATCTCGGTGTCTTGCGACTCACGAGCTACCTCGAGCGCTTTGTTGGCCCAGGCCAGCGCTTCCGCCACCGACCCTCCAGCCCTCTCCAGGGCCGCGAGGGTCAGATACGCATCGGAGAGTTCTCTCCCTGAACCGTGTTGCTCGACAAGCTGTGCGCCACGTAGCGCGAGCCGGCGACCCTCATCAAAACGACCTTGGTCACGGAGAACTACGGCCAAGAATCCCGACGCCTCCCCTTCACCCACGGGATCGCCTTGGGCTGCAAACCCTGCGATTGCCTGCTGCATGTAGGCATTACAGTCTTCGAATAGACCGAGAGATCTGCACACCTTCCCAGCCTCCCGTAGTACCCGGGGAGTGTCCAGGTCATCCGAAGAGGCCACTTCCAGCGCCGCACGGTAAAGAGCCAGCGCTTTGGCCGCATCGAGTCTCAGCGCTCGATCCGCCGCTGCAATGAGAAACCGACGGGTATTCCTCTCCAGTTCGCCAACGTCCGACGCACCTGACGCGATGGCCAGTTCGAGGGCGGTCGAATAATGATAGGCGAGCACCTCAGCGTGGTCATCGAGTCGTTCCGCTGAATTCGCGATCCACGCGGCCATCGCTTGGTGCTTCTGCGCGCGTGCTGCCCTCGGGATCTGTCCGTAGCTCACGTCTCTTATGAGCGCATGCCAGAATCCATATTCCTGTTGGCCCTCGATTGACGAGGTGCGCGACGGCCGCACAAGTTCTTTGTTCCCGAGCTCATGAAGACCGAGTTCGATCGCGTCTTGATCGGTGTTCGCGATCGCGGCGACTGCTCCCGACCAGAACACCTTGCCAGCAACGGAGGCATCGTGCAACAGCGACTTGCGTTCCGGCGAGAGGGTGTCGAGACGCGCCGCGATCAAGGCATGCACCGACTCCGGTACCGGGATGTCGGCGTCTTTCTCTAGGGTCACGAGCTTGCCCTTGTGTTTCAAGATCCCGCGGTCAGACAGCATGCGGATGAACTCCTCCGCGTAGAGGGGATTGCCACCGGCGCGCTCGAGCAACGCAGAGTGAACCTCGGCCGGGAGCACCGCCTGGGACAGCAGCGACGAGATCAACTGCGCGGTCTCGGAATCATCAAGTGGAGAGAGCGAAAGGATGTTGATGTCCCTCTTGCCTCCGCCCCAACTCGGATGCCTGTCGTAGAGCTCGGGACGGGCGGTACAGACCACACAGAACGGAACACCCGAGACCCAGTCAACGAGGTGCTCGATAAACTCGAGCAGAGAAGAATCGGCCCAGTGGAGATCTTCGAACACCAATACCAGCGGTCCTCTCTCAGCTATCGCCTCTAGGAACCGCCGCCATGCGGTAAAGGACTCTTCTTTCCTGGGACTCTCGCCGCCGCTGACCTCGACGCCCATAAGCGGCCCAAGGCGGGACAGGAACCACTGTCGTTCGGAGGTCTCCGAGACAGCCGCGGTAACCGATGCTCGCAGCTTGTCCGCGGCCTGGTCCGAACTATCCGATTCCAAGATCCCGGCGTGGGCTTTGACAATCTCACCCAGAGCCCAGAAGGTGATGCCTTCTCCGTACGGGAGTGAGCGGCCCTGGCGCCAGAACACGAGCTCTTCTTGCTCGTCTATATAAGAGGAGAACTCGGCGAGCAGCCTGCTCTTTCCGACCCCGGGCTCGCCGATCACGGTGACCAGTTGGATCGACGATCCTCGCAAGGCTCTTCTGAAGGAGCTCTTAAGGAGATCCAGTTCGAACTCCCTGCCGATGAATGGGGTCACGGAAGCCACCTGGGCCTCAACCCCGAAGCGGCTCTTGGCCGAAACTGCCCTCCACACCGCCACCGGCTCGGGTTTGCCCTTGACTGTCACCGGCTCGAGCTCTTGATAATCGATGAAGTCTCTGGTGGAGCGGTAGGTGATCCCTCCCACCACTACACTGTTCACGGGAGCTACGTTCTGCAATCGCGATGCGGTGTTCACGACGTCACCGGTGACCATGCCCTCGCCGGCTTCCGGTCGTGCCCCTAAGGCGACCAGTCCTTCGCCTGTGTTGACCGCGGCCCGTACAGACAGATCGAGAGCACTGGAGTCGTTGAGCTCTGCGATCGCTTCGGTTATCCGCAGAGCCGCCCGCACCGCTCGTTCGGCATCATCCTCGTGGGCGACCGGGGCTCCGAACACCGCCATGACGGCGTCACCTATGAACTTCTCGACCGTGCCCCCGAAGCGCTCTATCTCTCTCTTCAACAAAGAGTGGTAAGGACCGAGAGCCGCCTTCACGTCTTCGGGATCTGCGTCATG
>JAXDJR010000115.1:0-8987 GCA_034667545.1 Actinomycetota bacterium
TACGGCCCGCGCCGAGAATCGATGCACGGCGCTGTCCGAGCGCAGGGTCGCGGACTCTACGATCGAGTCATGGAACGCTCACTCGGACCGCTGATCATCGGCATCGGTCTGGTCGTCGTTGTGGTCGGCGTCTTGGTGCTCTCCGGAGCCCTCATTTGGTTCGGCCGTTTGCCTGGCGACGTCAGGATCCGCAGTGAGCACACGCGGGTTTACATCCCGATCGTGTCGTGCTTACTCGCCTCGGTGGCATTGAGCCTGATCCTGGCCCTGGTGCGCCGCCTGTTCTGAGCCCCCTCGGCGACTTCCCCCTCGGCTCGGCACGGCGTGGTTCTGAGCCGCTTCTCAGGAGCTCGCCCCGCTGCAGGGTCAGCCCTGACGATCGAGATTAGGGTCAAGCCGGTGACCGACACATCGCCCTCCCGGTTGAGTGCCTCGCGCGAGCGACACGGACGGGTCAAGACCCGCAGCCGCGGAGGTGCCACTGAGGACCTGAAGTTCCTTCAGCGTCCCCCCACGGAGTTCCTGGGGTCGGATCCATGGCGGGTGCTGCGCATCTTGTCCGAGTTCGTTGAGGGTTTCGACGCGCTGGCGGAGATACCCCCCGCCATCAGCGTGTTCGGCTCGGCCCGCATAACCGAAGACGACCCCATGTACGAGGCGGCCCGCGAAGTGGGGGCCGAGATCGCATCCGCAGGCCTCGCCGTGATCACCGGCGGGGGGCCGGGGATCATGGAGGCTGCCAACCGCGGAGCACATGAGGCGGGCGGTTGCTCGATCGGGTGCAACATCGAGCTGCCCTTCGAGCAGGCG
Source organism: Actinomycetota bacterium (assembly GCA_034667545.1). Lineage (GTDB taxonomy): Bacteria > Actinomycetota > CADDZG01 > CADDZG01 > WHSQ01 > DATAPE01. Next base: position 811 of record JAXDJR010000115.1, read on the forward strand.
TCTAACCCTTACTCAGACATCACCATCGACTTCGAACACTTCTTCGTGCGCAAGACGATGTTCGTGAAGTACGCGGAGGGTTTCGTGGTCTTTCCCGGGGGATTCGGCACCCTGGACGAGCTATTCGAGTCTTTGACGTTGATCCAAACCGGCAAGGTAGTGCATTTTCCAGTCATCTTGTTCGGCTCCCATTACTGGAACGGGCTCGTCACATGGCTGCGCGAGCGGCTCCTCGCAGAGGGCAAGATCGCGGCGCCCGACCTCGACATCTTCAGCGTCATCGACGATCCGCGCGAGGTGGTGCCGCAGATCAAGAAGATCCTGGCTAGGGCCGAGCACCACGATCCGCGCGTCAACGCTGTGATCCGGGCAGAAACAGGCGGCTCGAAGTGATCGACGTCCACACCCTGAGCGATGGAGGTCAGGAAGCAACTCAGGTAGCGGGGTGGCTCGCCGACTTCGTCGGCGGCGCCCAGTCCAGCCTCGACATTGCGATCTACGACATCGCTCTGTCTCCCGAGCTCGCGAACAGCCTGGTCGAGGCACTCCAAAGTGCGGTCGCACGCGGAGTGCGGGTGCGCCTTGTCTACAACGTGGATTACGACGGACCGATACCTGTCCCGCCGCCATCGCGAACTGAAGAACCGCTCGTGCGCTCCTTCGGCGTTCCAACGAAAGCGATACCGGGTAACCCCGACCTGATGCACCAGAAGTTCGTTGTTCGGGACGGGGGCAGTGTGTGGACCGGTTCGACGAACTGGACCGACGACTCGTGGACGCGTGAGGAGAACGTGATCGTGATAGTGGACTCCAAAGAGGTAGCTGACTGTTTCACTGAGGATTTCGAACAACTGTGGAACGGGGGCCAGGTTGACGGCACGGGCTTCAACCATCCCTCCGAGCTCAAGGTGGGGCCCGACAGCGTGCGCGCCTGGTTCTGTCCCAAGGGTGGCAAACATCTCGTCTATCGGATCGCCGGCGCGATCCATCATGCGGAGCGCAGGATCCGGATCTGCTCGCCCGTGATAACTGCCGGTCAAGTCCTGGGCACGCTGGTCGATGTTGCCTCCGACCACAAGGTGGATCTTGCGGGGGTATGTGACGCTACTCAGATGCAGGAAGTTCTTCGTCAATGGCAATCGGACGCAGCGGCCTCGTGGAAGGTCCCGGCAATCAAGAGCCTTGCCGAGCTCGCATCCTTCAGCGGAAAGCGCTCGACCCCGTACGGGCCGGGAACCATCCACGATTACATGCACGCAAAGGTCACCGTCTGCGATGACACCGTGTTCGTCGGCAGTTACAACCTCTCGCATTCGGGTCAAGAGAATGCAGAGAACGTGCTCGAGATCGAATCGTCGCAACTTGCCGACCAGTTCGCCGCCTACATCGACACGGTGCACGCCCGCTACCCGGCCCTGGTACTCGAAGCGTGAAGGACTTTCTCTTCGAAGTCGACAAGAGGTTGGGCGATCGTATCGACGGTCTGACCTGCAGCCATCACAAGAGACGCCTTCGCCGCATCGGTTGGGAGAACGCTCTACAGCCCGGCCCTGGGTGGTGGGTTGCCGGTGAACCGCCGCCGCGTAAGGGCAACTCGATCGAGGTCCTGATCGACGGAGCCAACGCGTTCCCGCGGGTCGTCGAAGAGCTCCGAGCCGCAAAGTCGCACGTACACCTGACTGGATGGCATCTTGACCCCGACTTCGAGATCGAGCGGGACAGTGCCGAAAGGCTTACGTTGCAAGAACTGGTGCGCGAAACGGCTGCGCGTGTGGACGTCCGCGTGCTGTTGTGGGCAGGCGCTCCCTCCCCTATTGGAACCACCGGCCGTAGGGCGATACGGCAGATCGCCGAGGCCTTTCGCGCGGCAGGCGCCCAGGTGGGTCTCGACGCCAAGGAACGGCCTCTCCACTGCCATCACGAAAAGATCGCCGTGATCGACGACCGAGTCGCTTTCGTCGGGGGGATCGACGCCACGGACCTGAAAGGCGACCGTTACGACAGCTCGACCCACGCGTTCCGTGACGACATCGGGTGGCATGATGCGACGACATTGATGCGGGGGCCCATCGTGGCCGATGTTGCCGATCACTTCGCCATGCGATGGCATGAAGTGACAAAGGAACGACTGGCCCAACCGGAAACGCCCGAAGTCCATGGCTTGGTCGAGGCCCAGCTCGTGCGGACGGTCCCGGAGCACGTCTACAACGCACTGCCCAAGGGAGACTTCCGGATCCTCGAGGCCTACGCGGGGGCCTTCGCGGCGGCTCAGAAGCTCATCTACCTGGAAAATCAGTACCTGTGGTCGCCCGAGATCGTCGACATCCTTGCCGAGAAGCTCCGCCACCCACCCTCGGACGACTTCAGGGTAGTGATGATCCTGCCGTCCAGGCCCAACACCGGCTACGACGACACCGCCGGACAACTCGGGCAGCTGGATGAGGCCGACGACGCGGGACGACTCGTTGCGTGCACCCTTTATGCGCGTGGGCCGGGTGCGCCGGAGCGGATCTACATCCACGCCAAGATTGGCATCATCGATGACGCGTGGCTCACGATCGGTTCGGCGAATCTCAACGAGCACTCCTTGTTCAACGACTCCGAAGTGAATGTCGTGACTCACGACCCCGAGCTAGCGCGCGCCACGAGGGTGCGGCTCTGGGCCGAGCATCTCGAATCCTCGATCGAAGACGTGAACGGCGAGCCCACCGCTTTGATCGACAACGTCTGGAAGCCTCTGGCCAACGAACAGATGGAGCGCCTCGACGCCGACAAGCCGTTGACCCACCGTTTGGTGGGTCTGCCGCACATCTCCAAGCGAACCAAGCGACTACTGGGTCCCGTACAGGCCCTATTGGTCGACGGCTGACCGAGCTGTGGCTACTTGGTCCACACCGGCTTCCTTCTGCTCCTCGCTTGCGTCCGCATCTTGCGCCGTCGGTCCGCGGCAGCTCTCTTGTCCTGTTTGAGCTCCAGCGCATAGAGCTCGCGATGCAGCTTCCTGTAGCTCGTGAGCCGCTCGGCAGGTAAAGAACCGTCAGCTACCGCCCCAAGCACCGCGCAACCGGGCTCGCCCTCGTGTTTGCAGTCGCGGAACCTGCATTCGGACGCCAGGCTTGCGATGTCCTGAAATGCTTGATCGATCCCATCGTCTGCATCCCAGAGCTGAAGCTCGCGCATCCCCGGCGTATCCAAGATGAGACCGCCGGTGGGCGACAGGATCAACTCGCGGTGTGATGTCGTGTGGCGTCCTTTCCCGTCGTGCCTTATCTCCTGAGTCGCCATGCGCTCTTCGCCGATCAGATGATTGATCAGGGTCGACTTTCCGGCCCCCGACGATCCCAGCACGGCGACGGTGCGCCCACCATTCAGATAACCGAGCAAACCGTCCATCCCTTCGCCGGTGACGCTGCTGGTGAGGTGGATATCGGCGCCTACTGCGACAGCTTCGACCATTGCTCGCGCGGCGTCGACATCGTCACAGAGGTCGGCCTTGCTAAGAACAACCACGGGAACCGCGCCGCTTTCCCACGCAAGCGTCAGATACCGCTCGATCCTGCGGAGGTTGGGAGTGCTATCGAGAGCGTTGATGAGGAAGAGCGTGTCGACGTTAGCGGCCAGCACCTGCTCTTCGGTCTCGAAGCCTGCCGCGTTCCTCGAGAACTTGCTTCGCCGGGTAAGGACTGCATGGATGACTCCCTTGCTCTCCTTCGCGACCGGCTTGACCGCCACCCAATCGCCCGGAGCCGGAAGGTCCGCCATCGCAACCGCTTCGTGCCGCAGTCTGCCGGAAAGCTCCGCGGCTACCTCGCCGCCTTGCGTCAGCAGCACGTAGGCGCCGCGATGCTGCACGGCCACTCGCGCGGGTATCAGGTCTTGGTTGCTATAGGGCTCGAAGAGGGCCTCGAAATACGGGTCCCATCCGAGGTCTTGCAAAGTGATCTCGGAGATCAACTGTGCTGCCTCCATTCGGAAGTTTGGTGGGCTGGACACCCCATCGCGAGCGCTCCGATCGGGCCCGCGGCTTTGCGGTCCACGACCAAGTGTTCGCTGGGTTCAGGGGCGATGGATGATGCAGAGCTACCGAAGCAGCCCTCGGCTGTTAGCTACTCAAGCCTCTCGTGATCATGAACATCGCCTCCTTCCACGCGCCACCTTTGGCGCGTTCTGCCAGCTTCCAAAGAAGCCGCTCTGCCACTCAACCAGATTTAGCAGCAACTGACAACCGTCATCGCAGTGATGTCGCGATCGTTTCAGCGTCGCGAATGCCTCGGGCCAGCTCCAGGCGGTAGGTGATGCCCCCACTGGACCAGATGAGGCTGTTGCCGGAGATCCTTCCCTTTTCCTGACGGATGCCCAGGGGGAACCGATACTCGATGAGGTGCGGCTGGCCCTGGATCCAGAATCCAGGTACGCCGTTGACAGCAACATTCCTGATCGTCGCCCCCGTGCCGAGCAGCTTCTTATAGAAGGACCGGTAGATAGCGTTGGATCGAATCTCGGTTACCAGCAGCCCAACGTCGTGACCTGCCGCTGCCGGCAGCGCGGACGAAGGCCTGTACACCAGCCACACGATCGGGTTCGCGGGGTCCGTATGGATCTCGTCGGGCGCACCCACACCCGGCCCCGACGGCAGCCGCACCCGCGCCCCCAGGCGTGTGTTGGCCTGCGCCAAAGTGACCTGAGGGCCTAGGTTGAGCCTTCTACCGAGATTGCTCGGTAGACGTTTGGGTGTCGTGCTGATGTGGATCCCCGACACACCGAGCCAATCCGCAACGGCGCGCCGGGAGGTCGGGGAGAAAAAGAGGACCCCGGTAGCCACAAGGCTCAGCACGAGTGCGGCAACCGCGAATCGCAACAAGGTTCGATGCCGAGGAGTTGCATGCAGAACGACCGGCCCTCGTATCCGGGCGCGCACTTGGGGGGCCAGGTCGGGTTCCGGCGGGAACGCGATGCCTCCCGCCAACGCGGTCAGCGTGTCTTCGAGCGAGCGCGGCCGGTCATTCATCAGGCAGCGCTTCCTTCACACGCGCTAGGGCCCTGGAGAGGCGCGACTTCACAGTGCCAACAGGACACTCGAGCACCTGTGCCATCTCGCCTTCCGACATGTCGAAGAAGTAGCGGAGCGCGACAACAAGCCGGTCCCGCTCCGATAAAACGTTCAGCGCCGCAACGACCTGGCGCTGTGTCTCTGCATCCAGAATCGCCACCTCGGGGGATGGGGCCACACCCCCCGAGGGGCGAGATTGACTCATTCGCAGCGCCAGGCCTTCCTGACGGCTCCCCGCTCGCCTCCGGTTCAAGGCTTCGTTGACGACGATCCGCATGAGCCACGGTTTGAAAGGAGCTCCGGGACGGAACCGGTCGAGAGCGTAATAAGCCTTCACGAATGCCTCCTGAGCAGCGTCCTCCGCATCGGCGGCGGAGCGCGTCACTACATATGCCGTGCGGAAGGCGAGCTGCTGGTAACGCTTCACCAACTCCTCGTAGGCATCGACATCGCCAGATCTCGCCTGCTCGCACAATCGCGTCTCATCCAGTGGTCGGCCCCCCACTGAGGTTGGGTCCCTGTTGTGTTGATACACCGCATTGCCCCCGAAAGTTCCCTGTGGCGCGATGGAACCTTGCTCCAAAGCGCGGTGTATCAGACATGCAACCTGGAACTGACAGGGAGGTCGAAATGAAGAGATCAATAGTTGCGTTGGCAGTGGTCGCTCTGGCGCTCGCTCTAGCAGGTCCCGCGGCAGCCAAGGGGGCCATCCCGCAGTCAGCTCAGATGACAGGACCAGGGCTCGACAAACCTATGACTTTCGGAAACGGGCTGGGGGGCTCGTCGCACGAGGGCAATATCAACACGCTGGCAAACGACGCCAAGTTGTTCCAAACCCTGTCCGAAGGAGACGTGCTCGCAAACGTCCCCGCATCAAACAAACTCGGCCCCCGTTACAAGATCACCTGGACGATGCGCCCCATGTTTCAGGAAGGCAAGACCTTCAAGGTGCGCTCCGATCTTTACCCCTACGCCAAGCAAGGGCCGGTGATACACACATTCGGCGGGCCGAAGATGAACGCGGGAGGCTTTGTGTTGCACACCGGTTGGGCCCTAACCAATCCTGTGCTCGCCGATAACCTCCACGCATGGGGCCTGCCCAAGGATCCCCGTCGCGCTGCAGGCAAAGTGGCTGCTTCGGCCATAGCGCCCCTGTGGGCAATCCTGGTGGGACTCTTCGTCCTGGTCGGTGCCGCCATAGTGAGCGTCAGACGGAAGACGCCTCCAGCCGCCGTCCGATCGGGCTGAGACTGCGTCGCTGCATCCGGAATCTCCTGGCACATCTTGGCGTCGGACAATGAGCCTTGGGTGCTACGCGCGCAACTTAACCATCTCAGCGAACCTGGATCAGTCGCAGAACTGTCACGAGACCTACCCCTCCAATGATGTTGCCCAGACCGAACCATGCGCTCATTCCCAACCAGTCTAGATAACCGAAATGCGCGCCGGCCTGCAGCGCAGCAAACATCTCGAGTGAAACGACGATCACGTGGTTGAGCGGCGCCGCCGCGAGGATGAACGCAGCGATGATTGCGCACAGAAGCCTTGCCGGAACCGAATCGGTTCCCTGCTCCATCCACGTCATCAGCGTGATGACGACGCCGCCCAAGAGCGCACCCGCGAACGAAACCCAGCCGATCCCCAACTTGGTATACGAGCTTCCGATCTCCACCGCCACCGGGTGCAGCTTGGGGAAAGCGATCATGACTATCCCCATCAGGACCCAACCCCCGATGAGATTGCTCACCAGCGTCCCGCCCCACAATCGTCCGATCGACTGCAGTTTGGTTTTTCTCGCCGCCAGAGCCGCTACAGGAACCAGGAAGTTCTCGGTGAATAGCTCGCTGCCCGCCAGCGTCAGGGCGATGAAACCGATCGAGAACGCCAGCGCGGCAAGAAGGCTATTTCCGGTTGCCTGCTTCACGACGAGCAGCGCCAGAACTCCCGTTCCGACGTCGAGCCCGCCCACCGCGCCGGTCGCAAGCAGCTCGGGCGTCTTGCGCTCGAGGCGCCGTTGACCCTCGGCGACGGCGGCTTGAAAGGTTTCCTTCGGTTGGTGGCTCACTCAGATCCTCTCGTCCGTCGTCGCCACACTCGCCCTTGGGCCACCCTCACCGGATGATCCGCGACATGCGACGGTCCGCCAGCACGCGGCCCCCTGTTTGGCACGCCGGACAGTAGGCGATCTCGTAGTCCTCGAACGAGACCCGCCGGATGTCGGCGCCACACCGGGGGCAGGGTCGCCCCGCGCGCCCGTGGATGGCGAACCTCTCTCCGAGCTTGGTAGGCAGACCCCCGGTTCTGCGACGCTCTCTCTTCAACGCGGCGGTAAGAACCTGGTGTGTGCTCTCGATAAGACTTGTACGTTCGTCTGCATCGAGACGCGCTAGCGAGACGTAAGGAGACAGCTGAGCGTGGTGCAGGATGTCGTCGGAGAAGCCGCGACCGATGCCTGCAACCGATCGTTGATCCCGTAGCAGAGAGTGGATGTGGCGCCCGTCGTCGCCATCCCTGATCAAAGCTGCGAACTCTGAGCTGAACGGTTCGGGTCCTAGGCGCGCCAGCGGTCCCTCGTCCCCTTCTGCCAGCAGCCACCATCCCGCCTTGCGATGCGACCCGTACTCCCTGATCAGCAGCGCAGTCCCGGAGCCGAACAGCAACCTCACCACGGCCCCCTTGGCGCGCGTTTTCTTAGGAGGTTCCTCGACCTCGACACGGCCCCCCTGAGACAGGTGGATCAACAACCGCGGCCCGCCGAACTGGAAGATGAGGTATTTGCCACGCCTGCCAACCCGCTCGACCGTTCGTCCCTCGACGGCAGTTGCCGGCACATCGAACGTCTTCGCGGCGGAGAACTGGAGGGGAACGATGGCCTCTAGCGGCGCGCCGCCAAGCACGGCGTCGAGTCGTTCCGCAAGCGCCTCAATCTCGGGCAGCTCGGGCAGCGAACACCTCTATCCGGTCGTTGATGCGGATGGTTCCCGATCTGACAACTCGAGCACAGATGCCACCTCGGTCGCGTCCCAAGGCGCGCGTCATCCCCGGCTCGGACACCGATTGGATATAGCGGCACGGGGGCCGGGGACGGTCGTATTCCAGAACCGCCTCGCCGATGCCGAAAGTTTTG
>JAXDJR010000116.1:0-14865 GCA_034667545.1 Actinomycetota bacterium
CGCTGCCCGGCTCGGAAGCAACCTTGAGGGTAGAGGCCAGCGCTGCCAGGTCGGTGCCGGAAACCACGCGGTGCCCTCCTTGCGTCCGTCTCGTCTGGAAGCGGCCGCTGTCTGCCCATCGCCGTACGGTGTCGGGACTCACTCCCAACAGGCTCGCTGCTTGCCCCATGCGAAACTCGCGCATGCGAGGATTCTAGACGCTTTTCTGCGAGGCATCCCTCCTACATGGTTTCGTCAAATCAGGCACTTGCTGGTGCTTTGTTCAGATGGCGGAGACCGGCCGGACGGCATCTATGAGCCCACCAAGCGGGAGCGATCACCGGCTGCTCCCGGATCGCCCTTCTGCATGCGCACGCTGGATTGACGAGACCGGGCAGCCTGGGACCATTGCTGCGTGAGTGACACCCAAGATGTGTTCGCGGCGGCCAGCGCGGAGCTGGCCCATAGGCATCCTCAGATCGGCCGCTTGTACGAGATAGCGGGCCCGTGCGTCCTTCGGTCCCCACAGGTCGATGAGTTCACTGCGCTCGCCAGGGCCATTGTGTTCCAGCAGTTGACAGGTAAGGCGGCCGGAACCATCTGGGGCAGGGTGGTTGCGGTGCTGGATGGTTCGCCGACCCCGCAGCGCGTGTTCGACACCCCGGAGGATGACCTTCGGGCGGCAGGTCTGTCTCGCAATAAGGCGGCGTCGATCAGAGACCTGGCGGCCAAAGCTCTCGACGGGTCTGTCCCTCTGACCGGGATGGAACAGCTGCCTGACGACGAGATAGTCGCGCGCCTTTCGGCGGTTAGAGGGATCGGTGTCTGGACGGCGGAGATGTTCTTGATCTTTCAACTCAGGAGATTGGACGTGTGGCCCATCGGTGACCTCGGAGTCAGGAAAGGTTACGCACGCGCGTTCGAGCTGGCCGAGGTCCCGTCACCCAAGCAGTTGCACACGTTGGGGGAGGATTTCCGTCCGTTCCGAACGGTGGGAGCCTGGTACTGCTGGCGAGCGGTGGACACCATCACGCCGGGTGCCACAGAGTGACTTCGGCCGATGGGACCGAACGAGCAGCTAGGGGTAACGACCAGCATGGGGCTGGGACGGAAGAAGAAGTGGCCGAAGGCTGGTACTTGATGAGCACGGACATGGTCGAGCAGCTGCTGATCCGGCGGCGCGGACGATCCGCAGACGTGCTGCCCACCGATGCTCTGCACTTGACCATCGAAGAAGCGCTCACGTATCGCGATGCCGGCAACGTCCCCGACGAGCGGGGGCGAACCCTGCGACTCTTGCTGCTGGCCCGTGATCGTGACGAGGTGCGCGATCTTCCTACCAAGAGAGCGCGCTTCGAACCCGACTATCACGAGGCGCCGGCCTGGCGGAGGGAAGGTTCGAAGCCGGTCACTGTGGTCCCTCTCCGAGAGGAGATGGAACCTTACGAAGGCGCTGCTTGGTGGGAGGAACCTGACCTCGCAGCTCTGGAGTCCCAGTGGCGAGCCAGCGGAGCGATCGACGGAGTCCGGATCCCTGGGGACCTGCGCGGCTTCGTTTATAAGACGATCCTGTCGCTGCGTGCCGCAGGACGAGATGTGAACGTGCAGACGATCGCAGACTCCCTAACTCGCTGGCTCTTGCCGGGCGAAGCCGCCGAGCTACGTTCGGCCTTGGAGCGTGCCAACGGATCACCCGCTGGAACCCACGGGAGCTGAAGCATCTCTTGGGTTGAGCCCCAACCAACCTCAGGAAGAAGAGAGCGAGCGATGCAGGGAGATCGAAGGCAGGTCGCGGCCGAGCTAGCCCTGGTCGGCATCGCCGCCGTATGGGGACTGACGTTCTCACTTGTCCAAGACGCGGTCGGCCACATACCGGTGATGACGTTTCTCGCCTACAGATTCATCCCCGCGGCGGTCATCGTCGGAGTCATTTCCCGCCGCGAGATCCGCCGCCTGAGCAAGGCGGGGTGGCGAGCCGGGATCGTCATGGGCATCTTCCTAGCCGGTGGCTATGTGTTCCAGACGTTGGGGCTCCAACGCACGAGCGCATCACACGCTGGTTTCATAACTGGCTTGTGGGTGGTGTTGACCCCTGTGATCGGCGCGTTGTTCTTTCACTTTCGAAGTGACTGGCATGTCTGGACGGCGGCACTCATGTCCGCGGTCGGGCTGTTCCTGCTTTCGGGGTCTGGTGGTCGGGGGCGGGTGGCCGGCGACCTCCTCGTGTTGGTATGCGCGGTCTCCTTCACCTTTCACGTTTTCGTCACCGACCGCGCGGTGGGCCGGGAGAACGTCGGGAGCTTGGTGGCTGTGCAACTCGCCTTCTGCGGACTGTTCTCGCTTGTTGTCGCTGCGGGCGAGGGTGACCTTCAAGTACCGCGGGCGGGCGTCGTGTGGCTTGCCCTTGCCGTCACCGCGGTCATCGCCAGCGCGCTGGGATTCTTCGTGCAGGCCTACGCCCAGAAGCAAGCGTCGCCCTCTCGTACGGCTCTGATCCTCGCCAGCGAGCCCGCTTTCGCGGGGCTCTTCGCCTATCTTTTGAAGGGTCAGACATTGTCACCGCTGGGTTGGGCGGGGGCCGGGCTGATCATGGCCGCGATCCTCTCGGTGGAACTGGTGCCGCAGGCCCGGCCGCCCGCCGTTCGGTGACCATGCCGGTCGAACGTACGTTCGGTTAGGCTGACCGATCTGTGGACAGTGACCGCTTATTCGAGTTGCGCCGGCGAACCTTCGACACGCCCCATTTCCGGGGCATCGAGTTCATCGAGGTCGAGGCCAAATCGATCATCAACCATGTCCCCGGCACTTACCTCCCGTTCAACTGGACCATAAATCCGTACCGAGGGTGCACCCATGCGTGCACCTACTGCTTTGCTCGCTCGACACACACATACATGGACATGAACGCTGGGTCTGATTTCGAAAGCAAGATCGTCGTCAAGGTCAACGCGCCCGAGCTACTCCGGAAAGAGCTGCGAGCGAAGCGTTGGAAAGGCGAGCACATAGCCATGGGTACCGCCACCGATCCGTACCAACGAGCCGAGGGCCGCTACAAGTTGATGTCGCGCATCATCGGAACGCTGACCGAGTATCGCAACCCGTTCTCGATCCTTACCAAAGGAACGTTGATCTTGCGCGATCTCGATCTATTGATCGAGGCTTCACAAGTCACCGATGTATCGACTGCGTTCTCGGTCGGCACCGTGGATGAGAAAGTGTGGGACGCCAGCGAGCCTGGAACCCCTCATCCAAGGAAGCGTTTGGAGGCGGTTCGCAAGCTGAACGCGGCCGGTATCCCGTGTGGGGTGATGATCGCTCCCGTTCTGCCTGGGCTCAGCGACTCGCCTCAGCAACTGCGCGATGTGATCGAAGCGGCCATAGATGCCGGTGCGACCCACGTGTCCCCAATCCTTCTGCATCTCAGACCCAACGTAAAAGAGGTCTATATGGAGTGGCTTGGCACTGCCTACCCCGATCTTGTCGTCCGCTATGAGGCTATGTATAAGAGAGGCGCGTACGCGTCTGTTGCTACGCGCAACGAGCTGTCCGAGAAAGTGAAAGACGTCCTCGACTCGATCCCTACTCCCAAGCCGCCGTCCGGGAGAAACCGGAAGAAGCCCGCCGTCGAGCCCCCGACGCCATCGCTCCCACGAAAACGAGAGCAACTAACCCTCCTGTAGGTTCTGTGCACACTCCACGGGGCCAAACTCTGGCTCTCGACCGTGAAGGAACCTCCGCCCTTTCTGCGTCTGCCCCCGGCGGAATCGCATCGGTCGGGAAGGACCGGACTGGGCGGAAACGGGCATGATGCAACGATGACTCTCACTTTGGAAACCCGCGTCATGGAGATTCCTCTTCGGGAACCCTTCGCGATCTCGAGCGCCACGTGGAATGTCGCCGAGAACGTCTTCGTAATGATCCGGAGCGGTGAGCTGATCGGTGCCGGCGAGGTATGCACCGATCCTCGCTACGGAGACTCCGCCGACAGCATCATCGGTCGGTTGGAAGGGGCGGACCTAGGCTTGTTGAACGGACCGTTCGACCTCGAGGGGATCACGCAGCTGCTTCCTCCAGGAACTCCACGATGCGCACTCGACATCGCCCTTCACGACCTGGCAGCACAGGCTGCCGGCATCTCCCTGGCAGAGCTGCTGGGGCTGAGTGGCAGAGAGCTTCCGGCCACCTCCGTGACCATCCCGATCGCCAGCGTGGAACACATGCAGCAGCGTGCGCTGGAGTGGGCGGATCATCCGATCATCAAGATGAAGGTGGGCTTCGATGGTGACGTCGACGCGGTCCGAGGAGTACGCGACGTATTTCCGGGGACCATTCGGATCGATGCGAACGAGGGATGGGACAAAAGCACGGCCATAGAGAAACTAAACGAGCTGAACCGGTTCGACATCGAGCTGTGCGAGCAGCCGATACCGGCAGGATCGCATGATGATCTGCGCAACGTCACCGCAGCTTCTCCGATCCCGATCTTCGCGGACGAGGATGTCAACACCGCGCAAGATGTCGTCGCTCTCTCGGGTGTTGTTGATGGTGTCAACTTGAAACTGCGCAAGACTGGCGGGATCAGGGAGGCCCTACGAGCGGTGAACGTAGCCCGAGCAGTGGGCCTCGTACCCATGCTGGGCTGCGATCTGGAGACAGGGGTTGGGGCTACGGCCCAAGCCAGTCTCGCCGCTCTTTTCGATCACGTCGACATAGACGGGCCGGTGGCAATGGTCGAGGATCCCTTCCCGGGGGTGACTTACGATAAGGGCCGCCTGATGCTTCCGGGGGGGCCGGGGTTGGGACTTCAACGGCGCCCCACTTGACGTCTCAGCGCGCGTGGCTGGTTCTCACTGACGGCTACCTGACCTCTAGAGAGGCCAAGACCGCACACGGAGTGATCCGATATGCGCGCGAACCGATCGCTTGCATTCTCGATCGAGAATATGCCGGCAAGAATCTCGCCGCCGTCATGCCGGAGCTTGGTCGCGACGCCCCCATCGTCGCCTCGATCGAGGAAGCGCGGGCATACCGGCCGACATCCTTGCTGCTCGGGGTGGCAACTTCCGGTGGATGGATACCCCCTCATTGGCGTAGCTGGGTGATCGAGGGGATCGGCGACGGACTCGAGATCGTGAACGGCCTTCACGGTTTCCTCAAAGACGATGTCGAGCTGGTACGGCTCGCAAAGGAACACGGCGTTCACCTCTGGGATGTCCGCGAACCTCCTTCGAGCATCGCTTTGTGCTCGGGTAAGGCAGCCGAAGTTCCTCAGCGCATCGTTCTGACGGTCGGCAGCGATTGCGCCGTAGGCAAGATGACGGTGTCGTTGGAACTGGCTGCCTGCGGAGCCGCAGCCGGTGTGCGGACCGAATTCGTAGCCACGGGCCAGACCGGCATCGTGATCGCCGGGCGTGGCATCGCCGTCGATCGCGTGATCGCCGATTTCCTAGCCGGCGCTGCTGAAAGGTTGGTGTTGGAGTCATCGCCGAACGCGGAGGTGCTGATCGTCGAGGGCCAAGGCGGTTTGTGGCACCCTGCATATGGCGCGGTAACTCTCGGATTGTTGTATGGCTGCGCCCCTGAGGTGCTGGTGATGTGTCACAGGGCGCGTCACACCGCGATCGAGGAACCCCCCTACACAACCCTTCCATCGCTTCCCCAGATGGTCGCCGCCTACGAGGCAGCTGCTGCAATCGTGCGACCTGCAAAGGTGGCCTGCGTTGCGATCAACTGCAGAGGTCTGTCCGGTGACGAGGCGCGCGAGGTCATCGACGACGCCGAGGCCGCCACCGGTCTTCCCGCCGGTGATGTGTTTGGGGGGGATGGTCCAAAGCTATGGAGCGCAGTCGACTCGCTGTTGTCTTCGAGCGCCCGGACATGAACGAAGAAATGAAGGCGGCGGCCCCATAACCTCGGTCCTCTTTGACGCGGCACCTTGGATACTTCGGACTTATGGCCGCGGCGGAATAGCCCTATATGGCACCAGGTTGCCGCCAGCATGGGACTTTCCACGTTGATGGAGCAAAAGACAGCCCCTAGATGGTTGATCTGGCTCGCTCTGTGGACTGTCTATCTGGTCTGGGGCTCGACCTACTTGGCTATCCGCGTGATGGTCCGGACGCTCCCACCGCTGCTGTCCGGAGGTCTCCGCTTCGTACTTGCAGGAGCCATCTTGCTCGGCATCCTCGCTATGAGGCGAGGGATGCATGCCATCACGGTGGGACGTCGAGAGCTCTTGTCTTGCACGATCGTTGGAACCGCTCTGTTGCTGGGCGGCAATGGACTCGTGTCCGTTGCCGAAACCAAGGTTCCGTCGGGACTTGCCGCGCTCGTTATCGCCTCGGTCCCCTTGTGGGTGGTTGTTCTGCGCTCGATATTCGATGGACGCGTGCCTCGCGTCACGCTCGTAGGGGTAGCGGTTGGCTTCATCGGTGTGGGCATTCTCGTGCTTCCGGGTGGGAGCTCCTCGGGAGCTCCTATCGCGGGGCTACTCGTCCTGTTGTTTGCATCGATCTCCTGGGCCAGCGGTTCGTACTCGTCCACGAAGTTCACGCTCCCGCGCGACCCCCTGGTGTCGACAGGTGTCCAGATGCTCTCGGGAGGGATCGTGATGACGTTGGTGGCCTTGGCGGTCGGCGAAGGAGCCGCCTTCCATGTCTCCGAGCTCACGCGTTCGTCGGTTGAGGCTTTTCTTTACCTGGTGGTAGCGGGGTCCCTGCTCGCATTCACCGCCTACAGCTGGCTGCTCCGCAACGCTCCCATCTCTAAGGTCGCCACCTATGCCTATGTGAACCCGGTGGTTGCGATCTTACTAGGGTGGTGGATTTTGAATGAAAGAATCACACCGAGCGTTCTGATCGGAGCGGCGGTGATCGTCGGCTCGGTCGCGTTCATCGTCCGCAAGGACTCGGTGCCCGAGGAGACTCCCTCCGAGATCGCGGCCATTCCCGATCTGGCAACCGCGGACGCCGCTAAGCCCTAACCTTCATCTTCGTGCGCGCTCGTGCGACCTGGCTCCTGCTCCTGCTTGTCCTTTTATCCGCGTGTCAGACCAGCGATCCACCAGCAAGAGCCCCCCTGGCGGCAGCGCCTCAGCAAAAGAACTCGCGGGGTGTGAGTTCTACCCCCGCGGGTCAGAACACTCCGGCCCCCGATGGTCACAACTCGCCGGCCCTCAACGTTCAGCCATCGCCGGCCCCCACTTTCCGGTCACGGCTCCCGGCTACCCCGCGGTCGCTGGCGCGCTATCTATCCCGCATCGATCGATTGCTGGCGCGGCACATCTCTCCGTGGCGAGCAGGCGGTGCACGGCTCGGGTCTCGGCTCGCCAACCGGGTCCTCAGTGAGGCGCTGACCCAGCAACGGATCTACAGCTTTCTCGCAACACGCCCACAGACCACGCGGCGCATCGAGGCGATGGTCCGCCCGGGCATCGTTCGCGAGATCCAGGCCACCGTCGGCGCGGCTAGGGATCTCGATTCACTGATTGCCCCCGTTCCCAAGGTTCCTCACTACGAATTCGCGCAACCACTGCCTCCAGACCAGCTCAGGAAGCTCTACTTCGAGGCGCAGCGCCGATATGGAGTGCCCTGGAGTGTGCTGGCCGCAATCAACTTCGTCGAGTCTAAGTTCGGACGGATCCTGGGACCGAGCTCCTCGGGGGCGCTCGGTCCGATGCAGTTCCTGCCGGCAACGTTCGCCGCCTATGGACGAGGCGATATCAAAAGCCCGCACGATTCCATCCTTGCTGCAGCCCGATATCTGCGCGCCGATGGTGCGCCCGAGCGATTACGAGCGGCGCTATTCGCCTACAACCGCGCCGATGCCTACGTCGATGCGGTCCTTCGGTACGCGCGCCAGATGCGAAGCAACAGCAGGAGTTTCTGGGTCTACTACGGCTACCAGGTCTTCGTTACCACCTCGAACGGATCGGTTCGCCTAACGGGACCCGGCACGCAGCACCCCGATTAAACGCCGGGGCGGCCCGCCCCCACGAAATCGGAACGCCCCGCTGCGGACACAACCCGGACGAAAGCGCCGGTGTAGGGCGCCTCGATCATCTGGCCTCCACCCACATACATGGCGACGTGGTGGATGGGGCTTCCGTAGAACAGCAAGTCCCCCGGCTGCAGCGCCGAACTGGAGACGTGGGTTATGACTCCGTACTGCATCGCCGCGCTGTGCGGCAGGGACACACCCGCGTGCGCCCATGCCCACATCGTCAGACCGGAGCAGTCGTAGGAGTTTGGCCCCGCCCCTCCCCACTGATACGGCTTACCGACCTGCGATAACGCAGCTCGAACGGCTACCTGTGCGCGGGAGGTCGGCGGAGGTACCGGCCCGGTCGACGGCGCGGGAGCCGGAGCTGGCGCGGGAGCCGGAGCCTGCGCTGCGGCAGCCTGTGCCGCTTGCGCAGCAGCTTGCGCACGCGCTCGGGCCAGCCTTTGAGCCCGTGCCCGTCTGCGCGCCGCCGCGGCGATCTCGCGGTTGAGACGATCGATGGTGCTCTTCTGGCTCGCCACCTTCGTTTGGATGGAGACCTTGAGCTGAGCGAGCTGCTTCTGGTCGGCCGCTGCCTTCGAGCGCGCGGTCGCCAAGTCGGTGAGCTTCTGATTAAGGGTTTGCCGATCAACCGCCAGGCGCTCGAACACCTGAGCCTGACGTTGCTCGGACGATTGCAAGTAGTGCAGGCGTGATTCGATCTCGGACAGGTTCCTCGATGCCAGCACCGCTTCGAGCGCGTCCCCTTGACCACTCATGTAGAGCTCTCGCGCTAGTGCAACCGCGGTGCCGACCCGAGATTGGATCCGCTTGCGGGTATGGGCCACTACAACTTCGGTCTTCGTCATTTGCGAGCGGATCTGCGCGAGCCGCTGATGCACCGTGTCGTAGTGCTCGACGGCGATCTCGAAGTCGGCTTCGAGCTGCTGGAGGCGAGCTTTTGCATCGGTCAGCTGCGACTGCCTGGGAGCCGCAAGCGACGATGTTGACAGGGAGAGATTGAACAGCGCCAGCGATCCCGCCACGACCGCTGCGCAAGCGATCTTGAGGAGAGCACCTCTCCTGGGTGGCGTTGGCATCCCGCTCACCCTAGCCTGAGATGTCCCCTTGCTTCCACTACCCCTCCCGATCGGGTGGTGATGGGCCCCTTATCGGGGGGTCCCGAGGGGCGCTCCGGGCGCGTGATTTCCGCTGGGCGGCCCCCGCCCGGGCCCGGTGCCAAGTGACGGCGGTCATAGCCGGGCGGACCACCCGCGGCGAGGGTGGCCCTCATGGCCCCCGCCACCGTTGCAGTCGTCGTGAGCGATCCATCGCTGCGCGAGAAGGTTGCCCGGGCTTTCGACGCCGCGCCTCAGGCCTGGGCGGTCAGCTTCTGGGACGCCGCTCCACCGTCCGCGGACGTGGTCGTGCTCGACGACCCCTCAGCGGGCTCTGGAGTGGTCTTCGACCCCAGCCGTCCAGAGAGACTCGTCGATGAGGTCCAGGCACGCCTCGATAACTCTCGGCAGGCAGCCCTTTTCCGGGCCGTGGCAGTGACGGGAATGGCGGGGGCCGGCGTCACCACGTTGGCCCTGCACCTCGCATCGACCTGGGCGGCGCGGTTCGAGACATGCTTCCTGGATCTCGACCAGTCGTGGGGTTGCGCTCCCCGGCTTGGTCTGGGAGATGAAGTGATCACCTGGTCCGGTGCGGACGAATCGCCCGAAGCGCTGCGGTTGGCAGCCGTGCCTGTCGAACCGCGGCTGCGAGCGCTCGTTGCGCCGAGGGCTCCGGTCAAGACGCGACGCACCTTGCTGGTGGAAAGAACGAGAACCGAGTTCGAACGCCTCGTGATCGACGTTCCCACTCAGCACCGCGATCGAGAAGTGATGGCATCGCTCGATGTAGTGGTCGTGGTGATGTTTCCCTGTCTTCCCCATGCGCATCGCGTAGCTCGAATGCTGCCAGAGATCAAGGCGGATCGGACCATCATCGTCACCAACAGGCTGGGTCCCGGGGGCGAGACGACTCGTCGCCAGCTCGAAGCGATCCTCGGGCGCAAGGTGGGTTTGGAGCTGCCCTGCTGTCCTGGCTTGCGGGACGCCGAGGGGAGCCGCCGCCTGGCGTCGCTGCGCTGGTCGCGGTGGGGCTACGGGGTCAAGCGTCTGGCTCGCGCTTTGGATACATCCTGAATACAGATCTGTTGGAGAAGATCTGGGCACACGATGAGCTTGCAGATCTCGATGTGGGACAGCGGCGGCTTGCGCTGCGCGCACTTATCGCAGAAGAGGAGATCGAGTGCTCGATCGCGGACCTCGCCGATTGGATAGACGGTTGGGGGCCGCTGTCGGGCCTGATGCGAGATCCCAGAGTGACGGACGTGCTGGTTAACGGCCCCCGCGACGTGTGGGCCGAGCGATCCGGCAGCCTCACGTTTGAAGGTGTGTTGTTCGAAGACTCCGAAGACCTCTCGCGGCTGGTTGAACGGTTGCTCGGCGAGGCGGGGGCTCAGGCCGATGCATCCCATCCAGTGGTTGACGCCCGTCTAGCCGACGGTGCGCGCATCCATGTGGTGCTGCCGCCGGTCGCGCCCGCCGGTCCCCTCGTGTCGATAAGACGCTTTCCGCGTCAACCGTTGACGATGGACGATCTTCTTTCTCGAGGAATGTTCGATGCGCGAGACGCGGCTGCACTGACAGCCGCGGTAGAGCAGCGCCTCACCGTGGCCATTAGTGGTGGAACGGGCACGGGAAAGACGACCCTGCTCAACGCTTTGCTGGGTTGCGTTGGCGATGACGAGCGCGTTGTGGTGGTGGAGGAGACGCCTGAACTACAACCGCCTTGCCGGCATGCCGTGTCTCTAGTGGCGCGGCCCCCGAACAGCGAAGGACGCGGTGAGGTCGACCTCAACTCGCTGGTGAGGGCCACCCTTCGGATGCGCCCCGACCGGATAGTCGTGGGTGAAGTGCGGGGGCCAGAAGCTCTCGCCGCGCTCACCGCGATGGCGACCGGCCACGCAGGGTCGCTGGTGACGATCCACGCGCGCTCCGGGCCCGAAGCTTTAGACCGCATGGTGTCTCTCGCTCTCAGTGCTCGCACAGGGCTCTCCGAGGAAGCGCTGCGTGCCGCGGTGGAGACGGCGATCGACGTCACGGTTCAGCTCGAGCGCGTGGGGGGTGTGCGGCGCGTATCGGCTATCCGATATCTCCGCTAGCCGACCTGACGGCACGCGCTGCGGCGCTGCGCAGGCTGTCGGCTCTCATCCGTTCGGGCGATGCTCCACGGTCGGCCCTGATGCGATGGCAGGAGGGGGCGAGACCGGATCTGGCACCGGGGTTGAACCGGATGGCTCGGCGCCTCCGGTTAGGCGCAAGCGCCGAGATGGCGGTGGACTCTCTCGGCCCTGAGTTCGGCGCAGATGCCGAGCTCCTTGGCCTGCTTCTCGCCATCCATGGCGATTGTGGTGGGGACCTTGCTGCCTCCCTTGAGGCACTGGCGGCGAGCGTCGATCAGCGCGTGAGGGATCGCTCGCTTGCCCGTGCCTCCACTGCAGGCGCCGTGCTGTCTTCCCGCATGGTCGTCGCGCTTCCTCTCTTATGTCTCCCGTTGATGCCGATGTCGCACGCACCGGTGCTAGACCCGCTCGGTATTGCCATGCTGGTCTCCGGCATCCTTCTGGCGCTGACCGGGCTGCGATGGATGAGACATCTCATACCCGCGCCAGCCGATTCGGATGAGCCGGTAGCGGCAGTTGCAGACGTACTCGCCGGCGTCGTTTCTGCGGGTGTAGGTCTGCGCCAAGCCTTGGACTACGTCGCGAGACGTGTCCCGGAAGAAGTCCGCGAACCGTTCGCCACGGCGAGCCGCCGGGTGGCGCTCGGGTCGACATGGCCAGAAGCGCTTAGGGCCAGCTCCGATCCCAACGTCGGCGCGCTGGGGCGCGCGTTGCTCAGCGCACACAGGCTTGGTGTCCCAGTCACCGGTTCTCTCCGTTTGTTCGCGTCCGATCTGCGAGACTTACGAACGGTCGCCTTCGAAGCGGAGACGCGCAAAGCTCCCGTAATGATGGTGCTTCCCCTCGTCCTGTGCATCTTGCCCTCGTTCTTGATTCTGGCGCTCGGCCCATTCGTCAGGGGGCTGTCCATCGCGTGACCAGCGCGTGCGAAGCTCGTTCGATGTTCCGCGTCGTTGCCTGCGTCCTTCTGCTGGCCACAGCGTGCTCGAGCGGACTCCATGCTCCCCCACCAGCTTCGCCCTCGCCGACATCGACCCTGCAGTTCTCCCCCGCGCTGATCGAGACGGACAAGGGCAGCGTGCTGTTCACCGTCGAGCTTGCAGTGACAAACCGCGAGCGCAGCCGTGGCCTCGCCGGTCGAAGGTCGCTCGGGCCCACCGACGGCATGGCCTTCCTCTTCTTTCGCCCCACTAAAGAAGGGTTCTGGATGAAGGACACCCTGATCCCCCTGACTGTTGCCTTCTTTGACGACAAAGGAAGGATCCTGAAGATCCTGGACATGGCACCGTGCCGCGCTGCACCTTGTCATGTCTACAAGCCAGGAGTGACCTATGACGGCGCGCTCGAGGTCAATCGCGGTGCGCTTCAGAGCCGGAGCGTCGACGTGGGAGACATCGTCCACCTCGCTCCGTGAATCACGCCACCGCGCGCGACTGTTCGACGCGGTGACATAGCAGCACCTGCCGGCGTCAGTCCGGCCACGCCATGGAGGTGCCAGTTGGATCGATCGAAGTTGCTCGTCCACTCTCAGGACGGTCAGACCACCGCCGAGTACTCCCTAGTGCTTCTTGTCGCTGGCTTAGTCGTGGGGGTTTTCGCGGCGTTCGTCAAGTCGGGCGAGCTGCAACACATGTTCCACATCATCATCTCGAGCCTGGTTCAGCGCGCACAGGGGTGAGCGCTCCTCTTGTATGGCGCGCGGGGTCCGATGCGGGCCAAACGACGGTCGAGCTTGCGCTGTGCCTCCCTCTGGTCGCTTTACTCGTTGCGGCGCTGCTCCAAGTGGGGGTCATCGTTTCCGATCAGACGCGCTTGTGGCACGGAGCCGGTGAAGCGGCCAGGGAAGCAGCCGTGGATCCGGATCCGGGGCAGATCACAGAGGCCGCGGAGCGCTCGGGCCTGGCGCCAGTTTTGTTGTCGGTGAACCCACAGGCTCCGTATCGTTCGCAGGGCCGGCCCGTCACCGTTGCGCTGGCCTATCACCCACGGGCGGTCTTTCCCCTGCTGGCTCCCATCGTCGGTGCGATGGTGCTGCACGCTAGCGCGACCATGCGGATCGAGCAGCCGTGAGTCTGGTGGTTGTTGCTCTCAGTCTTCTGATGTCGCTGGGAGTGGGGGCTTTCTCCGTCGATATCGCGCGCGTCACATGGGAGAAGGCCCGGGCGCAGACTGCGGCTGACGCCGCAGCATTAGCCGCGGTCGCAGAATCCGGGCCCTACGGCCGCGGGCAACCGGCGCAACAAGCCCGCAGCTTCGCTGAGGCGAATAACGCCCGTTTGCTCGAATGCCTCTGCGAGCCAGGAGCCACCGCCATGCAGGTAAAGGTGGCGGTCGGCAGGATCGCTGCAGAAGCGCGCGCGGTCCTGGATCCAACCCTTCTTCGCCCCGCGTCCTCTGCGATCGACGCTCGCGGTCTGGATCCTCAGCTGGCTGGAGCAGTCCGTAGTTTGATCGCGGCGTCACACGGGGCAGTGCGACTGGTTTCCGGTTATCGCTCCCGGACCGAGCAGGCTGCTTTGTGGGAAGGCGCATTGCAACGCTATGGAAGTCGGCAAGCGGCCGAGAAGTGGGTGGCGCCTCCCGGAGACTCAATGCACGAGCGCGGTTTGGCGGTAGACCTCGGCGGTGACCTGCCGCTCGCGTTCCAGATCGTCGCGCAGCAGCATCTGCCGCTGTGGCGGCCCCTGGCGAACGAACCGTGGCACTTCGAGCTCATCGGGAGCCGCGGGTGAGCACTAGGCTGATAGTGATGGCTCCCCCTCCGCATGGACTCGTCCGCGATCTCGAGGATCGCTTCCGCGCGCTGGAGACCGAGTTCCACAAGGCGTATTGGCAGTCACAGATCGAGGCGACTCCGGAGACCGACAAACGCAGAACGGAGCTCGAGCTCGAACTGAGACGCGTCAAGGGTGACAGTGCCGCGCTGAGTGATGTCCAGGCGGCTCTCGCGGAGCAGCTTCACGACGCTGTCGTGCGCCGGCAGCTCGAGGTGCTTCGCCTCTCGCTGCTTGGGAACCAGATGACCGAAGAGCGGCGCACCGAGATCGTCGAGCTCTCCAGCGCGGTGGAGAGCGAGTTCGCCGCCTACCGTCCCACGCTCGACGGCAGGAACCTCAGCGACAACGACATCGAAGTGATCCTCGGGACCTCAAACGACGTCGATCTGAGAAAGACCGCGTGGGAGGCGTCGAAGGAGATCGGCGCGGTGGTCGCCGACCGGGTGCGCGAGTTGGCTCGGGTTCGCAACCAGGCAGCCCACGATGCCGGGTTCGCCGACTACTACCGGATGTCCCTGGAGTTGCAGGAGATGTCCGAGGAGTGGTTGTTCGACACCCTCGGCGAGGTCGAGCAGATGACGGAAGACCCATTCCGGAAGTGGAAGAACGAGCTGGATCGGTCACTGCGCCAGCGATTCCAGACTGACGAGATCTATCCATGGCACTACGCAGATCCCTTCTTTCAGACCGTTCCCGGCGAGGCCAAGGTCTCACTCGAAGACGAGTTGAAGGCCGCCGATGCCGCCTCTCTGGCACAGGAGACGTTCGCAGGTTGGGGGATCGACCTCTCCCGGATTCTCGATAAAAGCGATCTTTACCCGCGTGACCGTAAGTGCCAGCACGCGTTCTGCCTCGACGTCGATCGCTCTACCGGCGACATCAGGATCCTGGCCA
>JAXDJR010000117.1:0-14380 GCA_034667545.1 Actinomycetota bacterium
CGGGTTCAGCACCACCTGCTTGTAGTCCAACGACGCGTTCGCGGTGATGGTGATGAGGAGAGCCATCAGAGACAAACCTCCAATAACTCTCGCCCTTGTTGTTTTCATAAACTGCAACGCCCTCCCGCTCTCCCGTAGCCAATTCGGACTAGTCATCGGTCTGGGCAAGGTAGCTGTGAAACCGTGATGAGGCAAATCAAGCTCGAGCGCAGCGCGCGAACTTGATGCGAGTTCGTACCGTTATAGGTAGCGGGAGGTGGACACTGTTTTTCGAAGCAGTTGTTGGTTCCGCGCGACGTTGACGAGTCGGACCAAGCTCAGGATGCGAAAGTTCTGCTAGTTGACGGCGTGCACCAACAGCTTGCGGACTTCATCGTCGAGGAAACGACGATGACCGCCCAGGGTCTTGATCGTGGAGAGCTTGCCCGCGTTGGCCCAGCGGGTAACTGTCTTCGGATCGACGCGAAAGCGAGCGGCTACCTCTGCGGGGGTGAGAAGGGTTTCACCGGGTTGCACCTGTGTTTTCATTCGATGGCTCCTGTCCTACGTTTCGTTACGCCAGACCGTGCCTGTCCCGGGGGATATGGGCCGTTTTCTGGTGCTAGGTTCTGAATTATAGCAGAACAAGCAAAATGCGCAGGACATTCCATAGAATTGTTTCGCGTTGCCAACCAGGTGGTGCCCGGCCACCCTGGGGGAGGCCGGCGCAGCACCCAGTCGACAAGTAGGTCAGCGCTTGATGATCCGGACCAGCCTGGCCGTCTCATGGCCGCCCTTGACGGTCTTTTCCTTCACCTCGCCGATGCCTCGCACATAGACCTTGTGGTCCCTCACCTTTGGCTCGAGCGGTGTCCACTCCTTGGTGAGCTCGACGTTGTGCTTCAACTTGTTTCGACCGAAGGTGCCGAACGGGACCTTCACTTTGGCAGCAAGGCTCAAAACCTTGTAGTGATCCTCGGCGTGGTGCCGGAGAAACTCCTGCTGGAACTGATCACCCACCTGAGGGTCGGCTTGCATGAAGATCCCTGCTTGAGCCCCATTCCTGCCGGTCCGCCAGGAACCTTCGGTGCTGACCACGTTTCCGTGCGCATCTAGCTCTGCAGTGTCTTCGCCGAAGTACCAGACATTGCCATCCTCGTCTTGGGTGTAGTAATCCTTCGTTCGCTCTTCGAGCTTTCCCTTGAGGAAGAGCCTGTCCCTGACGACTCGGCAGGAAACGCCGTCGATGGTGATCTTCTGGTGGGTGACCCGGTAGACGTCCCGGGCCCGCTTTCCATCTTTGCTTCCGTGATAGATGTAGGTGATCCCCGGCTTGAGCGGGTACCACGCGTTGTCGATCCGGGCGCTGAAGTTGGCCGGGTCGTAGCGTGGGGCCTGCCGGGGGTGCACACGTTTCTGGGTCGCCACTGTGGGTTGCAGGCTCTGGCGCCCCGAATCTCGCAATGCCACCGCAGCAGCCGTGAGCAAGAGCCCAACGACCAACGTGAGCACGAAGGACCTTCCCGCGACTCTGAGCTTTCCGATATGGACCACCCTTACCTCCTTCGATCGACGGCGAGCTTCTGTGAGCGCGGCCAACCCTAGGAAAGGCGACCTGAAGGCAACCTGAAAGCGCGGGCGCCCTCAAGGGATGCGCCGTTTCGCCCGATATACGAAATATGGTCAGTGAAAGCGTTCCTTCCGTACGCGTCGATTTCGACGTTGCAGGGGTGATCGCTGAAGCCTCGGCCTACGCGGACGCAATCATCGGGGGAGACCTCGAACTGGCCGGCAGCTACCTAACCCAGGCTCCCAAAACCGGCGTCTGCCCGGTGCTCGAGGCCCTTCCTCAGCCGATCACTGCGGCCGAGGTAGTGAGCCTGACGGTTCCAGATTCCGGGCGCTCCACGACGATCACTCGATACTCAAACGCCAACCGATCCGTGCTCCTACTCGCGGTTTGGATCGAAACCGAGCAAGGGCTGAGGATCCGGGAACAACGGATCGCTGGAGTCTGAACCCGACGCCGGCTCGCGCTGGCCTCTTGTTTTAGAGCTGTCTAGCTTCCTCGCGCTGCCCTACGAACCGGGCTGCTTCCGCGTAGGTGGCTCCTAAACCTAGCCCCAGGCGGCCGCAACACGCCGTGGGCAGGATGTCCGAGCAATGCCACAGCTCCCAGATCAGCCACTGCAGCCGGGCCTCGACGCCCTCTGAGTAGGAAAGGTAGGAGGGCTCGGCCGGCAGCCGGACTTCACCGGTCTGAACGAAGGTATCGAATTCGCGCCGGAGGTAACCCGGGACGTGGCCGCCCAGAGCAGAACCGTATAGGTCGTACGTCACCAAATCCCCCTCTCGCAGGACAGCCTATAGCAATGCCCTATATCGGACAAGCAGGATTTTGTGGACCCTGATCCTGGAATAGGGCAAACATGCTGCCGGTTACGTAGGGCGGGTCCGCTACATCGGTCATGTCTTTGATGGCTGTTGGGTGAAGGGTGGGGGGGTTATGCAAAAAAAGAATCTAGCCACGCTGGTGGCCTCAATCGTGGTGCTCGGCTGCCTCGCGGTCCCTACCGCGGCGCTTGCTATGTCGGGAGCCTCCGGGCAGGCGGATTTCACCTACGGCCCCGGCGCATCGAGCACGAGTGGGCCCGCCTCGGCGCAGAACGGCACCGGCATGGAAGCCGAAAGCAAGCTGTTCTATACCGAAGACGGAAGCTGGTGGGGGGTCCTAGGGACCGATAACCCGACACCTGGAGTTTTCCTTTACCACCTGGTGAACGATCAGTGGGAGCAGGTATTGCAGCTGCCGGGCTCGGATCCGTGGATGAAGGCCGACGTTGTCTATGACGCCGCCACCTCGAAGCTCTATGTCTCCCTGAGGGACAGCAGGTCGTTGACCGGGAATCCGCGAATCAGCCAGCTCTACGTCTTTACACACGAGAGTGATGGGACGTGGACCCTGAACTCCGGACCCACGCTGATCACCAAGGTCAACGCCCGCAACCTCACCATCGCTCTCGACAGCCAGGGGCGGCTGTGGACCACCTATGAAACCGGTGGCCACATCAAAGTGGGCTTCACGCAGCCGGGTGGCACTTCTTTCTCTTTCTCGAATATCCCATGGACCTCGGTCACCTCGAAAGACACCTCCGCCGTGGTCTCCTTCGGCACCGTGGCAACGGGGTTCAAGATCGGGGTGATGTGGGACGACACCAACACGAAGCAGTACGTCTTCGCGTGGCGTAACGATTCCGACCCCACCGGGAGCCCTTGGACCATCGAGACTGCCTATGGCAATGGCGTAGGCGGATGCCCCACAGCCACCACTTCGGCGTGCGCGAATTACCACATCAGCATCAGGTCCAATGGGGACGATGTCTATGCCGCCCTGAAGCTCATGAGCCAGGACTCGACCAATCCGAACGATCCGATGATCGTCCTTGCGCATCGGGACCCCTTGGGGTTGTGGAGCGCTTCGACGGTAAGCATCAAGAGGACGAACGCCAGCAGGCAGATCCTGCTCCTCGCCCCAGCACAGGATCGCGTCTACGTCATCGCGGAGAGCCCCAAGAGTGGCCTCTTCGTGTGGGAGAGCTCGCTCCTGGCCCCGGCCTTCGATCCACTGCAGTACTCGCAATGGGCTATCCCCAACCAGAACCTCCACGAGGATCCCACGTCGACGAAACAGTCACTGGGCGTTGACGGCAGCGCGGTCGTCGAATCTTCGCAAGGCAGCATCAATCAATACTGGCGGAATGAGTTCTCAGCCTTCTAAGACGCCTGTCTCAACTGGCCTCCGTCGGCTATGGCGAGGGTCGTGGCGGCAGGATCAGTTTCGGGCGCCGTTTTGAAAAGTCGAAGTCCTTGATGAGGTTTCCCAGCTGGGGGGCATCCTCGCGGACGTCCGGGCGCGAGTCCGGCCGGCCATCTGTACGTGGGTCGATGCGAGCCCCGTGCAGAAAGTCATCCTCGACGAACTTCAGATAGGCGTCGAAGCTCAGCACTTGGTGATCGATGTAGTGCCTCTTTGCATAAGGGCTGATTACCAACGAAGGCACGCGGATCCCGTAACCCGCGCGGTCGACGCGCGGCGGCACGACATGGTCGTAGAACCCACCCCAGTCATCCCACGAAATGAAGATCGCAGAGCTCTTCCAGTCAGGGCTGCGCATGACCGCGTTGACGACGCGGGTGACCCAGGCCTGACCGTCGGCTACAGAAGCGGGAGGATGCTCGCTGTGTTGCTTATTCGGGACGATCCACGAGACGGAAGGCAGGGTTCCGGCACGAGCGGCGCTGAAAAAGGCGTTGTGGTGCTGGATGTTTCCCAGTTGGTGGTTGTGAATGACGGTGGTGAATTCGGGCAGTGGGTTCCACAGACTTGGAGTACCGGGCTCGAGTGAGGGCCGCGTGCACATCGGGATGTTCTCGTCACAGTCGGGCAAGCTGTGTGGGGCCACGTAGTAGGCCCAGCTGACATGGTTCTTGTGCAGCAGGTAGGTCAGATCCGTCCACGCGTATTGAAAGTCGCCAGATGTGACGGGATGCAGCGATCCCGCAAGCCCGTTGTTGCTGGTGCAGCTCATCGGATCGGTGACGCTGGAGCAACTTGCCGACCATCCCGACACCATGTAGAGGTGGGCGGGCAGACTCGGGCCCAATGTCGAGCTGAACATATGGTCTTGTAATGCAAAGCGGCGCGCGTAGGTCCAGTAGTTAGGGATCTCCCGAGAATCGTGATAGCCGAGGGCGTCGGGATGAGCCGTGACCTGGTTGCACGCAGGAAACGGTGTTCCGTTGAGTACGAGGCATCCGGCTCTGCCTAGCAGAGCCCGCTTCGCGAATCCATCCATGCGGCCGCCGTCTATGTCATCGATAGCATCTGTCGTTGCATGAGCCCCGCCCGCGTTCTCGAGGCTTGGATCGTGGAAGGGGGACATGCACGCCCCGCCGTTCGGGGTGGGAAGGCATGGGGCAGGCTTACCCGCCCGCATGGGTATGCCATCTGCGCCTGGGAAGGTACCGAAATACGAATCGAATGAACGATTCTCTTGCATGACGACGATCACGTGTTTGATCTTGTGGATGCCTCGCAGGTCGATCGAGGAAGGGGTAGTGCGAGGAAGTGGAGAGCGCGCGATGACAGGCGTATTCGGCGGAAGTCCATGGGGCGTGGACGAACATCCCGAGAGACACACGGCCAAGATCATCAGCACGGCGCCGGTGGCCAGGGCTGGTCTCCTGCGAGACAACTCAAGCCCCTCCTTGGTCGGTGTGCGGCCCCCGCCTAGGGGTGGCCAGAATTGTTCCGGATGACGGGCCAGCATCGCACAGTCCGCTTCGCGATGATTGCCACTTGTGCCATGGCAGGGGCTCTGCCTCTTCTGGTGGCGACGACGGCCGCGGCGGAACCTCAGTGCTCGCAAACCGTGATCTTCACGACCCCCGGAATCACGTGGCGCGACGTGGCGCGTTTTCATCCTGCCGCGCTCTTATCCCTCGCGAAGCAGGGCGCGATCGGATCGATGTCGGTGCACACCGATGAGTCGCGGCCCTCCTACTCTTCTGCGTTCATGACCCTTGGAGCGGGGGCGCGCATGCCGGGGTTCGAGCGGGCTCGAGCGCGCATCCCATCTCATTCTGCAGCCGGTTTGGTGCGCGATGTTGCAGTGGCGAACAGAACGCAATTGAGCGATGTGTCGCGGCGAAGCGGCTATGGGGCCCGTGCGGGAGCTCTGGCGGGGGCCTTGAAGACACCGGTAGTCGCCATCGGAGATGCTGCGATCTCGGCAGCTCCCAGCGCACCCTTTGCTCAGTGGCCACTGCTGGCTGCGATGGAACCATCGGGGCATGTGGCTTATGCAGCAACCGATGCAACAGTTACCCCCCGGGGCGCAGAAGTGCGGGCCGACCCCACCGCCTTGGTCCATATGGTCCGCGGAGCGTTGGCACTCGGCTGCGCAACGCTCGTCATCGACCCCGGTGATCTCGAACGAGCGGCGACGGCACGCCTTCCCTTGCAGGCTCTTCCAGGCGCACTAGCCCGCACCGACCACGTGTTGGCCCGTGTCTCTCACCTTCTGGATCCCCGCCGCGATCTGCTCCTGGTGGTTACGCCCACATCGCCGCCGGAAGTGACTCATCTCGGGATCGCCATCGCGGTTGGCCCGGGTTTCAAGCCGGGAACCGTGCTCGAGTCGGCTTCCACCAGACGACCCGGCATCGTCACCTTGCCCGATGTAGCCCCGACGGTGCTGACTCACCTTGGCGTGGACCGACCTGCGGTGATGAGTGGACAGCCCTTCTTTAGCGCCGATGGAGGTTCCGATCGCGTTGCGGCCGCCGTCACACTCGACAACGATGCAGTCTTCATCGACGGGACCAAGGGGGCGGTGGCAAAGGTGTTCTTGGTGTTCCAAGTGGCGTTCTTTGCAGTTGCGCTCACAGTTCTCTTTCTGCGCAACCGGCCTCGAGAAGCCGTCCGCCCGCTGGCAGGACTCGTGGCGCCTGCTGCGGTGGCTCTGGCGAGCCTGCCCGTCGCGACCTACGTGGTGAATCTCATCCCGGCGGCCCGAGGTGGACGGGCAGACTTCATCGGCTTCTGCTTGCTGGTGGTCGCCTGTGTGGTGGCCGGTACCGCCCTGCTGCCGCGCCCCCCTTTGGAAAAGCTGGGGGTGGTGGCGGCATTGAGCCTGGCTGTGATGGTTGGCGATCTGGTCTCGGGTGGCCACCTGCAATTGAATTCGGTGCTTGGTGACTCTCCTCTGATCGCCGGCCGCTTCGCGGGGGCGGGTAACAATGCCTTCGCCATCATGGCCTCGACCTCGGTTGTGATAGCAACCCTTGTCGTGTGGCGTGGGGGACGGACGCGTGCGGTTCTGGCGGGCGTTGCCGTTCTTTTCATCGCAGTGGTGGTTGTGGATGGAGCCCCCCAACTGGGCAGTGATGTGGGCGGCGTACTCGCCCTCGTTCCCGGGTTTGCCTTGACGTGGATCCTCTTGGCGGGGAAGAGCGTCTCATGGAAGATCGTCGCGCTGGGGCTCGTGGCAGCGGTTGCCGCGTCCGGTTTGTTTATCGCGATCGACGTGGCACGGCCCCCGGAACAGCGGACGCATCTCGGCAGGCTCTTCGAAGACGTGCGTGCCCGGGGGGGTTCGGCTTTCGTCGAGACGGTCCAACGAAAGGCGGCCTCGAATCTCGATCAGGTCCGTTCGTTGCAGAATCTCTACAAGTTTCTGCTGCCTGCCATTGTGACGACGATATTTCTGTTCTGGCCCGGCCGTTGGTGGAGGTGGTTCGGCTCGCAGCAACCCTTGCTTCGCGCGGGATTCGTCGGCGGGCTGGCGGTGGCCGTACTCGGCTCGGCCCTCAACGACTCGGGGATAACGATCTTCACTACCATGCTGCTGTTTCTGACTCCGATGGCGATCCTGTGCCGCTTGCGGTTCCCGGAGCCCTCTCTCCAGGCTCGTCCATGACATCGATAGTCGATCCGAAAACGTCGGCGGTGTCCGTGCGGCGGCGCACGGACAGCCGAGGCGTCGGCGGGTTGTGGACGGATTCGGGGCAACCATGGATCGAAGCGCTGAAGTTTGACCTCTTGATCCATTTGATCGCGTTCCCGTTGGCGTACGTGGGGAACGTGCTGATCGCGCGTGCGCAAAGCCATCTATCACCTGGCTTCTGGCACATCTGGTCGCAATGGGACGTTCGGCTGTACCTCGGCATCGCGCGCCACGGATACACCGGTCCTCTGGCGTTGCCGCACTCGGTCGCTTTCTTTCCCTTCTTGCCTCTGGCGCTCAGGAGCTTGATAGGGATCGGTGTGCCGGGGGTGGGAGCCGGATTGGCGGTTTCCGGGCTCGCGTTGCTGGTAGTGCTCGCCTATCTCTACCGCCTGGCGAACGAGATCTGCCCTGGCTCTGGGCAACGGGCGCTGCTTTACCTGTGCATCTTTCCGATGGCCGTGTTCCTGGTCGCGGGTTACAGCGAGTCCCTATTCCTGGCAGGAACAGTCCCAGCCTTCTATTACGCGCGCCACGAGCGCTGGCCTTTGGTTGCTCCATTCGCTGCGCTCGCCGTAGGAACCCGATTTGCCGGCATCTTCGTGCTCTTCGGTTTGGGTGTTTGCTTCTTGCAGCAGCGCCAGTTCACTGCACGTCGTATCGCGGAAGTGATCCTCGCGTTGGGAGTGGGTCTGGCTCCGTTGGTTGGCTTTGCGATCTTTCTGTGGCGGGCGAAAGGGACACCGCTCGCTTACTTCAACGCAGAGCGCGCGGGATGGGGGCGGCACTTCTCATGGCCGCTGACATCGTTCATCCGGACCTTGGAACATCACGCTGCCCCCGCGCACTCCTCTCGCATCTGGGACACGGCGTGGCGGATTGAGATCATCGCCGCGTTCATCGGCGTCTACTTCACCGTGTGGGCGATAAGACGTTGGGAATTGGGATGGGCGGCTTACATGGCTGGAACGCTCGGGACGCTCATGCTCAGCAGCATCTACTTCAGCATCCCGCGCATGCTGCTGTCGCTGTTTCCCATCCCATTGCTACTGGCGGAGTACGCCGGCACCTCACCCAGGATCCGTGCCTACCTCGCGGTAGGCATGGGCGCGATCGCAGCGTTGGGTACGGTGGTGTTCACGCATGGGATCTGGTTCTTCTGACCAGTTATCTCTAGCGCGTGCACCTGCTGCGGGCCGTGAATCGCAGGACGGGGTGGAGCTCGATGGCGTTGGGAGCGACCCCGGTCTGACCGTGGTCGATGTCGAAGAACGCAACACCTCTCACTACCGCCCTGCCGTGCAGATGGACGAACGACGTTCCGATGGGACCGCACGCGGCGAGGAGGTGGCGCCGTGCATGTCGCATCGCGTTCTTCTTGATCGAGCTCGCGGCACCCTTGCAGTGGACGCTCGGGAACTCGAGGATCATCGTGCGTTTGGGGTGATGGGGTTGCGCGACCACGAGATGGAAATCGTGATCGTCCTCCAGCGCGGCAGCCTTGATCCTTACGTGGACGCGGTACGTGCGGAATTCGTAGGGACGCAGCCGCGGGCTGGAAGGACCTACATCAGGTTTGGGCAACAGCCTCAGATGCTGGACCCCGACGTGGCGAGGGTTGAAATCGACCTGGCTGGCCGCAGGATCCGAAAGCGTCTTGACTGCCCATCTCTCGACCCCGCAGGTGATGGCCGCACGCGCTCGCGCAGGAGTTGTCGCTAGCCCGGCGCCGGCGGTCAGCAGCGCAAAGGCCGTTGCAGCGAAACCCAGGAATCCTCGGCGCATCCGATCCTCCCGCTTTTCTCGTCACCCGGTACGACCAGAGAGCATACGCATCGCCATCGCACGCTTCTCGTGCGGGGTCCCTCTGGGGCAGTCCCAGTGCGTTGTTTGAACTGCTAAGCAGAGGGGGAGACCTGTGGCATGCGTGTTGTAGTCGTTGGAGCCACAGGAAACGTGGGGACCAGTCTCCTGCGTGCCCTTGAGGACGATCCCGAAGTGACTTCGATCCTCGGGCTTGCCAGACGCGTCCCCGAGTCTCTATGGCCGAAGACAAGCTGGGTGCGGGCCGACGTCACCGAATCCGACCTCGTGCCTCATTTCAAGGGCGCAGACGTGGTCGTCGATCTCGCGTGGGTGATCCAGCCGTCTCGTTCGATGGGCACTTTGTATAACGTCAACGTTGCGGGGAGCAAACGAGTTTTCGATGCCGTGGCCGACGCAGAGGTCCCCGCGCTCGTCTACGCATCCTCAGTCGGGGCCTATTCGCCTGGTCCGAAGTCGAGAGCGGTTGACGAATCATGGCCGACGGACGGAGTGACTACGTCTTTCTATTCACGTCACAAGGCCGAGGTCGAGGCGATACTCGACACCTTCGAGGTGGAGCATCCGGACGTCCGGGTGGTCAGGCTGCGGCCCGGGTTGATATTCAAGCGCGAGGCGGGGGCCGAAGTACGCCGGTTGTTTGCAGGGCCGTTTCTTCCCAGCCCCCTGCTGAGGCGTTCGTTGATCTCGGTCGTCCCGGATATCGACCGGCTTCGCTTCCAATGCGTCCACTCGGTGGACGCAGGGGAGGCATACCATCTCGCCGCCACCAAAGATGTTCGTGGATCCTTCAACATCGCCACCGAGCCCATCGTGGATTCCAAGATGCTCGCAGCCATCATGGATGCACGGCCCGTCAAGGTCCCTCCGCGCATCGCTCGCGCGGTCACATCACTCAGCTGGCGCGGAGGTTTGCAACCAACCCCGCCGGGGTGGTTCGACCTCGCGATGCAGAGCCCTCTGATGGATGTCAGCCGAGCCCGGACCGAACTGGGGTGGACTCCCACCTACACTTCCGAAGCCGCCCTTCTGGATCTGTTGACGGGATTGCGCGAGGACGCGGGGGTCCCGACACCGCCATTGGAGAAGAAGGCCGGCGGCCGCTTTCGTTTGCGTGAGCTCGCCACCGGCATCGGCAAAAGACCATGGTGACGCCGGCGGTTGCATCCGTGGCAACTGCGTAGCGAATAGATGGTACCCGGCGATAAGCAGAGACAAGCGGCGGTTCCTCATGTCTGAGGTGGTGGTCGTTACAGGGGCAAGCGCAGGCGTTGGCCGCGCCACAGCGCGCGCCTTTGCGCGCCGCGGCGCGCGCGTCGGGTTGGTGGCGCGGGGGGTCGACGGCCTCGAAGGCGCCAGGAGGGAAGCCGTCGAAGGTGGCGGCGAAGCCGTCGTAGTGCCCACGGACGTAGCCGATCCTGAGGCGCTCGAGCACGCCGCAGAGGTCATCGAGCGTGAGTTGGGACCGATCGATATCTGGGTGAACAATGCGATGGTTTCCGTCTTCTCTCCCTTCAAGGAGATGGAAGCCGCCGAATTCAAGCGTGTGACGGAGGTCACCTACTTGGGTGTCGTGTACGGCACGATGACAGCTCTCCGTCGCATGTTGCCGCGAAACCAAGGTCGCATCATCCAAGTGGGCTCTGCGTTGGCCTACCGGGGGATCCCGTTGCAAAGCGCGTACTGCGGCGCGAAGCACGCCATCCAGGGTTTCACCGAATCCGTCCGGTGCGAGCTCTTGCACGATAAGAGCGACGTGAAGATCGCGATGGTTCAGATGCCGGCGCTCAACACACCTCAGTTCGGATGGGTCAAGACGCGTCTCCCTCGCCACCCCCAACCCGTGCCGCCGATCTTTCAGCCGGAAGTTGCCGCCGACGCGATCGTGTGGGCATCACAGCACGACCGTCGCGAACTGTATGTGGGGGCACCCACCACCGCCACGATCCTCGGAGACAAGGTGGCATCGGAGGCGCTCGACCACTACCTTGGCCGGACCGGTTTCAAGTCCCAACAGACCGATGAACCCGTCGATCCCGACAGGCCCAACAATCTTTGGGAGCCGGTTCCCGGGGATGCGGGCGCGCACGGGCAGTTCGACGCCAGGTCCCATAGCCACAGTGTCCAACTGGGGGCGACCACGCATCGCCGGATCCTCTTTCCCGCAGCTGCGCTTGCCGCTACCGGGGTGCTGATGAAGAGGTGGCGGGGGCCGCGCTAGCCGCCCCTCCGTTCCGCTAAACCTCCGCTAGAGCTCTCCGGGTCCCTGATCGATGTCGCCGCCGTCGTCCTGGTGCCGGCCCCGGGTGTGGGCAGGGCCGGCCACGCTCGTCGATAGGTTATGAGCGCTGTTCGCGAGCGCCACGTGCGAGAACGCTTGCGGGAAGTTGCCCACCAGCCTCTTGCGCTCGACGTCGTACTCCTCAGAGAGCAGGCCCACATCGTTGCGGATCGCCAGTAGCCGCTCGAACAATGCAGCAGCATCTTGCTTGCGTCCGATGAGCGACAGACAGTCCACCAGCCAGAAGCTGCACGCAAGGAAGGCCCCCTCTCCTTTGGGCAGTCCGTCGATGTCTTCGTAGTCTTCGGAGTAGCGCATCACGAAACCATCGACCACCAGCTCCCTTTCGATGGCCTCGATCGTCCCCTTGACGCGACTATCCGTGGCAGGAAGGAATCCAACCAGGGGAGCCAGCAAGAGACTGGCGTCGAGCTGTTTGGCTCCGTAATACTGGGTGAACGCGTTGCGTTCGGTGTTGAAACCTTCATTGCACACTTCGCTGTGGATCCGATCGCGCGCTTGCTTCCACTTCTTCGTTGGTCCCTCGAGTCGGCTTTGCTCGACAGCCTTGACTGCGCGATCGAAAGCCACCCACGCCATGATCTTCGAGTGAGTGAAGTGGCGGCGCTCGCCGCGGATCTCCCACAGCCCTTCGTCGGGCTGTTCCCAGTTCTGCTCCAAGAAGTCCATGATCTGGCATTGGAGAGTCCAGTCGTCTTCGGTCTCGTCGAGCTCGTGACGCCTCGCCTCATGGAGGGCGTCCATGACCTCCCCGTAGACATCGAGCTGGAGTTGATCTACTGCGGCGTTACCGACCCGAACCGGCGCCGACCCTTCGTACCCCGGGAGCCAGCCGATCTCCCTTTCGTCGAGCAAGCGTTCGCCCGCAGGCCCGTACAAGATCTGCATCTTGCGTGGTTCTCCTGCGACTGCCCGCAGCAGCCACTCACGCCACTGACGCGCTTCATCCTTATAACCGGCGATGAGCAGCGAATAGAGGGTGAACGTGGCGTCTCGCAGCCAGCAGTAGCGGTAGTCCCAGTTACGCACGCCGCCAAGCTGCTCGGGCAGAGAAGAGGTGGGGGCCGCGACGATGCCCCCGGTTGGGGCGTAGGTCAGCCCCTTCAACGTGATCAACGATCGGATCACTGCGCTGCGCCATTCCGAGAGAGGTCGCATCCGCTCCGACCACTGGCTCCAATCGTCGTGAGTTTCTTCGACCGCAGTTGCAGGGTCGGACCTGTCCTCGGGCCGCGGCAGCTCTTCATGTGAGGGGTACCAGCTCAGCACGAACGGCACCTGGTCTCCTTCGGTAACTTCGAACTCGGCCACCGTGGTCAGGTCCTCGCCGCGAAGTGCGACGGCTGTGTCCAGCACCAGGCCGTTGGGACCGCCGATAGCCTGGAAGCGTCCGTCTTGGCTGCGCACCCAAGGCACCGTCAAGCCGTAGTCGAATCGGATGATCAACTGCATCCGCATCGGGACCCGACCGCTCACGCCCTCAACCAGCCGTACAAGATTGGGACGATGTTCCCGGCGAGGCATGCAGTCGACGAGCCTCACCACGCCGTCCTCGGTGTGGAAATCGGTCTCGAGCACGAGAGTGTCTCCGCGATAGCGTCGCCGCACCTGCGTTACGCCGCCTGCGGGTGCCAGCTGCCAACGCCCGTGCGACGCGTCACCCAGCAGCGCGGCGAAGCATGCCCCGGAGTCAAAACGCGGCAGACAGAGCCAGTCGATCGAGCCAGTCTTTGAAACGAGAGCCGCGGTGTGTCTGTCCCCGATGAGTGCGTAATCCTCCAGCGGTGCGGACACTTATGAGCTGGTGGATCTCTGCTGTTCGCCCTGGTCCCCGCTGAGTGGCTGCGGGTCGAGTTTCTCGGCCCTCTCCGCTTCCTCTTCGGCGCCTTCTATGCGGTCGTCAACGCGTTTGATGCCCTGCTGCATATCGTCGATCTTCTTGTCGGACTCCGACGTCGACGGCGCGCCTTCCGGTTGCGACTCTTCCGAGGTTGATTCGCCGTTCTGCGATCCCTGTGTCTCGTCTTTGCTCTCGTCTGTCATGGACGCAGCCTACGGTCCGCGGCCACCGTCGGCTATTTTCGGGTGAAAGCAGGGACTGTGCGTGCTTCAGGAGGGGGGGCGGGCGTGATCGAGAGATTCCGGGATCGCCGGCACGCCGGGCGAGTGCTGGCGGGAGAACTGCAGGAGTACGGGGACAGATCGAATGTGATCGTCCTCGGGTTGCCCCGTGGCGGAATACCGGTTGCCTATGAGGTAGCCGCCGCCCTCCATGCGCCTCTCGACGTGTTCGTCGTACGCAAGCTGGGTGTGCCCCGACGCTCCGAACTTGCCATGGGGGCGATCGCGTCGGGAGGCGTTCGAGTGCTGAACGAGGACGTGGTTGCGTCTCTCGGCATAGACACCGACGTGATCGATAGAGCTACTGAAACCGAGACGCGCGAGCTCGACCGGCGCGAGAGTCTCTATCGCGGCGCCCGGCCCCCGCTCGAGCTGTCCGGCAAGGTAGTCATCCTCGTCGACGACGGATTGGCCACTGGGTCCACTATGCGGGCCGCCATCGAGGCCGCTCGGCTGCTCCAGCCCGCGCAACTCGTGGTCGCGGTTCCGGTGGCCGCGCCTTCGACGTGCCGGTCGCTTCGCTCCCTTACGGACCGCGTGGTCTGTGCCGTAACCCCGAAGAACCTGTATGCCGTGGGCCAGTGGTACGAGGATTTCACCCAGACGAGCGACGATGACATCACCGACCTGTTAGGCATTAACAATG
>JAXDJR010000118.1:0-2512 GCA_034667545.1 Actinomycetota bacterium
TCGGTGGGAAGGACGCCGTTGGTGACGAGCCACTCGCATTCGCCGTCGAGTTCCGCTGCGATCGCGTCGAGGCTCTGACCGGGCCATGGTGGCAGCGGCGCGTCGTGCAGCATCCGGGCGGCGGCACCCGCCGCGGCCCACGCCGCCGACGACGCGGTCGACGGCTCGCCGAGGCGGCCGAGTGCCGTCCCTGGGAGGGCGGCGAGCGCGAGCACGGGCGGCTTCCGCCACAGGACCTCCGGAGTTGGGATCGGCGCCATAGCCATCGCTTCGACCTCGACGTCGGTGAGCGCTTGATCTGCATCGATCTTCAGGAAAACGTCGCCGACGCGCAGGGTCGCGCGCTCGTGATGGGCGACGACGACCTCGACCTTCTCCACGTCGGCCATTATCGTCGGGATGACCACCGACTTCGCCACGGTCTATGGGACGAGCGAGGCCGCGCGGTCGAACGATTGCCCAGCCTTCGGCCCGGGGTATCGTCTGAATTGGCGTAGCGTTCGCCCCGGTAATCGAGCACGTCGATCCCAGCAACGCAGAATGGAGGCCGGAACCGTGGGTGAGATTCTAGGCATCGCTCGCTTCAAGTTCCACGAGGGCAAGGCCGAGGAGTACAAGCGCTTGTCCGCTGAGGCCATGGAGATCGTGCGGACCAAGGACAGCGGAACGCTGCAGTTCGACACCTACCTCAACGACGATGAGTCCGAGTGCATGGTCATCGAGCGGTACAGGGACTCCGCAGCGGCCATCGAGCACTGGGAGAACCTTCGCGACCTATCCGAAACCATCCTTGCGATGGTCTCCGTTGTTCACGGCGAGCTCCTCGGCGAAGCGAGCGCAGAGTTGCGAGCGAATCTTGCGGACGGCCCGGTTCAGCTCTTCACGCCATATCAGTCGATGTAGTGGTCTGCCTCTCTCATGTCACGGCGAAGGTCTGGATGCCTTCTTGACCGTAGCCGTCATGTGGAAAGAATATGAATACGAAGATCCGGTACTTCCCGGGGCGGACGTTCGGAATATCGAAGTGCACGGTGAACCTGCATCGGTCCATCTGCCCGTCTGTCGCGAGAAGGACAACCGGGCCCGGCTTGAGCGGTGGCGCGTTCGCGACCTCACTCGAGGAGACATTTGTGTTCCACCACACCTCGATTTTCGACGCCGGTGCTAATCTCCCGTTCTCGTCCCGCCCGGTCGGGCCCGACAGCTCCACATGGGTCCCGGGCGGTCCGCTCGTCGGGCGTATGGGAGTGCTCTCAGTGATGAGTTTGGGCTGTGTCCGGCGGCAATGCGGCACGTTGGGGAGCGCGGCTGATACTGAGGCCTTCGTCGAACCCGACACGCTCGGCGTCGGAGATGACCCAGTTCTGGTGGTCGAACTGCTCCTAACCGAGCCGCCACACGCCGGGGCGAGCAGCGCAAGGGATATGACAACGGCCAGTCTCAGTCTCGACACGACTCCCCTCGCAGATCGAAGGCCGGGTGGTGGCCTATCGAACTAGACGAACTCATTTGGCCGATGGTTCCATGCAGCCGGGCACTGGACAGCTGAGAAGTTCGCAGCGTGACGATTCAGTCGGTTCGGTAATCGTCGGCGAAGTCCCACACTCGCAACTCGCCCGGTTCGATGCGGACGATGACATCCTCACCTGCGAAGGTTCCGGTGTATCTCACAGCCTCTTTGCGCCCGACGTATCTGGTCGCGATGCGCACCGCGGTTTCCGTGACCGCTTCTTCGACGAACCGTCCCTCCCCGCGAATCTCGATCCCCTTGAGGGGCGGCTCTGAGCCGGCAACCAGGAGGGTGATTCTGGGATCGCGGCGCAGATGGCGAGCCTTAACGTCATCCTTTCCGATCCACACGTTGAAGCCTCCGTCGCGCCATTCGTGCCAGACGGATGACAGCAGGACCGAACCATCTTTGCGAAGGGTGGCTATCACGGCGACACGAGGCTCGTCGAGGAACCCGCCAAGATCTTTCACGTCAAGACCCGTTCGCATCGATCAACCCTACCCCGCCGGGATGCGAGCACCTCCTCAGCACCAGAGGCGTCCTAAGATGCATCCGTGATCCCGCTGGAGATGCTCTTCGAAACCGGAGGACTGCCGTCCTACGAGCTCCCGGAAGATCTCGAACGGCGATACGGAGGGCATCTCGGGTTCGACGAGCCCCGCGTGTACGCGAACTTCGTTGCGTCGCTCGATGGAGTCGTCGCCATCCAGGGCATGAACAACTCCAGCATGCTGATCAGCGGCAGAAGTGAGGCCGACCGCTTCGTGATGGGTCTGCTCAGGGCGTGCGCCGATGCCATCGTCATCGGGGCGGGCACGTTTCGCGCTTCACCTGCCTCGTTGTGGACGTCCGACTACATCTACCCGGACGCCACGGCTGGATTCGCCCAGCTCCGGAGCGGTCTCGGTCGCTCCGACGCACCTCGCCTGGTGGTGCTTACCGCACGCGGTGAGCTTGATCCGGACCACCCCGCGTTGCAGTCGGGGGCACTGGTTCTCACGA
>JAXDJR010000119.1:0-15335 GCA_034667545.1 Actinomycetota bacterium
CGATGGCTACGATCACGGCCAGGCCCATAAGGAGGATGAAGCTGAAGGTCCCCCACCCTTTCTGCGCCAAGATCGCGTGGCCAGAGCTTGGGAGCCGGGAAACGATCGAGGTAAAGATCAGGATCGACATGCCGTTGCCCACGCCACGCGTGGTTATCAGCTCGCCAAGCCACATGATCAATGCAGTCCCCGCGGTGAGCGAAACGATGATGAGTCCCACCCGCGCGGGACCGAAGTGGGGGATCAGATCGACTGACTGGCCGTTCGTAGTGCGGATCGTGCCGCTGTGGAACAGGAACGCCAATCCCGCAGACTGCATGATCGCCAGTGCCACAGTGAGGTAGCGCGTCCACTGCGTGATCTTCTTGTAGCCGCTCTCGCCTTCCTTTGACCATGCTTCGAGCTTCGGGATCACAACCGTCAGCAGCTGCATGATGATCGATGAGGTGATGTACG
The DNA here is from genome assembly GCA_034667545.1 of Actinomycetota bacterium. GTDB lineage: Bacteria > Actinomycetota > CADDZG01 > CADDZG01 > WHSQ01 > DATAPE01. The sequence goes on from JAXDJR010000119.1 coordinate 457, forward strand.
GCATGATTCCCAGGGCAAAGACGGCGAGCTGCGTCAGCGCCCCGCCCGAGAACAGGTTGATGAACGAGAGCGCGCTGTTCTGTATCCCCTGGGAGAACTGTTGCGCCTTCTGGACGTCAATGCCGGGGGTGGGGATGTGCGCGCCGAGCCTGTAGATGGCGATGATCAGCACCGTGAACAGGATCTTCTTCCGAAGGTCGGGAACGCGGAAAGCGTTTACAAACGCGCCGAGCAGATTCATTTCGCAGGTCCGGTGGGCAGCACTTCCGCGGTCCCGCCAGCAGCTTCGATCTTGGAGCGCGCGGACGCGCTGAAAGCGTGCGCACGGACCGTGAGCGGACGATCGAGCTGGCCCTCGCCTAGAACCTTGATCGGTTTCTTTCCCTTGCGACGAACCATCCCGCCAGCCCTCATTTCGTCGGGCCCGACCTCGTTGCCTTCCATCGCAGCGAGCGCGGCGAGGTTCACGGGTTCGAACAGATGAGGCCTCGGCGGCTTGAATCCCTTGAGTTTCGGCACGCGCCGGGCAAGGGGCATCTGGCCGCCTTCGAAGAACGCCTTCACGCCGCCTCTGGCCCTGGTGCCCTTGGTCCCCCGCCCCGCAGTCCCGCCCTTGCCGGAACCGATGCCACGGCCCACACGCGTGCGCGCCTTGGTGGCGCCGGGGGCCGGCTTCAGATCGTGCGGTTTCATCGGTTCATCTCCTCTACCGTCACCAGGTGCTCGACGGCTCGCAGCATCCCCAGGATCTCTGGCTTGTCTTCGTGCGTTACCGAGTCCCCGAGACGTTTGAGCCCCAGGGCACGGATGGTGCCCCTCTGCTTGCTGCCCTTATCGGAGCACGACCGCACCTGAGTCACCTTAAGCGTGGCCACGATTAAGCCCGCCCACCAGCGGTGGTGGCAGCCGGACCCCTTAGGAGGTAGGAGGGAGCGACTTCCTCGGGTCGCTTACCCCTTCTCTTGGCCACCTTCTCGGCGGTCTGCAGATTCTGGAGGGCCTTGACCGTCGCGTGCACGATGTTGATCGGGTTATCCGATCCCAGCGACTTCGAGAGGATGTCGCGGATCCCGGCGCACTCCACCACCGCGCGCACCGGACCGCCGGCGATAACCCCGGTACCCGGGGAGGCAGGCTTTAGCAACACGACAGCCCCGGAATCCTCACCGATGATCTCGTGAGGGATCGTATGGCCGACCAACGATACGCGAAAGAAGCCGGCTTTGGCTTCCTCGATGCCTTTCTGGATCGCCGAAGGCACCTCTCGTGCTTTGCCGTATCCCACACCAACCTGTCCGCTGCCATCGCCCACGACCGTCAACGCGGTGAACGAGAACCGGCGCCCTCCCTTAACCACTTTCGCTACCCGGTTGATGGAGACAACGCGCTCTTCGTATTGAGCGCGGTCGTCATCGCCACCACGACCCCCGCGAAACGAACCTCCGCCTCGCCCTCGTCCCATCAGCTTTCCTCTCTCATCGGTGATCGGCCTCTAGAGATCGAGGCCGCCCTCGCGGGCTCCCTCGGCCACAGCTTCGATGCGGCCGTGATACATGAACCCGCCGCGGTCAAACGCAACACGGGTAACGCCGGCGTCCTTGGCCTTACCGGCCACCGCAAGGCCCACAGCCCTTGCGCGTGCCTTCGGGTCGTCACCCTCGCCGTCCTTCAGCGTCGATGCCGCCGCAAGTGTCCTGCCTGCAACGTCGTCGATGACCTGGGCGTAAACATGCCGGTTCGAGCGGTAGACGGCCAGCCGCGGGCGCTCCGGAGTACCCACGACGCGCTTGCGTACCCTGCGGTGGCGCCTTCGGCGCAACTGCACGACGTCGGCCATCAGCCGGCCCCCTTAGCGGCTTTTCCACCCTTGCGCTGGATGTGCTCGCCTTCGTAGCGGATCCCCTTCGCCTTGTAGGGCTCGGGCTTGCGGATCGCGCGTATCTCAGCTGCGGTTTGGCCTACCAGTTCCTTGTCGATGCCTCGCACACTGATGCGGGTCGGGGCCGGGACCTCGAACTCGATGCCCGGCGGAGCCGGCTTGCGAACCGTGTGAGAAAACCCGACAGAGATCTCGAGATCGTTGCCCTGTTTGATGGCTCGGTAACCCACGCCGTGGATCTCGAGACGCTTTTCATAACCTTCGGTGACGCCCTGCACCATGTTCGCGAGCAGACTGCGCGTGAGCCCATGTAGAGCGCGGGCCTCGCGTGTTTCTTTGTCCCTGCCGACACGGAGCTCGCCGTCGGCTTGCTCGAGGACGATGGCCTCCGGTATTGAGCGCTCGAGCTGGCCGCGGGGGCCCTTAACGCGGACGTCTTTGCCCTGCACGGCGATATCAACCCCGGAAGGGATGGGTATGGGCGCTTGGCCTACTCGTGACATCTTCTTCTCCTCTTACCAGACATAGGCGAGAACCTCGCCCCCCACCTTGGCCTTACGCGCTTGCCTGTCGGTCATGAGCCCCTGTGAGGTGGAGATGATGGCCACGCCTAAACCGCCGAGAACGCGGGGCAGCTCGCCGGCACCCCTATAGACGCGGCGACCAGGCTTGGAGATGCGGCGGATGCCGGCGATGGCCCGTTCGCGCTCGTCCGAGTACCGAAGTTTCAGCTTGATGATCGGATGCCCTTGGGCTTCGTCCATCTCGATCCCGTCGATGTAACCCTCGTCCATCAAGATGCGAGCGATGTTCTCCTTGATCTTCGAGGCGGGGATCGCTACCTCGGGGTGCATCGCAGACGACGCGTTTCGGACGCGCGCCAGCATGTCCGCGATGGGATCCGTCATCGTCATCGAAACAGCCTCCTTACCAAGATGCCTTCGTGATACCGGGAATCTCGCCTGTATGCGCCATCTCACGGAAACACAAGCGGCACAGACCGAACCGCTTGTACACCGCTCGGGGGCGGCCACAACGTCTGCAACGCGTGTAGCCCCGGACCTTGAACTTCGGCTTCCTTTCAGCTTTGTTACGAAGTGCGGTTTTTGCCATAACTAGCTGCTCATCTCCCTCTCTGTTCGCTGCAGGGGAAAGCCCAGCGCAAGCAGCAAGGCCCTGCCTTGATCGTCGGTCTTCGCAGTGGTCACGATGGTGACGTCCATCCCGCGCGTGTGATCGACGTCGTCGTAGTCGATCTCAGGGAACACCAATTGCTCGGTGAGACCAAAGCTGTAGTTGCCATGGCCGTCGAACGCGCGAGGGTCGAGCCCCCTGAAGTCACGGATCCTCGGAAGCACTATCGAAAGGAGCCGGTCCAAGAAATCCCACATCCGGTCACCCCGCATAGTTACCGACGCCCCGATAGGCATGCCCTGGCGGATCTTGAAAGTGGCGATCGATTTGCGGGCCCGGCGAAGCGCCGGCTTCTGAGCCGTGATCTTCGTGAGGTCCGCGACGGCTCCATCCAGGAGCTTGGCGTCACGGGACGCCTCGCCGACGCCCATATTCACCGAGACCTTTAGGGGCCTGGGCACCTCCATAACGTTGCCGAGACCCAGCTCGCGTTGGAGCTGCGGAGTGACCTCCGCTTTGTATCGCTCTTTCAATCGTGGCGTGTATGTAGCAGTAGCCATCAGTCGCTCCTATAGCTCCGTGCCGCACTTCTTACAGATCCGAACCTTCGCTCCAGTCCCTTCGTCCATCCGGTAGCCCAAGCGGGCCGCGCCGTCGGTGGGGCAGACCAGGGCGACGTTCGATATATCGATGGCGATCTCCTTGTGGGTGATGCCGCCTTCCTGGCTGCCGCGCCGGTTCAGCCGGATCTTCTCGTGTCGCGTTACGCGGTTGATGCCTTCGACGACGATCCGCCGCTTCTTGGGCAACACCTGGAGGACGCGGCCGCGCGCCCCGAGGTCTTTGCCCGCGATGACCGTCACCTCGTCGCCTCTCTTGATATTCACGCCCACCTGATATCGCCCTCCACAGCTACAGCACCTCCGGTGCCAGCGAGATGATCTTCATGAATCGTCTCTCTCTAAGCTCGCGAGCCACAGGACCGAAGATGCGCGTGCCCCGAGGTTGCATCTGCGCATCGACGATAACCACCGCGTTGTCGTCGAACCGTATGTACGAACCGTCGATGCGGCGGCGCTCCTTGGCGGTCCTGACCACTACTGCCTTGACTACCTCCGACTTCTTGACGACCCCACCCGGGATCGCGTCTTTGACGGTGCACACGACGATGTCCCCGATGCCCGCGTAGCGGCGCCGGGAACCGCCCAGCACCTTGATCACGAGGACCTCCCGGGCCCCCGTGTTATCCGCTACACGACATCTGGTCTCTTGCTGGATCACTTTGCTCTTTCCACCACCGTAACCACGCGCCAGCGCTTGCTCTTGGAGAGTGGACGCGTTTCGGCGATGTGGACGAGGTCGCCGACGTGCGCCGAGTTGTCCTCGTCGTGGGCCTTCAGTTTCTTGTTTCTCCGGACGATCTTTGTGTAGGTGCCGTGGGCTGCCGAGTCGCGCACTTCGACGACCACCGTCTTATCCATCACGTCGGATACGACGCGGCCTACCTCGGTCTTGCGCTTGCCGCGTTCGGCGCCGATCTCGCTCTCTGATGTGCTCACTCGGCACCCCCTTCTTCACTTAGCTCTCGTTCTCGGATGATTGTGTGGATGCGCGCAACATCCCGGCGGAGTTCCTTCAGACGCATGTAGTTGTCGAGCTCGCCGGTGGCGTTCTGGAACCGCAGGTTGAACAACTCTTGCTTGGTCTCCGCCAGCTGACGCTCGACATCGTCCAGCGGCAGGTCGCGTATATCCGACGGCTTGAGGGCCATCACTGCACCTCCAGCGGCTGCTCGCGCGCCACGAATCGGGCCTTGATAGGGAGCTTGTGTGCGGCCAGCCGGATCGCCTCTCGTGCCAGAGGTTCGGGGATGCCTGCGATCTCGAACATCACGCGGCCAGGCTTCACTACTGCGACCCACCCCTCGGGATTGCCCTTGCCCGACCCCTGGCGCGTTTCGGCAGCCTTCTTCGTATAGGGCTTGTCGGGAAAGATGTTGATCCACACCTTCCCCCCGCGCCGGATGTGCCGGGTCATGGCGATCCGGGCCGCCTCTATCTGGCGGTTCGTGATCCACCCCGGCTCTAATGCCTGGAGGCCAAAGTCGCCGAAGCTCACCGCGGTGCCCCCCTTGGACTGGCCCCGCATGCGGCCGCGCTGCTGCTTGCGGAATTTGGACTTCTTCGGATTCAGCATGTCTAGCTTTCGCTTTCTGAGTTGTCGGAGTCTGTCGCGACGGGCTCTGCCGTTTGCGGCGGCGTCGGCGTCGCAGCTGGAGCGGCGGCGGGTTCTGCCTGGGCTTCGGGAATAGGAGCCTCGGCCGGCGCCGGTGTAACCGGAGCCGTCGGCGGCTCTGCCGCTGGTGCGGCCGCTGCGGGTGCCGGCGATGAGGCAGTCGAGGAACCTCCGGCCGGCGCGGGCTCGATCTTTGAAGTGGTAACAGGGGAGGCCTTGCGCGAGGCAGTCCGGCTCGCCGCAGCCGCTTTGGCCGCCGACACCTTGGCTCGCTCCTCGGCCCCCCGGCCCACGGTCTCACCCGCTGCAAGAGCAGCCTCGCGGCGTAACCGAGCGGCGTCGCGGGCCGAAGCATAGAGATCCTGGAAGGGACCCTTGTAGATCCAGACCTTCACGCCGATCCGCCCGAACGTCGTCTTGGCTTCGGCGAAGCCGTAGTCGATGTCCGCCCTCAGCGTGTGAAGGGGCATCTGTCCCTCGATGTACCACTCCATGCGGCTCATCTCGGCCCCACCAAGGCGGCCGGAGCACTGCACCCGGATGCCCTTTGCGCCGTGGCGCATCGAAGTGCTGACCGCCTTCTTCATGGCACGGCGGAACGAGACCCGGCTGACGAGCTGCTCAGCGACGCCTTGCGAGATCAGCTGTGCGTCCAGCTCTGGCTGCTTGACCTCGATGATGTTGAGGCGAACGTCGATGGGCTTGCCGTAGATCTTCGACTCCATCTGCTCGAGCTTCGAGCGAAGCCGCTCCGCCTCCGATCCGCGGCGTCCGATGACGATGCCGGGGCGGGCAGTGTGCGCGTCGATACGCACCCGTTCCCTCGTTCGCTCGATATCGATGCGGCTGATGCCTGCGTGCGGCAACTGGCCGAGCAGGTACTGCCGGATCCGAAGATCGGCTTCGAGGTAAGTGCGGTACTGCTTCTCGGAGAACCAGCGCGACTTCCAATCCGTGTAGATCCCCAATCGCAGCCCGTACGGGTGGACCTTCTGCCCCATCAGCTTCCTTCCTTCGGCGTCGTTTTCTTTGCAGTCGTCTTCTTGGCTGTCGTTTTCTTCGTGGTGGTCTTCTTGGCCGTCGTTTTCTTGGCAGTCGTTTTCTTCGCGGTGGACTTCTTAGCCGTGGACTTGCGGGGACTGGTCTCCGAAGTGGTCTCCGGGCCAGCCTGGGTAGCTTCGCTGGCGGCGCTGGCGGATGATTTGCGGGGAGGCTTTCCCACGGTGGTCTTGCGAACCCGCCGAGCCGTTTGCTTCCTTGCAGGACGCTCGGGAAGTGCGACGTCGGCTTCAGGCGCCCTGCCGACCACCACCGAGATGTGACAGGTGCGCTTGCGCACCCTGGTGGCACGGCCCATGGCCCGCGGGCGGAATCGCTTGAGCGTCGGGCCTTCGTCGACCCATGCACGCGCCACCACTAGCTCGTCACCGGGAAGCCCGCGATTGTGCTCGGCATTAGCCACGGCCGACTCGAGCACCTTTCCAACAGTCGTCGACGGTCCGCGCGGCGTGAACCGCAGGACGCGACGAGCATCTTCGACGTGACGGCCCCGGATCATGTCGACCATCTGGCGCGCCTTGGTGGGGGAGATACGGATGAAACGCGCAGTGGCAATGGCCTCTTGAGCCTCCGGTGCGATTCGTCTGGCCATGGTTCTGCCCTACCTCACTTTCGCGGCGCGGTCGGCGGCACCGGCATGGGTGCGGAAAGCACGCGTAGGCGCAAACTCGCCCAGCTTGTGACCGACCATCGATTCCGAGATGTACACGGGGACGTGCTTGCGGCCGTCGTGCACCGCAATTGTGTGGCCGACCATCTCTGGGATAACGGTCGAACGCCTGGACCAGGTCCTGATGACGCGCTTTTCGTTCTTCTTGTTCATCGCGATGACCTTGACCAGCAAGTGGTCATCGACGAACGGGCCTTTCTTCAGACTTCGCGGCATCTATCGAGACTTCCTCTTCGCTCCGCGCCGGCGAACTATCAACGCATCCGACGACTTCTTCTTTCGGGTCCTGCCCTCTTTCTTTCCCCATGGGCTCACGGGATGGCGACCTCCCGAGGACTTGCCCTCGCCACCGCCCAAGGGGTGATCGATGGGGTTCATCGCTACGCCGCGCACCGAGGGTCTCTTGTTCTTCCAGCGGGCACGGCCGGCCTTGCCGACAGAGATGAGCTCCGCCTCGGCATTTCCCACCTCGCCGACGGTTGCCCTGCAGTCGAGACCGATCATGCGCATCTCGCCCGAGGGGAGCCGCAGCGTAGCGCGGCTGCCCTCCTTGGCGATCAGCTGTACCGACGAGCCTGCCGAACGAGCCAGTTTTCCGCCGGCGCCGGGACGCAGCTCGACATTGTGGACGACCGTGCCTACAGGGATGTTGCGGACCGGAAGCGCGTTACCCGGGCGGATCTCGGCGCCGGAACCAGATTCGATCACATCGCCGACCTTCACCCGGTTGGGCATCAGGATGTAGCGCTTCTCGCCGTCGGCGTAATGCAGTAGCGCGATGCGGGCATTGCGGTTGGGGTCGTATTCGATGTGGGCAACCTTCGCCGGGACGCCATCTTTGTTGCGCCGGAAGTCCACGACCCTGTAGCGCGTCTTATTGCCACCGCCCTGATGGCGCGTGGTGATGCGGCCATGAGCGTTGCGACCTGCCTTCTTGGGCTTCGGCTCGACGAGCGTCTTCTCAGGCTCAGAACGGGTGATATCCGAGAAGGTGGAGAAGGTTTGGAACCTTCGGCCCGCCGATGTCGGCTTCGACTTACGGATCGGCATCTATCCTCCCTGACTTCCGAAGATCTCGATCTTGTCGTCCGGAGCGAGCTTGACGATCGCTCGCTTGGTGTCCTGACGCTTTCCCACCGTGTAGCGGAAGCGCTTGGACTTTCCCTTGCGGTTGACGGTGTTCACCGAGACGACCTTGACGCCCCAGATCTGTTCGACGGCTTGGCGGATCTCGGTCTTGTTCGCGTCCGGGTGCACGAGGAAGGTGTAGGCATTCTGGTCGATGAGCGAATAGGACTTCTCGCTCACGACCGGCGCCAGGATGACATCGCGGAAATCGCTCTTGGTGGATCCCATCACTCCACCTCTTGTTGCTTGTTCGAGGTGAACGTCTCGAAAGCAGACTTGGTGAAGACGATGGCATCAGCCACCAGGACGTCGTAGGTCGACAGCGAACCGACGAGAGTGAATGCCGCATCGCGCAGGTTGCGGAACGCCCGGTCGACCGCCGCCGACTCTTCGTCAGCCGGGTCGAGAACCAACAACGTCCGGCCCTCGATACCTTCTTGCTGCAGTACCGACGCGGCGGGCCGGGTCTTGGTTTCGGACCAGTCGTACAGCACCCAGATGCAGCCGTCCTGAGCCTTGGTCGCAAGCGCCGACCGCAGTGCAGCTTTGCGCATCTTCTTGGGCACCTTGACCGAGTGATCCCTCGGTTTGGGACCGAAGACCGTACCGCCGCCAACCCAGATGGGGCTGCGGCTGGATCCGTGACGCGCCCGTCCTGTACCTTTCTGGCGCCAGGGCTTCTTTCCACCGCCTCTGACCTCAGCCCGCGTCTTGGTAGATGCAGTACCCGAGCGCGCGGCAGCTAGCTGCGCGGTGACTACTTGGTGCATCAGCGGGATGTTGATCTCGCCCCCGAATTGCTCTTCGGGGAGCACGCGCTCACGGGTGGATCCCCCGCCGGCATTTATCACCTTTGCCTTCAACGACTCCGCCATCAGCTCGTCCTCCCATTGGCGCCGCGGCGGCGCACCCGTATGGCAGAACGCACCATCACGAGGCCTCCGCGGGGGCCGGGAACGGCTCCCCGGATGAGCAGCAGGTTCCGCTCGGCGTCGGCCTTGATGATCCGCAGATTCAGTGTGGTTACGCGGCGGTGGCCCATATGACCGGCCATGCGCGTGCCCTTGAACACCCGAGCGGGCGTCGCACATGCCCCGATCGATCCCGGTGAGCGGTGCTTCCGCTGGGTGCCATGGGTTGCAGACAGCCCTTTGAAGTTGTGTCGCTTCATCGGGCCGGCGAATCCCTTGCCTTTCGTGACGCCGACTACGTCGACAGTCTCGCCGGGTTCGAATACATCGGCCTTGATCTCAGTTCCCAGCGAGTACTCGCCGGTGCCGTCGAGCCGAAGCTCGACGAGGTGCCGGGCGGGATCGACATGGGCCTTGGCGTAGTGGCCTGCCAGCGGCTTGTTCGTACGCTTGGGTTCCCCGAAGCTGAGCTGGATAGCGCTGTATCCATCGGACTCTTGCGTCTTGACCTGGGCAACGCGGCAGGGACCGGCCTCGACCAAAGTCACCGGCACGGCGTGGCCATCCTCATCGAACACTTGGGTCATCCCGATCTTCCGACCGATGATGCCTTTGACATCTGCCATCGTTGTCGTCCGTCTCCTAGAGCTTCAGCTCGATGTCGACGCCTGCAGGGAGATCGAGACGCTGCAGTGAATCCACAGTCTTCGCCGTCGGGTTCACGATGTCCAAGAGTCTCTTGTGGGTGCGCATCTCGAAGTGCTCCCTCGAATCTTTGTCTTTGTGCGGCGAGCGGATGATCGTGTAGATCGACCGCTCCGTCGGCAGCGGGATGGGGCCGTTGACGCTTGCGCCGGTGCGCGTCACCGTTTCCACGATCTTCTTCGCGGATTGGTCGATGACGTCGTGGTCGTACGCCTTCAGCCTGATGCGGATCTTCATCCCGCTTGCCAATCGCTTACCTCTCTATCTGATGAATGCGGCCGGACTCGTGTCGCTGCTATTCGATGATCTTGGTGACGCGGCCGGCGCCCACGGTCCGCCCACCTTCGCGGATCGCGAACCGGAGTCCCTCGTCCATGGCGATCGGTTGGATCAGCTCGACTTCCATCTCCGTGTTGTCGCCGGGCATAACCATCTCGGTGCCGCCGGGCAGTTGCACAGAGCCGGTCACATCTGTCGTCCGGAAGTAGAACTGAGGACGGTAATTGTTGAAGAACGGCGTGTGCCGGCCCCCCTCGTCCTTGCTCAGGATGTAGACCTGGGCGTTGAACTTCGTGTGCGGGGTGATCGAACCGGGCTTCGCCAGAACCTGGCCGCGCTGCACCTCGTCCTTCTTGGTGCCTCGGAGCAGGATCCCCGCGTTGTCGCCGGCTCGCGCCTCGTCCAGCATCTTGCGGAACATCTCGACGCCCGTGACCACTGTCTTTGAGGTCTTGGGCTCGATGCCGACGATCTCGATCTCGTCGCCGAGCTTCAGCTGGCCCTGCTCGACGCGACCGGTCACCACGGTGCCGCGGCCGGTGATCGTGAAGACGTCCTCGATCGGCATGAGGAAGGGCTTGTTGATGTCGCGCTCAGGCTCCGGGATGTACTCGTCGACGGCCGCCATGAGCTCGAGGACCTGCTTCGCAGCTTCCTCGTCCCCATCCAGCGCCTTCAGCGCTGAAACACGGATCACCGGAACGTCGTCGCCCGGGTACTCGTATTCGGTCAAGAGCTCACGTACCTCGAGCTCGACGAGGTCGAGGAGCTCGGGGTCGTCGACCATGTCGACCTTGTTCAGCGCAACCACGATGTAGGGAACGTTGACCTGGCGAGCGAGCAACACATGCTCGCGCGTCTGGGGCATAGGACCGTCGGCCGCCGACACGACCAGGATCGCGCCATCGATCTGGGCGGCCCCCGTGATCATGTTCTTGATGTAGTCGGCGTGGCCCGGCATATCCACGTGGGCGTAATGCCGATTCTCGGTCTCGTACTCGATATGAGCGATGGCGATCGTAATACCTCGCTCCTTCTCCTCAGGAGCTTTGTCGATCTGGTCGAACGGAGTGAACGACGTGGTGTTTGGGTTATTCGCCGAAAGCACCTTAGTGATGGCTGCGGTCAGCGTGGTCTTTCCATGGTCGATGTGACCCATGGTCCCGATGTTCACGTGGGGCTTGTTGCGCTCGAACTTTGCCTTGCCCATTGTCTTCTCTCCCTTCGGGCTACTTGCTTACCGGTTCGCCGCGAACCGCTGCAACGACGTTTTCTGCGATCGATTGAGGCACTTCTTTGTACGAGTTGAACTGCATGGTGTGGGTGGCACGGCCCTGTGTCCTGCTGCGGAGCTCGGTTGCGTAACCGAACATCTCGGCCAGAGGAACCTGCGCCTTCACGATCCGATCGCCGCCGCGCTGGTCCATCGATTCGATGCGGCCGCGCCGGCTCGACAGGTCGCCGATGACATCGCCCATGTACTCCTCGGGCGTCACGACCTCAACATCGAAGATCGGCTCGAGCAAAAGAGGCTTCGCCTTCTTCGCTGCGTCCTTGAAAGCCATGGAGCCGGCGATCTTGAACGCCATCTCGGACGAGTCGACGTCGTGGAAGGAGCCGTCGAAAAGGGTGATCCTCAGGTCGACTACCGGATACCCCGCCAGGACTCCCGACGCCATGGCCTCTTGAACCCCCTGGTCCACCGAGGGGATGTATTCGGTAGGGATCTTGCCGCCGGAGATCTTGTTGACGAACTCGTACCCGCCGCCGGGACCCGTGGGCTCGGCCTTGATGACCACGTGGGCGTACTGTCCCTTGCCCCCGGTCTGCTTCACGTAGCGGAGATCGCACTTCTCGACGGTGCGTCCGATCGTTTCGCGGTACGCGACCTGGGGCTTGCCGACATTCGCACCGACCTTGAACTCTCGAATAAGGCGATCCACCAACACTTCGAGGTGGAGCTCGCCCATCCCCGAGATGATCGTCTGACCGGTCTCGTAGTCGCTGTGCACGCGGAAGGTCGGATCCTCTTCGGACAAGCGCTGCAATGCGTTGCCAAGCTTGTCGGAGTCAACCTTCGACTTTGGCTCGATCGCGACATCGATAACGGGGGCGGGGAAGTTCATCTCTTCGAGCAGCACCGGGTCGTTCGAGTCGCACAGGGTGTCACCGGTAAGGGTCTGCTTAAGACCGACCACGGCGACGATGTCCCCCGCAAAGACCGCTTCTTTATCCTCGCGGTGATTAGCGTGCATCTGCAGGATCCGTCCGATGCGCTCCTTGCGGTCGCGCGTCGAGTTGAAGACGTGGTCGCCGCTCCGGAGGGTCCCGGAGTAGACACGCAGATAGGTGAGGCGGCCGACGTAGGGGTCGCTCATGATCTTGAAGGCGAGTGCCGAGAACGGCGCCATGTCATCCGGTTCGCGGGCCACTGTCTCGCCGGTGGTAGGGCGCTTGGCCTCCATGGGGGGCACGTCCAGAGGACTCGGCAGGTACCAACACACGGCGTCGAGCAGCGGCTGGACCGCCTTGTTCTTGAACGCGCTTCCGCACAGTACGGGGGTGATCTCTCCCGAGATGGTGCCGCGCCGCAGCGCCTTGCGCAGCTGTTCCGCATCCGGCTCTTGTTCGGCGACGTAGAGCTCCATGACCTGGTCGTCGTGATCGGCCAGGACTTCGAGCAGGTCGTGCCGGTAGGCGGCCGCTTGCTCTTTCATGTCGTCCGGGATGGGCCGGTCTTCCCACTGCTCGCCCATTCCTTCGGAGGGCCAGTAGTGAGCGGTCATGGTGATCAGGTCCACCACACCGTGAAAGTCCTGCTCTTTGCCGATCGGGAGTTGGGCCACGACCGGGAGCCCATTCAGTCTGTCGTGGATCATCTGGACCGTGCGGAAGAAGTCGGCTCCGATCCGGTCCATCTTGTTGATGAAGCAGATGCGCGGCACGTTGTAGCGGTCCGCTTGACGCCACACGGTCTCGGACTGAGGCTCGACGCCTGCCACGGCATCGAATACGGCCACGGCCCCGTCGAGCACGCGCAGGCTTCGCTCGACTTCGACGGTGAAGTCAACGTGGCCGGGCGTGTCGATGATGTTGATCCAGTAGCCCTTCCAGTGAGCTGTCGTGGCGGCAGAGGTGATGGTGATCCCGCGCTCTTGCTCTTGGATCATCCAGTCCATCACCGCGGCACCTTCATGGACCTCGCCGATCTTGTATGTCTTGCCGGTGTAATAGAGGATCCGCTCGGTCGTCGTGGTCTTGCCCGCGTCGATGTGCGCCATGATCCCGATGTTCCGGGTGTGGCTCAGCGGGTACTCGCGCACCAGCAAACCGTTGCTGCCCTTTACTTCGCGCAGCTGCGGTCTCTGTGGTCCTTGCTGCTTCTCTGCTGCTTCAGCCATCGATTACCACCTGTAATGGGCGAACGCTCTGTTCGCCTCAGCCATCTTGTGCATGTCTTCGCGACGTTTCACTGCAGCGCCCGCGCCCCCCGAAGCGTCCAGCACCTCGCCGGCCAGACGGTCGGCCATGCTCTTTTCCCGCCGTCTGCGCGAGAAGGTCACGAGGTAACGGATCGCCAAGGTCGTGCCCCGGCGAGGAGTGACCTCGACGGGAACCTGGTAGGTGGCGCCGCCAACCCTGCGGGGGCGAACCTCGACCAGCGGTTTGATGTTGTCGATCGCCTTCTTCAGGATCGTGAGCGGTTCCTTACCCGTGCGCTCGCCCACCTTGAGCAGGGCGTCGTAGACGATGCCTTCGGCCAAGCTGCGCTTGCCCCGCATCAGGATCCGGTTCTGGATCTGGGTGACCAGCACCGAGTTGTAGATCGGGTCGGGTGGGATATCGCGCCGTTGAGCAGGGCCTTTCCTGGGCATCGGCTATGCCCCCGCCTTCTTGGCGCCGTACTTGCTGCGCGACTTAACCCGGTCGCGCACACCTGCGGTATCCAGAGCAGCACGGATGACCTTGTATCGCACGCCAGGCAGATCCTTCACCCGGCCCCCGCGCACGAGGCCTATCGAGTGCTCCTGCAGGTTGTGTCCGATCCCGGGGATATATGCGGTGATCTCTACTCCAGAGGTGAGGCGGACGCGGGCCACCTTGCGCAGCGCCGAGTTCGGTTTCTTGGGAGTCGTGGTGAACACCCGGGTGCAGACGCCGCGCCGTTGCGGCGAGCCACCCAACGCAGGCGACTTCGACTTCTCTCTCTTCGATTCCCGACCCTGGCGAACCAGTTGCTGGATCGTGGGCAATACGTCTCCTTTAGTCACGCCGGGCGGCGCGCGCCGCGCGGCTGATGCCTCACCTCTATGGGTCCTCACCCCGCCGGCCCGAGGGCCAGCGCGCCAGAAGACCTTTTCTAGCGTCTTGACGAGAGATAGGGGGCCGAAGCGCTGCTCCGGCGTTCCTCTCGACGACTCTGCGTCCGGCGATCGCCCCAACCTCGGTGGTTCCCGGGGCAACCGGGCCTTCCGAAGCTCACCGAACTCGGGGTAAATCCTGTCCCGCACATCGGCGCGCCCTTAGCGCGCAGCACGCCCCCTGTGGGGGGACGTGACCAGCAAGGATAGGGCCTCGTCCCTAGGCGGTCAAACCGACGTCGACCAACCCAAGCAAGCAAACCACGTCCCCTACTTGGTAGGCGGAGCCGAAGGGGCGGACCGATGCGGAGGAAGCCTCTGCAGCAGCCGTCTCCGCCGCAGGTCACAGATCCATAGGCGGAGCCGAAGGGGCGGACCGATGCGGAGGAAGCCTCTGCAGCAAGCGTCTCCGCCGCAGGCGGAGCCGCTTGTGAAGCCCGCGACGGAGCATCGAGTCCGCCCCACAGGCGCAGCCGATACCCCCAAGTTGAGCCCCGGAGGGCTAAGGAGAATGGGGG
>JAXDJR010000120.1:0-26106 GCA_034667545.1 Actinomycetota bacterium
GCCGCCTACCGCAAGCTCGTAAAGCTCTATCATCCCGATATCCAAAGCGGCGGCGATCAACAGCAACGCCAGGAAGCCGAGCGGCGCATGCTGGAGATCAACGATGCCCGTCGAGTCCTGCGCGCTCGCACCGTCTCGGCCGGAGGCAAGAGCGGTCGCGCAACGTTGCTGACGAGCCATTACCTGATATTTGGCGTCTCTGGTCAGCGATCCTCCTTGCTGTTCTTGATCAGAGACGAGAACGGCGCCACCTTGGGGGAGGTCAAGCTTTTGAGGGCAAAGGACAGAGCCTTTGCGCGACAACTGGGCCCTTCCTATTCGATAGGCCCCATCGGAGGGTCCCTGCTGGAAGTGTCCAGGTTGCAGGGCAGGGTGGTCCCCATGGTCAAGATCGAAGATCTCCGCACCGAAACGGTCATGGGGCATATCGCTCGGCGAAACGGTGGACTCTGGATGGAAAGCCTCGGAACGGAAGCCGAGCCGGTAAAGCTCGCGCAGAGCAGGGACCTTTACGTGGTCCAGCGAGGTGCAGAAGAGATAGGCCGGATCGAGGGGTCCACCTCCGCCGGGGACAAAGGTTTCGTCGTGACGGTATCGCCGGAGGCTGGCGATGAGCTCCGCATGTTCTTGATTGCTGCCCCCCTGGCACTCAGGGAGCTCACCTGACCCAGAGCTTTCCTAGCCTTGCTCTTGAGGGTCCCGCTCCAGCTCCTTGTCGTCCAGGTTGCTGTAGGCACTGCCGCATTTGGGACAGTTCATTCTTCCTTCGACCACCGGCTCACCGCACCCGGGACATTTCTCGTCGGCCACCTTGCCTCCTTGCTGATCGCTCGTGCAGGACTCCGACGGCAAGCGTAGGCCACGTCCCGGCACGGCGCAAAGAAAGGCCCCCGGCGCAAACCGGGGGCCCGAAACGTAGATGGTTTAGTGGCTAGACAGGCCGGACGTTAGACGCCTGCTTTCCCTTGGGTCCTTGCGTAACCTCGAACTGGACAGCTTGTCCTTCTTCGAGAGACTTGTAACCCTCGGTCTGGATCGCCGAGAAATGCACAAACAGGTCCTCACCCTCGGGTTGCGAGATAAACCCGTAACCCTTGTCGTTGTTGAACCACTTCACAGTACCTTCTGCCACTTCAACTCCTTTTCTGCTGCCGAGGGTTAGCAAGAACGGACCTGCATAAATTGTCCCCCCGACACCTAACCCGTCCACGCTAGCACGTTCCTTGCCATGCTGGCCAAGTAAGTCTTCAGAACCACAGCTCGGCTAGGGACGAACGAGGGGCCGGCCCATCGACAGGTAGGTGATTCCCGCCTCACGCATAGCCTCGGGGCGGAACAGATTGCGGCCGTCCGCAACGATCGGAAAGCGCAAGGTATCCCTCATGGTCGCTGGCTCCAGGGCCCTGAATTCGTCCCACTCGGTAAGGAACACCGCTGCATCCGCGCCTTGCATGGCGTCCAATGCAGAGTCCACGAAGGTGACGGCGGGAAAGACATCCTTAGCCTTGGCCATGGCTGCCGGGTCGTAGGCGACAACGTCAGCGCCTTCGCCCAGGAGCCTTTCGATCATCCGCAGAGCGGGAGCCTCTCGCAGGTCGTCGGTCCCGGGCTTGAACGCCAGCCCGAGGATGGCGATCTTCTTGCCTTCGAGGTGCCACAACTCGGTGGTCAGTTTGTGCAACAGTCTGTCGACCCCGCGCTGGTTGATCTCTTGAACGGCCTCGAGGAGCGTGAAGTCGATGCCCAGCGTGTTGGCCAGGGCTGCGAACGCCGCAACATCCTTCGGGAAACACGACCCGCCATAGCCCACGCCTGCCTGGAGGAAGGAAGGACCGATACGCGGATCCAGTCCCATCCCCAGGGCGACGGTCTGCACGTCGGCATCGGTGGATTCGCAAACCTCGGCCACTGCATTTATGAACGAGATCTTCATAGCCAGGAACGCGTTGGAGGCGTGCTTGATCAACTCTGCCGTTCCAACGTCGGTAAGCACGAGTGCGCATCCCGACTTCTCGATGATCGGCGAGTAGAAATCGCTGAGCAACTTCGTAGCGCGCTCAGATGAGGACCCGATGACGATCCGGTCCGGACGCAGGGTGTCCTCCAGGGCGCTGCCCTCACGCAAGAACTCGGGGTTGGAAACAACATCTACTTTCGAAGCACCCAACCTCTGCAGCGTCTGGGCAACACGCTCGCCGGTCTTGACCGGGACGGTGCTCTTTTCGACCAACACTTGATCGTCGCGAAGCAAGCTCGCGATCTCCGAGGTCAACTGCTCCACCTGTACCAGATCTGCCGAACCGTCAGGCTTCGAAGGCGTACCGACACAGATGAAGACCAGATCGGTGCCGTCCACTACGGCGGAGGACTCGTGTGCGAAGGTCAAGCGACCAGACTCGATCCCCTCTCTGACCAGCTCCTGCAGACCTGGCTCGAAGAACGGCATGATGCCTTTCTGGAGCCCCTCCACCCGTTCCGCCTGACTGTCTGCGCCGATGACCTGGTGGCCGACGTGGGCGAAGCATGCAGCCGAAACCAGGCCAACATGGCCCAAACCGACGATCCCTACTCTCATTTGCGAACCCTTTCCAAGTTAGATCACACGCCAACCCATGCAAGCGTGCACGCTCCCTCCGAGGAGCACTTTCAATGTACCTTCCAGCCTAGTTTGGCCGCCTGCGCCGGAACGCGTACCGTCCGTACGCGTCATCTCGTAGCCGTGCTCTCGCGTGATGACGGAGTCCCCAACGCGGCTCCCGGATGGAACCGGCCCTTCGGCTTGAGCCTTCCTGTTATCGCGACCAGGGCGTTCGTGGCACTTCTATCTTCGTGCCATCTACGTAGGTATCGACACGTTCGTAGAAAAAGCAAACGAGATTCTCAATCTTGGCGCACTCGGAGATTGACTCTTGATAGCTCCACGCGAGGTCATCGAGCGATTTGCCGCCGGCCCTCATTTGCCAATAGCGCGCCCGGCCCTTGTGGGACACCTGTATGGGTAGGCGAGGCCGCGAGCAGCTCCATACGGACATCAATCTTCGGGATGTGATAGCGGGGGCGATACTCGCGTCACGATAGCCAGTCACCACATGGTCCTCGAGGTCGGTCTCAACGGGAGTTGGGTCCGTCATCTTCGCTGGGCTCCTTCGTGGTCGGATGCTTCGAGGGTAGGCGAACAGGGGGTCGTATGGGGCTGTGGTGCAGAGGCTGAGCGGGTATTGCAGGGCGAGCTGCACCCTCGCTCTGATCCTGCTTCTCGCATCCTGCGAGGGATCGCCAACGCTACCGGCGCGGGTCCAGGCTGCGGGTGGTTCGGGTCTGCAAACGAGCCCCTCACCCTCCCCTGGTCCGTGCCACAAGCGGCAAGCGGTCGGTACCAAGATCGCGCGACGCCCGGCACGATGGAAGACCGCCCTGGACAGATTGACGAAGGGTCAATCAGTAGGGGTTGCAGTGGGGGTCAAGGGAACCGTTCTCTACGAGCACGACGCTCGGCAGCGCAGAGCGCCGGCGTCGAACGAGAAGCTCATGCTGTCCATGTCGCTCTTCGACAGACTCGGCCCCCATTTCCGTATACAGACGAAGGCGGCGGCGGAGCGTGCAACAGGGAGTGTCGTCAAAGGCGATCTGTGGATCTTGGGGGGAGGCGATCCCAGCTTGACCCAGAGGCAGGCGCACTTTTGGGGAAGTTCGCTGACCTCTCCGACGCTCCAAGAGCTGGCGGAGCGGATCGAGTCGACCGGTACGAATCGCGTGACGGGAAGCGTGCGCGGAGCAACAGGGTATTTCGCCCGCGACTTCGACGCGCCGGGGTGGCAGCCTTTCGTGCCCCACGCGTATGTCGAGCTCGCCGCAGCGCTTTCACTCAACGGGAATTTCCACGTCAAAGACAGGCCGGAGCGGGTCGCAGCGCGAACCCTGGGGCGGCAGCTCGCCGCAAGAGGCGTCGGTGTCGGTGGCCCTCCGGGGGCTGGGCCCCCGCCATCCGGACTTTCAGTGCTCGCCCGAGTGACGTCGGCTCCCCTCACGGATCTTGTCGCTTACCTGGACCAGACCTCGAATAACTTCTTCGCCGAGATGCTGGGCAAGCTTCTCGGGGCCCGCACTTATGGCGCTCCCGGAACCATCCGTAAGGGGGCCCGCGCGCTTGTTGCATGGACCCGGCAGCACGGGGTCACAATCTCAGCCCACGACTCTTCGGGTCTGTCGTACCGCGACAAGGTTTCGCCACTCGGTCTCGTCACGCTCTTGGCCGCGGCCGAGCGACGGTCGTGGGGTGCCACCCTCCGTAATGATCTTGCGGCCCCTGGGGAGGGGACGTTGGGAGCTCGTCTCAGCGGCCTGGACGTCCACGCCAAGACCGGCACACTGTTCAACTCCGATTCCGCATTGTCGGGATGGGTGCGAAGGAACGAGAAGTCTCCATGGCTCGAGTTCTCGATCCTCGATCAGGGCATGCCCAAAGCAATCGAGGACAAGATCGTGGGAGTGCTCGCACATGCACATATCGCCGCTCCACGCCTATCGGGTGGCAACGGAAGCCCCTGCTCCTAAGGGGGGCCTCTGCCTTAAGGAGGTGATCAGGGGCCACTGGCCCAAGACCAAAGAGGGCACAGGCTGGACTTTCTGCGCATTCCGGCGTTTACTGCGGAGACGGTTGAAACGTCAGCCGTGGCCGCTCTGAGGACGCGACCCCAAAGGCTATGTGGAGGTCGCTTTGCTCCTTCCCCCGATCTTCAACCCTGCCGCGCGGGGCCTGCAGCCTCTCTTGGCCTGCCCCGCCACACGGTGAGGAACGTTATCGTCGACCTCACCAAGGAAACCACCCTCCACGCGCTGATGAAGAGCGAGGAGCGGTTTCGCAACATCGTCGGCCAGATTCCCGACGCGGTGTTTGTGCTCGACCCAGGTGACGACCTGGTCTTGTACGCCAACCCCCAGGCCTGCCGCTTGCTCGGGTATTCCCTCGAGGAACTGCTGGCCACTCCTCTGTCGGTCCTGCACCCGAAGGAGATGTCGAAACTCATCGCCCTCGGCGAAGCGTTGCCCGGAGGTCCGCCGCTGATCGAACAGCTCACTTCCATGACCAGGGAAGGCAGGCCATTGCAGGGAGAGATCGCTGCCTCGGTGGCCCGGGTGGACGGACGTACCTGTCTGATCGCTTCCATCCGAGACATCAGCGCCCGCATCGAGGAGGTCAGGCAGCGCGTCGACGAAGCGATGCACGACCCGCTCACGGGTCTGCCGAATCGAACCCTCTTCGAGGACCGATTCGAAGTGGCCTTGCGGCATACCAAGCGAAGCCGCCAAGTGATCGGAGTTCTGCTATTCGATCTCGACGGTTTCAAAACCGTGAACGATACGTTCGGACATCTCGCCGGGGACCAGATGCTCAGGACCACCGCTGATGCAGTTGCAAGTTCTCTGCGTCCGAGCGACACTGCGGCACGATTCGGAGGCGATGAATTCATCGTCTTGTGCGAAGGCATCGGGAGCGAACGGGGTGCCATACAGGTCGCTCGGCGCATCATCCAAGCAACCAGCTCAGCTCGCTCCGTCGGCGATAAGGATGCGCGAATCTCGTTAAGCATGGGGATCGCTCTGACATCGGAGGCTTCATCGAGCGCCGCCGAGTTGATCAGGAACGCAGACGCCGCTCTCTATCGCGCCAAGAGGAACGGCAGAGGCCGGTATGAGCTGTTCGACGAGCGCATGCGGATCCGAGCACAAGAGCGCCTCAAGGACGAGATCGCACTGCAGCACGCGATCGATCGTGAGGAACTGAGTCTCGTTTATCAGCCCCAGATGGACCTTCATACCGGCGAGATCGCGGGAGGAGAGGCGTTGGTCCGCTGGAATCACCCGCGCCGGGGAGAGGTACTCCCGGGCAGCTTCATCCCCCTCGCCGAAGAAACGAATCTGATCGTGCCGATCGGCAGTTGGGTGCTGAGGCAAGCCTGTCTAACGGCCCAGATGTGGCGCGCCGCTCGCTCTCGGGAGACACCGTTGTCGATCTCGGTGAACGTTTCCGCTAAACAGCTCAGTCACTCCGAAATAGTGGACGACGTTGCCGCGGTCCTGGAAGAGACAGGGACCGAGCCGTCATCACTCTCTCTCGAGATAACCGAAAGCGTCATCGGAGCAGACTCGCCCACCTCGATCCGGCAACTGAACAATCTGAACGATCTAGGCGTGTGCTTGGTGATGGACGACTTCGGCAAAGGCTTTTCCTCGCTGAGTTACCTGAGGTCGCTGCCGGTCAGCATGTTGAAGATCGATCAATCCTTCGTGTTAGGCGCTCAGGCCCCCAACGATCAGGCCCTGCTCCAAGCCGCGGTCGACATGGCCCATGCGTTGGATCTGAGGGTTGTGGCTGAAGGGGTCGAGAACCTCGAGCAGCTTGAGAAGGTGCAGCGCTCGGGCTCCGATCTGGCCCAAGGGTTCTTCTTCGGCCAGCCTCAGAGATCTCTAGAGAAGGTGTAGCTGGGGAAGCGTACGGATAGCCGGGGCTATCGAGCTCCGCGGCCCCCGACGTGCTCTTTCCTGCAGGAGCTCCGCGCCTCACCGTGCTCGCAATAGAAGCTGTCTCTTAGCGACGCCACGGCGTCGCATCCCGCCTGCCCCGTCGTACGTCTAGGGACCTTGACCTTCTTGCGTCCAAAGATCATCACTGAGTGCACCTCCCACTGGTGGGTGGCACGCGGAGACCCTGCGAACCTCTCCAACTCGTGCCTGCCATGCTCATATCTGATCTCTATCGGCCCGCCCGAAGCCGTCCTTAATGTCCTTTTGCGCCTACCGCCAATCCGGAGGGGTTCCTTATTGCGAACATGTCGCAATAAGATTCGCTCTTCACCAGCGGGAGGTGCAGTGGTCACCAGAAGCGGACGCTCAGAGGGACGGGTTGCCGGTGGCACCCGGCTGGGATTTACGGGCTCCGAGTGGGCCCGCCTCGGCGGGTTCTATGGGGTGGTAGCTGCCCTCCACGTCGTGGGATGGGGCTTCTTTCTTTATTACGCCCACGACTTTGGCCGGGTATACGCGGGGGCCGGGGCTCTGGCCTACACCTTCGGGTTACGCCACGCGTTCGACGCCGATCACATCTCAGCCGTCGATGACACAACTCGCTTCCTCATGCAAAAGGGTAAGAAGCCGCTGGGGGTGGGGTTCTTCTTCTCGTTAGGCCATTCCACCATCGTGTTCTCGCTGGCGATCGGTGTGGCCTTTGCGGCC
Organism: Actinomycetota bacterium; assembly: GCA_034667545.1. GTDB lineage: Bacteria > Actinomycetota > CADDZG01 > CADDZG01 > WHSQ01 > DATAPE01. The sequence goes on from JAXDJR010000120.1 coordinate 7,234, forward strand.
CAAGCGATCCAGCGCCATCTCCACACCTTCCAGAATGTGGGTGGCCTGATCGGCGCGACCATCTCCGGAACCTTTCTCTGGATCGTCGGACTGTTCAACCTGGTCGTTCTGATAGGCATAGTGAAGGTCTATCGCGAACTGAAACAAGGCTCTTACAAGAAGGACGAGCTCGAGGAGCTCTTGCTTCAGCGAGGTTTCATGAACCGTCTGCTGGGGAGCCGTTTCCGTCGTTTCGTTGACGAGAGCTGGCACATGTATCCGGTCGGGTTGCTGTTCGGATTGGGCTTCGATACCGCCAGCGAGGTGGGACTCTTGGCGATCACGGCGACGGCTGCGACCTCCGTCGCCCAAAGTGGCACGGTTCATATCCCTTTCATGGGAATCATCGCTCTGCCGATCCTTTTCACGGCCGGCATGTCGCTCATGGATACGACCGACGGCGTCTTCATGACCAAGGCCTATGGATGGGCGTTTACCAGCCCACTACGGAAGGTTTATTACAACATCACGACTACGGCACTGTCGGTGTTCGTTGCGCTCGGAGTGGGCACCATCGAGTACCTCCAGGTGGCGAGCGCCAAGCTCAACGTGCAGAACGGATTCTTCTCCTGGTTGAACAACCTGAACTTCGAGACTCTTGGCTACTGGATCGTTGGCAGCTTTGTCATCGCATGGCTGGCATCGATCGCCATCTTCAAGGTTCGCCGGGTTGAGGAGCGGTGGGGCGGAATGGTCTCGGAGTAGTGGGGCCACTCACATGACCGATACGCGGTCTGAGGAACTCGTCGCACGCCTGAAAGAGTTGACCCCCCGGGTTACCCCCCAGCGGAGGGTGATCCTCGAGGCGATCTGCGACTTGGACGGTCATCTCAGCGCCGATGACCTCGTTGCCGAGGTGACCAGGAGACTCCCGGGCGTCAGCCCATCGACGGTCTATCGCAATCTTCAGGCATTGGAGAATGTCGGTCTGATCTCGCACGTCCACATGGGCCACGCGGTCGCGCAGTACCAGCCCGCAGACCATGGTGGCCACCATCACCTGGTTTGCGGCACATGTGGTCGGACGCAGAAGATCGATAGGAAGACGACCAGCAAGCTGCAGCGCTCACTAGCCGCATCACACGGGTTCGAGGCAGACTTCGATCACTTCGCCATCTACGGCACCTGCTCAGAATGCGCCCAAAGACGGGATGGTCGTTCGGGGGCCGGACGGTAGCAACGATCGACCTCGTGACGATGAGCCGACGCTCATCGAGAGGGCAGCAGGCGCCTTATCGTGAAAGCAGGATCGAATTAACCGTGACCAACCGATCGACTATGCGTGGATGAAGCTCGCAGCTGCAGGCCGATAACCGTCCATACCCATCATGCGCACGAACCTATTCTCGCTGTGCAGGTTGAGGAAGCAGGGCAGGCGCTATTCCCCCTCCACGGTACGTTCGTGCAGAAGAACTAGCCCCCGTCGTGATTGGCGCGGTAGATGCGGCGCGCGTACCGAACCTCGATTGCACCGCCAACTATCAATACGACAAATACCCAACGTTCGCTAGCGGTTCCGAACAGGACGCCAACGATGCCCATAACTACTGCGACCGATCCGGCGATCCCGATAAACCACGGCGACGGACTCTTATCGTCTGCGCGCAGGATTCCTGCAGCCACCAGGAACCTGCGCCATCGGATACCCATCGCCGCCATCCTAGGTTTCGCCCTTTAGATCTGGTTTCCCGGGTTGGGACACGACCTTAAGGAACAGAACGACGCCTGCTTGCAGACGTGGAGCGGAGCGGGCTCGAACCGCCGACCCCCTGCTTGCAAAGCCAGAAGTCCTAAACGCTGTGCTAACCAGGGATGGTGGCGTGAGAGGCGGAACGGAAGGCCGGTAGCTATGGGGTGTAACTGCACCCCCTAACTCCCTGAAACTTCACCCCATCCATATTCCGCGGCAAGGGGTCCGATCAGGGTCGCGTCAACTGCCATTAGATACCGATCCGGTCACCGGGGGCTGATGGACAGTCAGCCCGGTCACGCCCCGGCCCTGCTTCTTGGAGCGTCTGAGGAGCAAGATGGCAGGCACTAATGGCACGAGGGTAAAAAGACCGCCCCACGCGAGAGTTAACCAGAAGCTCTCGATGCCGTACTCACGACCGAACGCAATCGCGGCCCAGAGCGCTAGGGCACCCAGTGCGGCGGCAGTGACAAAGAGGATGATGGCGCCGACTCGCATCGAGACGAGGATACAGGCGCTCGGGCCCCAGCACCCCACTTTCACTGTTTCCCTGGTAGTGGGGCGTAGTGGACTCGAACCACTGACCCCTACCTTGTCGAGGTAGTGCTCTACCAACTGAGCTAACGCCCCATGCGTTGCGAGATGTTACCCGCTGCCCCCAATGGCGATGCTCCATGACGGGACGGAGCTCGAGGCGGCGAGCGGAATCGAACCGCTGTGCAGGGATTTGCAGTCCCTTGCCTAAACCACTCGGCCACGCCGCCGTGTGCGGTCGCCGCAGGATATCCGCCCCGCTCGGGGCCGGGCCCTATGCTCCCGGCCTGGCCGTTCGAGAAGGAGGAGAAGATGAGCACCCTCGTTGAGTCGATTGCCAGACGGAACCGCGCATGGCCGGCGGCTATCACCGATGCGATCGCGATCGTGCTTGGCAGTCTCACCATCGCTCTGCTTGCTCAAGTGGTCGTGCGGTTGCCGTTCACCCCCGTGCCCGTCACCGGCCAGACCCTCGGAGTGCTGCTCGTAGGAGGTTCGCTCGGAGCCCGTCGAGGGATCGGTGCAGTGCTCCTCTATCTCGCACAGGGAGCGGTCGGTCTCCCGTTTTTCGCTGCGGGCTCGCACGGCATCGACTTGCTGAAGTTATCGGCCGCCACAGGCGGTTACCTGTGGGGCTTCGCGTGCGCGGCTTTGGTGGTCGGTGCCCTTTCGGAGCGGGGGTGGGACCGCAGCATCCGAAGCTCGATCGGCGCCATGCTGCTGGGAGAGATCATCATCTACGCGGTGGGCGTTCCCTGGCTCGCGCATGCTTTGGGATCGACCTCAGAGAAAGCGCTGCAGCTGGGCTTGTATCCATTCGTCCTCGGCGATCTGGTCAAGCTCCTCGTTGCAGCCGGAGCGCTCCCTGCCACCTGGAGATTGCTCGGTCTTCGCCGCTAGCGCTTGGCCCGCAACGAACCGGTCCAAGCCACGATCTCTTCCCACGGCATGAAGTTCAAGATGCGGTCTTCGCCGATCCCCGCTCTGAGAGCCGCAGCGACGCCCACATCGATGAAGCGCATCTCGGATTGATTGTGCGCATCGGTTCCTATCGAGATGCGGACACCAGCCTCGCGCGCTAACTCCAGCAATTCGACATTGAGGTCTTGGCGATCGGGATAACCGTCGATCTCGACCGCCTTATCCAGGCTCGCTGCAGTCTCGAACACCACTTCCCAGTGCGCGCTAAGTCCCATCCGGAAGTTGTACTTGCGGCCGCGGGGATGCCCCAGCACATGAACGTGAGGATTGCGCAGCGCCGCCACGTAGCGCTCGGTTTGATCTTCTGTGACGCGAAGCTTCGAATGGAACGATCCCAGGATCAAGTCCAAACAATCGAGAGCGGCATCTTCCATGTCTCCCTGACCGGCTGGATCGATATTCATCTCCAGCGCGTGCAGCACATGCAAGCGCTCGCCGTGATCGGCAAGCACCCCGTTGACGATGTCGATCTCCGCGGTCTGCCGCTCGAGTTCGGCTTCGTCCATCCCCCCGGCGATCTTCAAACCCTTGGAATGGTCGGTGATCGCGATGTACTCGTAGCCGAGGTCACGGCCCGCTTCCGCCATCTCGGAGACAGCTGCCTTGCCATCGCTATAGGTGGTGTGCATCTGCAGATCTCCCCGTAGCCGGGGCCGCCAGCCGGGTTCGTCAGCGAGACAAGCCAGCGCCTCCGAATAAGAGAGGAAGTCCGTGCGGACCGGCGGAGGGTCGGGGACCTCGGGTGGGTCCTCGATCAGGGCCCCGAGCACTCCCTCCAACCACTTCCCCACTCCTTCAAGCTCGGTGAGCGACCGCCCCTCCGCTACGACGTCCGCCGCCTCCTCTGACCACATGAGTGACAGGTGCGAGCAACGCCTAAGTGCTTTCTGCTTGTTGCCTTCTTGAGTGCCCGCTGCCACCGCGGCCAGCTCCGAGATCTGCCGGTTCGAGAGCGTCATTCCTGGGGGCTTGCGGTGCTCACCCGGTGATTGCTCCGAGTCCGGGAATGATGTCGTCGAGAGCGAAGGTGACCGGCTGTTCGAGCTGCTCGTACGTGCACGATTCGGGCGTGCGGTCGGGACGCCAGCGGTTGAACTGGGCGGTGTGGCGGAACCGGTCGCCCTCCATGTGGTCATAGCGCACCTCGACGACGCGCTCCGGACGCATCGGCACGAAGGAGAGGTCCTTGCCGGCGTTCCATCGCGAGCCCTCGTTCCGGCGCGGCGTGTGCATATCCACCGTAGAGGCCTCCTGCGCGGCCCAGTTCCAGGGATGATCGGAGAAATCGGTAACGAGGGGCTGCAGCTCCTCGAACAGCGCGCGTCGCTGTCCCATCGGAAAGGCACCGATGACGCCCACCGAGACGAGGGTGTCACCACGATAGAGTCCGAGCAGCAGCGAGCCGATCGCATCCCGACTGTTCTTATGAACTCGGTAGCCGGCAACGACGCAATCCGCCGTCCGCTCGTGCTTGATCTTGAACATGACCCGCTTGTCGGGTTGGTAAGTCCCATCGAGCGGCTTGGCGACAACGCCGTCGAGTCCCGCTCCCTCGAGCTCGCTGAACCAGCGCTGCGCCTCGTCCTCGTCTGTGGTGGCCGGGGTCAGATGGACGGAACGCCCGGCGTTCGTGAGGGCCTTTTCCAGTGCGGCTCGTCGCTCGGTGAACGGTCGCTTGGTGTAGTCGTGATCGCCGACGGCCAGCAGGTCGAAGGCGATGAACGAAGCAGGTGTCGCGGTACTGAGCATCGTCACCCGCGATGCCGCAGGGTGGATGCGTTGCTGCAGCGCCTCAAAGTTCAGGCCCGCGTCGGTTGCGATAACGATCTCGCCGTCGACGACGCACCGCTCGGGCAGCTCCGCTTGGACCGCTTTGACCACTTCGGGGAAGTATCTGGTCATCGGTCGCTCGTTGCGACTGCCGAGCTCAACCTCCTCGCCGTCCCGGAAGACGATCGTCCTGAATCCATCCCATTTCGGCTCGTAGCTCGCGCCGGGCGGGATCTTCGAGATCGATTTTGCGAGCATCGGAGAGATGGGGGGCATGACGGGCAGCTTCATGGGCTCATTCTCACCGCTCCGAGGGCTAGGACTACCTTCTCAACCCCTCAGCGCTGACGCCGGCGCGACGGCATCACCCGCGGTGGTTCGCCAGCCTCCTTGGGGAAGTGTGGAGGCAAGGGGGCCTCGCCGAGACCGGCGCTCTCCTGTTGTTCGGATAGCTCGAACAAAGGCTCCAGATCTCCGGCTACGTCATCGATCGCAGCCCCGGGATCGCCGATCCTCCCGTAGCGCTCCGGAACCGTCCGCACAGTGAGATCCCCAGGTTCGACATCCGCGACCTCGTCCCACGCAAGTGGAGCAGAGACGCGTGCTTCTGCGACCGGTCGCACCGAGTAGGCGGATGCGATGGTTCGATCGCGCGCGTTCTGGTTGTAATCGACGAACACGCCATGGCGCTCCTCTTTCCACCAGGCAGTGGTGGCCACTCCCCCGGCTCTCCGTTCGACCTCCCGAGCGAGTGCCAGAGCAGCTCGTCGTACCTCGCGAAACCCCCAGCGCGGTTCGATGCGTACGTAGATGTGGATTCCCCTCTTGCCTGATGTCTTGGGGAAGCCGTTGAGCCGGTACTCCTCCAGGACCTCTCGGGCGATGAGCGCGACATCGCGCGCGTGGGCGAAGGGCACGTCGGGCGTGGGATCGAGATCAACGCGCAGCTCGTCAGGATGATCGACATCGTTCGCTCGCACCGGCCAGGGGTTGAGGTCGAGGCATCCGAGATTGACGGCCCACACAAGATGAGCGGCATCCTCGAGCGCGATCATCTCGGCCGAGCGGCCGCTGGGGAACTTGACGGTCGCGGTCCGCAGCCACTCGGGGCGTCCCTTTACAGGCACGCGCTTTTGATAGAAGGCATCCTCGGGCGCATCTACTCCGTTCGGCCATCGGTACAGCGTGCTGGGCCGGTGACGGCAACCGACGAGCGCGGCCGGCATCACGCTGAGGTAGTACTCCACCAGGTCCAGCTTGGTGAATCCCAGCTGGGGAAAGAACACCTTTCCGGGATTCGTGATCCGAACATCAAATCCGTCCACGTCCAGTATCTCGGCGGGTGTCGGCACGTCGCCATCTTCCCGCAGACCGGAGGTTTCGATGTTCGCAGGCGGGAAAGAAATTCGCCGATGGCAGAACAAAGCAACCCCGAACCCGGCTAGGACCCCTGGACCCGCGCTCAGGCGGGACGAGAGCCTCGATGCGGATCGCCTTATTCACCCTGGTGGTCGTTGCCGCGCTCCTCGTTCTCGCCGACTTCGGGCTGCGGCACTACGAGGAATCGCGGGTGGCAAGCTCCATAAAGACTTCTCTCCATCTTCCGGCGAAGCCCGATGTATCGCTGCACGGGTTTTCGTTCATATCCGAACTGGCCCACGGAAGGATCACGAGCGCCTCGATAGCGGCGGCAAGCGTCCGCGCAGGATCGGTCATGTTCTCGGACGTCCACTTGATGCTGCACCACCTGAGGTTCTCGATCGATCAACTGTTAAACGGCAACCTGGCCGCGGTCCACGCCGCAGCAGGGTCCGGCGATGCTTCCATCACCGCCGGCACCGTGAACGCGTTCTTGCACGCGCATGGAGCTCCGTTCCAAGTCGCCTTCCAGGGGGGGCGGACCATCGCTCGGCTGGGCCCCCTGGCCGCGTCCATAGACGCAACTATGAAGATCGCGAATGGCAGTCTCGTGCTGGCCACGGGCTCGAGCTCTCTCCCGCAGTTCTCGGTCCCACTTCCAACGATCTTCCACAGCCTCTCGTACGGCGCCGTCCGGCCGGGCAACGGCAGCCTGATATTGAACTTCCGGGTGCTCCACCCGACGCTCGCCCTTCAGCCTTAAAGCCAGGGACTACAGCTCCGCGGGTGTCACCTCGAGCGAGAGGACCTCGCCACTGCGGTAGATCGTGACCGGCAAGGGGCGCCCTATCACGTCGCCCGTCATCAACCTCTGCAGATCACCGCCGTCTTCCACAGGCGCTTCGGCAACTTCCACGATGATGTCCTCCGGGCGTATCCCGGCCCCCGCCGCCGGGCTACCCTCCACCACCTGCACGACCTCCACTCCCTTGTTTCGAGAAAGCGCGCGAGCAGCGCGCGGGGGAAGCGGCCGTGGACCGCCCGCGATACCTATGAATGCGCGTCGGACGCGCCCTTCCGCCATGAGAGCCGCGATGATCCGTCGGGTGATCCCGTTGATCGGAACCGCAAGGCCCAGTCCCTGGCCGATCCATGGACCGACCACTGCTGTGTTGACGCCGACGACCCGTCCGGCACTATCGGCCAGCGCGCCACCAGAGTTACCAGGATGCAGCGCGGCGTCCGTTTGGATCACGTTCTCGACCACGCGCGCGTTCGTGCCATCCTGCGCCGCGAACGACCGGCCCAACGCGCTGACGACACCGGCGCTTATCGAGCCCGAGAATCCCAGCGGGTTACCGATGGCAACAACGAGTTGACCGACCCGAAGGGAGTCGGCGTCACCTAGCTCCGCCGCAGGAAGGTCCGAGGACGCGACCCTGATCACCGCCATGTCAGAGAGCGGGTCGCACCCGACGATGTCGAATGCCAACTCTCGGCCATCGGAGAATGTCGCGGTTCCACCGGCCGCGTCGCCGACGACGTGGGCAGACGTCAGCAAGAAACCGTCTGGCGTCACCAGCACCGCAGAGCCGGCGCCGCGCGGGAGCCGACCCCCTCGCACGCGCTCCATCACTTTCAAACTGGCCACCGACGGGATCAGCCGGTCGGCAACCGAAGTGACGATAGTCGAGTACGCGTCGAGCGCAGCCGCGTCTCGAGCAACTTCCACAACACTTGATCCGTTGTGTAAGGCCATCGCGCTATTCCTGGCCGAGGTTCACCGACACTTGCCGCTCCTCAGTTCCCCGGAGGATGCGGATCGTGACGGCACCTGCGGGCTGGGACTCCATCGCATCAGTTAGCGCGTCGAAGTCCCCAACCGGATCTCCACCAACCTCGACGATCAGATCGCCCTCTTGTATTCCGCCCTTCGCAGCCGGCGAGTTCTCTTCGACCTGGCGAACCAGCAACCCTTCGGCATCCGGGAGACCTACCGCCCGGCGCAAGCCGCGCGCCACGTGCGCGGGGGCGACCCCCACCCCGAGACGGCGGCGATGGGGAGACTCGCCCCGGGAGAGCGCATCAACACGGTTGCGCAGTGCCTCGTCGGCAGGGATCGCAAGATAGAAACCTTCTCCGAGGCGATTGGTGTTCACGCCCAGAAGCTTTCCGTAACGGTCGACGACCGGTCCCCCGGAAGAGCCCGGAAGCAAGGGAGCAGTGTGCTCGAGACTGCCGGTGATGCGCCGGCCCCGCGGTCCCCGGAAAGTGCGCTGGGTCCCCGAGACCAGTCCGAATGTCACCCGCAAGCCGCGACCCCCGGGGTTGGCGAGAGCGACCACTGCAGTGCCGGGCTCGGGGGCCGCCGACGCCGCCCATTCGGCGGGGTTGATGTCGCCGGTATCTACCGAAAGCACTGCGATGTCTCCATCGACGTCCACGCCTTCGGTCTTGCCTGTCGCCTGGCGGCCATCAGCGAACGTGACCGTGGCCTCATCGCCCCTGACGTTGTGGGCGTTGGTAAGTACCTTGCCGGGGGCCACGATCACGCCCGAGCCCAGCGCCCGTCGTGTCCCGATCCCAACCACCGCGGGCCCGACTCCGCGGGCGGCACCTTGCACTTGCTCTTGTAGCTCGTCCAGGACGCTCATGCTGCCTCCTCGTAGTAACTTGTGACTTGCAAGTTACTACTCGATAGGAGATGAGGCAAGCGAAGGTGGATACGATGTCGCAGATGGCCGCAGCGGAAGGTTCCCCGCTCGCAGATGCCCTGGCGCGGGTCGGTGACCGGTGGACGCTTCTGCTAGTGGAAGCCCTCCTGCAGGGCCCGCGCCGCTTCAACGAGCTCAGCGCAGACCTGCCGGGGATCGCGCCGAACGTGCTCTCCCAGCGACTCAAACACCTCGAACAAGAGGCCTTGATCGTCGCCCGCCCCTACTCCCAACGCCCCCCTCGTCTCGAGTACGCCCTGACCGGCGTGGGCAGCGAGCTCGCCGGAGCCCTCAGACTGCTGGCCCAGTGGGGCTCAAGGGGGCCGGGGTCGGGAGAGCTCCCCCGCCACTCAGCCTGCGGCAGCCCGCTGGAAGCGCGCTGGTACTGCCCGACCTGCGCTCGTACCGTCGACGATCACAATGACGCCGAGCTGCGCTTTGTCTGAGACGCTCCAGATGCGCGCACGCCCACGAGCAGCATCCGCCTGAGCCCATAACTGCATCCGCGCTCTGTCATGGATGCCCCAGCTTCTGAGGTCTTGACCATTCCGACCGCCATCCCGTACGTTGTGGGGCTGGTGTGCTTTTTGTAAACGACTGTGGAGGATGAGGCCAGATGAGTGCATTGAGGTACAAGGCGCGGCATCTCAAGCCGCGTCCCAAGAAGCACAGGCCCGCGGTAGTAGGAACCGCCGCCGCGGTGTGGTTGGCGGGCCCGGTGGCGCAGGCCGCGGGTCACCGGGTGCGCAGCGGCGAGACGCTCGGCAGGATCGCAGCCCGATACGGAACCTCTGTCTCACGCCTCGTAGCGCTCAACCACCTCGCCGACCCCAACCTGATCGTGGCGGGCGAGAGGCTGAGGGTCCCGGGCCGGCATCGGGTCGACTCGATCCACACGGTGGCCGCCGGCGAGACCCTGTCATCGATAGCCGCCCGCTACGGCACATCCGTTGCGGCGCTGGCCCGCTCGAACCACCTCAAGGACGCCAACCTCATCGTGGTGGGCGCCAGGCTGAAAGTGCCGGCAGGACAGCCACGCGCAACCTCGTCCACACCCGCGCCGGCGAAGACCGTCGAAGGCAGCCTGGTGCATGAGGCAGTGGTACACGGTGTCTCACCATCCCTGGTCAAGGCGGTGGCGTGGGAAGAGAGTGGCTGGCAGCAGGGCGTCAAGTCGAGCGCGGGTGCGATCGGCGTGATGCAGGTGCTGCCTGGGACCGCACGGTTCGTCAATCACGTCCTCGGCGCAGGCCATCTGAGGGTCCGCAAGATGGCGGATAACGTTCACCTCGGTGTGATTTACCTACACCACCTCTTGGTGACCCAACCATCAGAGAGAAAAGCGCTGGCCGCTTACAACTCGGGCCCGGGCAACATCGGGGCGCATCTCAAGAAGTGGCAGAGACCTTATGTCCGCACGGTGGAAGCGCTCAAGCAGCGGTTCTGAGCTTCCCTGTGGCAGACGGCAGGTGCTCCGCCCTGGCAGCTACACCCCTTCAGTGAGACCGAAGATCAATGACACCGGGCGGTGCCGGAGTCGGTGAACGTCCCATTCCCTGAGGGCACGAACTGCCACGTGTATTTGAGCGGATACAGAGTGATCTTTAGTACCCCGAACGAGGTCGAATTCTCGACCTGGGAGGTGGCGTACGTCGGAGGGAAGGAGCTCAGACTGGCTCCGCCCGTGCCGGCTATGAATTCACGGATCCCCGCAGCGTTGTCCAGCGCGCCAGATGGGGTCATCGGGGCGAACCTCTCGTAGTTGTGCTGATGACCATTCAAGACGACGTCAGCTCCGTCCGCATACAACAGGTTCCAGGCGGCGGCCATCGGCTTGTTCGTCGTCATCGACGAGAACCGAGGCTGATGCCAGTAAGCGAGCGTGCACGTTGCATTGCTGTTCGCCAGATCCGATCGAAGCCACATCATCTGTGGCGAGGATTGAGTGCAGCCGCCGACGACTCCGTTCAGACCGCAATTCGCGTTGAGCGCAATCAGATGCCACCCGGCCAGGTTGTAGCTGTAATAACCCTTGTTCCTCTCACCGGCGAGACCGGTTTGAGCCCCAACTCCATCAAAGTAATCGAAGTATCCGGCGGCACCGGCGGTGATGTACTCATGGTTACCAGGCACCGGCGAGCTGTTGGACTTGTACCGGCCCCACGAAAGGTCATACCGGTTCAGATAATCGGATAGCGCACCAGCTTCGTACTGGTTATCACCCAGCGGTAGGACGCGGTCGGCGCCGGCTAACAGCGCCGCAGTCTGCTGGTCCTGACAGGGAGAAGTCGTGTCCGCTGGCGAGCAAGCGATGTCCCCCGCGGCGACGATAACGGCAGCGCGAGACGCCCGAGCGTCCTGTGGTGCAGACGCCAGCGCCAGAGATACACCGACACAAAGCGCGGCCACCGCAAGGAAAGTTCTCATTGACCTCCGAATATCGAGTTGATTGCGAAGTTTAAGGGAGGCCAGCGCCGGATCGAGCGAGGGCGGGTTCCTTTATCGGGACGCTACGTGAGGAATCGGGACAAAGAAATCGCTCATTGCTGTGGAAGGCGCACGGTTTCGGTTCCTCGGATGCACCTGTCCACATGAGGCGGAGCCACATCTCGGAAACGGAGCGGGCGCAGCTTGCGGCGATGCGCAAGTCGCACCCCTATGACACAGCAGCATGCGTTAAAGGCCACGGTCTTCGTTCATGAGGTGCAAAAAAGGGGGGCCGAACGGCCCCCCGCCGAACGGCCCCGCTCTTTCGCGCCACTCTGACTAGCAGCGAGCCTCACTGCCCTGGCACTGGAATGCCTTGCCGTTGCTGTAGTTGTAGAGCTTGTCGGTGCCCAGGGCGATCCGGTCCACGACGTAGGTCGTGGTCGTGGACGTCACTCCAAAGAATCCCATAAAGGTGTAGGAGAGGAGGACGCCGGGATTCGCATCCTGGAACACTTGTAGCACGTTCTCGGTGCCGTTCGAGGTGTACAGGTTCCCGTTGCTGTCGTATGCCGAGCACGCCCCGGCGGTGGTGGTACCGGTGAAATCGGCCCTGCTCCACGTCGATGAGATGGTCTTGCTGCAGTAAGTCGGGTCCAGGTAAAGGATGGTCCCGTTATTCATGACCGCGGCGATGTACACCTGTCCTGCGCCGGTGATTGAGGAGGTCAGGTAGTCGAAAGAGATGTTCTTCACATCTCCGGGCGCCTTGTTGATGTTCAGGCTCCTCGTCGTGTACGCCTCGGCGAAATCCCCAGGGCAAATCGTCGCCACGAGCGCATGGTCGTTCGTGTCGATAGGCGAATCTTTACCGTTCTGACCCATGTCCTTCCACCCGATAGTGGAACAGGTGGACGTTACATAGTTGCCCGTTCCGTCATCCATATACGCGTGAGTCCGGAGCTTGTTGTCCGAGTTGACGGTCGTGCCGTTCCCCTCAGCGAAGGCTGTCCCTGCGACGGACAGGACTCCCAGCGTTACAACGCAAATCAGCAGCTTGCTTCTCAATTCACACCCCCCAAAGCTAGGTCGTACGGACGCTTCGGGACGTTAGCGATTTCGGCGCGCGGTGGGCAAGCAAAGCAGTCCCTTGCTCGTATTGATGTTGAACTACTTTGTCAGTATTTGTGAGCCGAATTTTTTTCGACGTGTCACCGGGGCAGGTCCCAGTTCATCGCTCACTCGCTATCGCAACTGGAAACCCTTGGTAGGGACCGGTACTTACTGGATGTTCGACATCACGTGCTTAATGCGCGTGTAGTCCTCGAAACCGTACATCGACAAGTCCTTGCCATAGCCAGAGTGCTTGAACCCGCCGTGAGGCATCTCGGAAACGATCGGGATGTGCGTATTGATCCAGACACAACCGAAGTCGAGGTTCTTCGCCATGCGCATCGCTCGTCCGTGGTCTTTGGTCCATACGCTCGACGCGAGTCCGTACTTCACGTCGTTCGCCCACGCTAGTGCCTTGGCTTCGTCGTCGAAACGTTGCACAGTGATGACCGGACCGAAGATCTCTTCCTGGATCATCCTGTCGTGCTGGTCGGCCCCCGCGATCACCGTGGCTTCGTGGAAGTACCCGCCGTTGAGATCGAGTGAGTGGCCGCCCGCGACCACTTCTGCGTGATCGGGCACTTCTTCGAGGAAGGAACGCACACGGGCGAGCTGATTCTTGTTGTTCAGCGGACCAAAGACCGTGTCTTCATCGGCCGGGTCGCCGGTTTGCGTGTTTTTAGCTTGTTGCGCGATCTCGCTGACGAAGTCCTCGTAGATGCCGGGACCGGCCAGCACACGGGTCGCGGCGGTGCAATCCTGACCTGCGTTGAAGTAACCGGCAGACGCTATCGTCTCGGCAGCCTCCTGAAGGTCGGCATCATCGAACACGATCACGGGGGCCTTGCCGCCAAGCTCCAGGTGCACCTTCTTGAGGTCTGCTGCTGCGGCTTCGGCGACCTGCATCCCGGCCCGAACGCTTCCCGTGATCGACACCATGTCCGGGATCGGGTGCGCCATCAGTGTGGCCCCCGTGTCCCGATCACCGCAAACGACGTTGAATACGCCGTCGGGCAGGAACTCCGCCATAATCTCCGCCATCTTCAGCGTAGATACGGGCGTCGTGTCGGAGGGCTTTAGCACGACGGTGTTGCCCGCAGCAAGCGCCGGTGTCCATTTCCAGATCGCCATAAGCAGGGGGTAGTTCCAGGGGGTCACCTGCGCGCAGACTCCGACCGGCTCCCGCCTGATCATCGAGGTGTAACCGGCCATGTACTCGCCCGCCGACAATCCCTGGAGGACTCGGGCCGCGCCTGCGAAGAACCGGATGTGATCCACAGCGGGGGGCATCTCGTCGTCCCGAACCGATACCAGAGGCTTGCCGGTGTTCTCCGATTCGAGCTGTACGAATTCGTCGGCGCGCGCTTCCATGGCGTCGGCGATCTTTAGGAGCATCACCGAGCGCTCGGCCGGGGTGGTCTCCCGCCAGGATTCGAATGCGTTCCTGGCGGCGGTGCAGGCGGCATCTATGTCCTCCGCGGAGGACACCGGAGAGACGGCGAACTCCTGACCCGTAGACGGATTGATGAGCGGAGCGGTCTTGCCATCCGCTGCATCCCGGTATTCCCCACCGATGAAGTTCTGCAGGTTCCGTAAGGACAAGACGACCTCCCTATGAGCGCGACCTCTCCTGCGGATGCTAGCTTCTCCGGGATGCCTCGTGAACTCCAGGGAGCGATCCCCGGGCCGAACTCCACCGATCTGGGGAAACGCCGCGACGAAGCTGTCCCCCGCGCGGTCTTCAACACGACGCCGATATTCGTCGCCGCCGGAGATGGAGCCGGGGTTACAGACGTCGACGGCAACCGATTCATCGATCTAGCAGGTGGTCTGGGTGTCCTCAATGTGGGCCGGGGCAATCCTCGTGTGGTCGCGGCGATCCATGAGCAGGTCGAGAAGTTCCTGCACGAGTGCTTCCACGTCTCGATGTACGAGGGGTATGTCGAGTTGGCGGAAACGCTGAACCGCCTGGTCCCGGGAGACCAACCTCGAAAGACGATGCTCGCTAATTCCGGGGCGGAGGCGGTGGAAAACGCTGTAAAGATCTCCCGCTATTCGACTGGACGAGATGCCGTGATCGGTTTCAGCAACGCGTTCCACGGCCGAACTTTGATGAGCATGAGCCTGACCGCCAAGGAGATGCCGTACAAGAAGGGGTTCGGTCCTTTCGCTCCAGAGGTGTACCGCCTGCCCTTCGCGTACTGCTATCGCTGTCCTCTGGGACTGACTTACCCGACCTGCGGGATCGGATGCGCGGAGTACGCCGCCGATGTGATCGATTCCGAGATCGGCGCCTCGAACGTGGCGTGCATGGTGATCGAGCCGGTCCAGGGTGAAGGCGGGTTCGTGGTCGCTCCCGACGATTACCTTCCGGCACTTCGGGCGGTCTGCTCCGAGCGGGACATCTTGTTCGTGGATGACGAGGTGCAATCGGGCATGGGCAGGACGGGACGGATGTTTGCGATCGAGCACTACGGCGTCGTTCCCGACATCGTCACCACGGCCAAGTCGCTTGGGGCCGGGTTTCCGATCTCGGGTGTCACCGGCAATGCGGAGGTCATGGACGCGCCTCACGTAGGGGGTCTCGGCGGGACCTTCGGCGGTAATCCGGTGGCCTGCGCGGCGGCCCTCGCGGTCATCGCCGAACTTACCGAAACCGACCTACTGGAGCGTGGCCGCCGTCAGGGCGAGATCATCCGGCAACGGCTGGATCCTCTCGTGGACGAGCTCGAGTTGGTAGGAGAAGTGCGGGGGCTGGGCCCGATGGTGGGCATCGAGCTAGTGACCGACAAGCTGACGAAGGAGCCGGCCAAGCAACAAGCTGCCGCGGTGGTGCACCGCTGCCATGAGCAGGGCGTCCTCATCATGAAGGCGGGCACCTACGACAACGTGGTCAGGCTTCTCGCGCCTTTGGTGATCTCCGAATCTGACCTCAATGAGGGCCTTGATGTCCTGATTGAGTCACTTCAATACGCTGAACAAAGTGCGGTACCCGGTTAGAGTCCTTCAGGTATGAGTGATGTGCGCTTGGAATCCGTCTCCAAGGTCTTCAAGGACACCGTCGCGGTCGACAATCTGTCACTCCATATCGAGGAAAACGAGTTCTTCTCTCTCCTGGGACCGTCAGGCTGCGGCAAGACGACCACCCTGAGAATGATCGGGGGATTCGAGGAACCCACCCAGGGAACCGTCTTTCTGGGGGGCGACGATGTCACCGATCTGGCCCCCTACCGGCGCAATGTAAACACGGTCTTCCAGTCCTATGCCCTCTTCCCTCATCTCGACGTGTTCGAGAACATCGCCTTCGGCCTACGTCGCAAGAAGGTACCCAAGGACGAAGCCCAGAAGCGGGCCAGCGCCGCGCTGGAGCTGGTCGATCTTCCTCAGCTGGGCACCCGCAAGCCCGGTGAGCTTTCCGGGGGCCAACAGCAGCGCGTTGCGCTGGCGCGCGCCCTGGTCAACGAGCCGAGCGTCCTGCTGCTCGACGAGCCCCTCGGGGCGCTGGACCTGAAGCTGCGCAAGCAGATGCAGTTCGAGCTCAAACGGATCCAGAGCGAGGTGGGCATCACCTTCATATACGTGACCCACGACCAGGAAGAGGCGATGACGATGTCGAACCGCCTCGCCGTCATGCGGGCAGGGAAGGTTGAGCAGATCGGTTCTCCCGAAGTGGTCTATGAGAACCCCGCCTCCGAGTTCGTCGCCGGTTTCCTTGGCGCGTCGAACCTGCTGCCCGGCAAGGTGGGCGATCGATCCGACGGCTTCACCACCGTTGCCTTGACCGAAGGTGGCGCCGTGCGTCTTCCGAGTGAGCGCCTGAACGGCTCCACGGGCAGCGTCAACATCGGCGTTCGGCCCGAGAAGATCCGCCTGCAGAGCGGCGGAGGAACGGTCCCAGATGGGTGGAACACTGTTCAGGGGCGACTCGACCTGGCTACCTTCACCGGCGTGAGCCACCAGTTCACCGTCAAAGGTCCCACGGGAAAGACGTTGATGGTCTACGCCCAGAACCTGGGCGGCGAGTCCGTTCCGTCACCCGGAGACGAGGTCCAGCTGATGTGGCGGCCCGAGCACACTTTCGCAGTCCGAGTGTCAGATACATCCGATAGCACTAAGGAGGAGCAGTGACGGAACACACCGAACTGTCCGGGATCGACCTGTCACTCGTAGCCGAGACGGCCGAGCGCCAGATGACCCGCAGGGAACTCTTGCGCTACGCCGGTGCGGGGGCGGGCGCGCTCGGCTTGGGCGCCCTTCTAGCGGCCTGCGGCACCGGCGGTAATTCCGGAACCAGCGGCGGTGGCGGGAGCGGCAGTAACGCGGTTGGCTCGGCCGGCTGGTGGAGCAAACAGAAGCTGCACCACCAAGTGCAATTCGCGAACTGGCCTTACTACATCGATGTCCAGCACGGAAAGCACCCGACCCTCGAGCAGTTCACGAAGAAGACCGGTATCAAGGTCACCTATTCGGAAGTCATCCAGGACAACACCTCGTTCTTCCAGAAGATCAAGCCCGCCCTGCAGGCCAATCAGCCGACCGGTTACGACATCGTCGTGCTGACCAACAACAGTCCCGTGTTCAGCCAGATCATTCAAGCAGGGTGGGTGATTCCGATCGATCACAACCGGATGCCCAACTTCGACAAGTACGCGAGCAATCTCGTAACAAATCCCTCTTACGACCCGGGGAACAAATATTCGATGGCGTGGCAGTCCGGCTATACCGCTCTCGCCTACAACACCAAGTTCATCAAGGACGACATCACAAGCATCGACTCCCTATTCGACCCCAAGTACAAGGGCAAGATTGGCATGATGAGCGACCCCCAGGAGCTTGGCAGTGCGGGCCTGCTGGCGCTCGGTAAGGACCCTGCGCAGTCCACGCAAGCGGACTGGCAAAAGGCAGCAACCAAGCTTCAATCGCAACGAGCTCTAGTGCGTAGCTATTACGACCAGAGCTATATCCAGGCATTGAAGAACGAAGACACGTGGATCTCGATGTGTTGGTCGGGAGACATCTTCCAAGCGAACCTCTCCGGCTTCAAGGACCTGAAGCTGGTCATCCCGCAGGAAGGCGCCATGTTCTGGACCGACAACATGATGATTCCAAAGGGAGCTGCGAACCCCCTCGACGCCATGACGCTGATGGACTACGTGTATCAGCCGAAGGTTCAGGCCCTGATCGAGGACTACAACAACTACGTTTGCCCGGTCCCCGACTCGAAGAACATCATCGCGTCCCAACTCAAGGATCCAACCGTGGCCAACAGCCCCACGGTCTTCCCCGACGCTCACATCCAGTCCCTGTCCCGTCTCTACTACCAGTACAAGAACAACCAGGATCTGCTCACATGGAACAACCTGTTCCTGCCAATAATTCAAGGCTGAGGCCCGTCCGCGGGAGGGGACGGCTTGGAAAGAAGCTGTCCCCTTACCTGCTGACGCTGCCTGGGGGCCTATGGCTGGTCGTGTTCTTCTTGGTGCCTCTGTTCACCATGCTGTCACTGTCCCTCCAGACAGGGAACCCGATCACCGGCGTCTTTCACCTGACGTGGCACTGGGCCGAGTTCTCGCAGCAGATCTCGCTGTTCCACACGCAATTCTTGCGTTCGGTCGGATACGCACTTACCGCCACGGCGATCGATCTCGTGATCGCCTATCCACTCGCTTACTGGATCACATTCCACGCCGGCAGCAAGAAGAACTTCTTTTTGCTGATGCTGATCATCCCGTTCTTCGTCTCGTTCGTGATCAGAACGCTGGCGTGGGAGTTCATCTTGTCGGACCAGGGCTTCGTGTTCGGAACCCTGAAGAACCTCCACCTGTTGCCGCAGAGCTTTCACGTCCTTGCAACGGGGACCGCGGTCGTGGCGGGGATCGCCTATAACTTTCTGCCCTTCGCCGCCTTACCTCTCTACGTTTCGTTGGAGAAGATCGATTCCTCGTTGGTCGAAGCAGCGAACGACCTCTACGCCAGCAAGAGGCAGGCGTTCCTTCGTGTCGTCCTGCCGCTCACCATCCCTGGGATCTTCGCCGCCTTTCTGCTGACGTTCGTCCCGGCACTCGGCGATTACGTGAATGCGTCGATCCTTGGGGGAACGAGCACCACGATGATCGGCAACATCATCCAGAGTCAGTTCCTCTTCAACAGCGACTACCCGGCCGCATCTGCACTCTCTGCCATCCTCATGGCCGCAGTGCTCGTGGGCATCTTTCTATACGCGCGGCTGCTGGGGGCCAGGACGAT
>JAXDJR010000121.1:0-4419 GCA_034667545.1 Actinomycetota bacterium
CGTGATCGACAATCTGCCGCCGGCCCTCATCGACAAGATGCTGTCGTTGGCTCTCGCGCCCGGAAACGACATCAAGCGCCTCGCCCTCGTGATCGACGCGCGCGGGGGATCATTCTTCACCGAAGCCGCCACCGCGCTCGACGAGCTGCGCGACAGCGTCGGGAACTTCCGCCTGGTCTTTCTGGAAGCTTCTGAAAGCGCACTGGTACGCCGCTTCGATTCCACCCGGCGCCGCCATCCACTCGGATCAGAAGGCTCCGTCACGGCCGGGATCCAGCGGGAGCGGAAGGTCATGAGCGTCTTCCGGGAAGCAGCGGACGTGATCATCGACACCTCGAACCTGACTCCCCAGGATCTCCGCCGGAAGATCGCTGCGTATTTCGGGTCCGTCGTCGGAGGCGGACTAAGAGCGACCGTCGTCTCGTTCGGATACAAGTTCGGCCTTCCGCTGGACGCAGACCTCGTGCTGGATGTGCGGTTCCTTCCGAACCCACACTGGGTGGAGGGATTGCGAGAGCTCACGGGCCGAGACGAAGCCGTTCGGGATTACGTGCTGGGCCAGGTGCCCACCAAGGAGTTCATCGAACGCATGCGGGATCTCTTCGAAGTCGTGCTGCCTGGTTACCTCAATGAGGGCCGTCACTATCTGACGGTCGCGATCGGCTGCACAGGCGGGCGCCATCGCTCGGTTGTGCTCGCCGAGGAAATGGCTACTTTGATCCGCGAACGCGGCCTTCCAGCCACGGTGCTTCATCGTGATGTCGGCAGGGCCCCGGTCGCACCGTGACACCCGACCGAGTCGTAGGGATCGGAGGCGGTCATGGACTTGCCGCGTCGCTGCGAGCCGCACGACGCTACGCATCCGACGTCAGTGCAGTGGTAACTGTTGCAGATGACGGCGGTTCGTCCGGCCGTCTAACCCGCGAGTTGGGCATCCCTCCGCCTGGAGACATACGCAACTGTCTCGTGGCGCTGGCCGACGAAACCGAACTGTCAAAGGTGTACCAGCATCGTTTCCGAGGGGGAGCGCTGACGGGACATACAGCCGGCAACATCCTGATCGCGGCGATGACAGAGATTTATGGTGACTTTGCCAAAGGCGTCGCTGCGGCAGGGCAGTTGCTCGGCACGCGCGGGAACGTGTTCCCCGCCACCACCGACTTGGTGGTGCTGAACGCGCAGGTCGATGGCCGCGTGGTCTCAGGACAAGTGGCGGTGGCGGAGACGCGCAGACCCATCCAGGTCGTATATCTGGACCCGCCCGATCCGCGTGCCTTCTCTGGAGCGGTGGACGCGATCATGAGCGCCGACCAGATCATCCTTGGGCCGGGAAGCTTGTTCACAAGTCTGATCGCCACCGTCCTGGTCCCCGGCATCCGCAAAGCACTTCGGGACACCCACGCCTGCCGTGTATTCGTATGCAACTCGCGCATGCAGAAGGGCGAGACCGAGGGCCTTGATGCCCCCGCTCATCTCGAGGCGCTCTTGGCTCACGTGGGGCCATTCTCGGTGGATGCCGCCGTCGTTCAATCGCCGGTCATACCCACTGACGGAGTGGAGATCAACCGCTCCGGCCTCGAATCATCGGGAGTGGAGATCATCGAAGCCGATATTTCCAACGCGGATGGTTCGCACGATCCCGAGCGGATGGCACCACTTCTTGAATCGCTATCGACGGGGCAGTCAGACCCCCACAGCTAGGATGGCCCTCACCCACGCTGACCAGGAGGAACGTCGATGACGACGCGGATCGGTATCAACGGCTTCGGACGCATCGGTCGGAACTTCTACCGCGCTCTGAAGGCCAAGGGCTCTGGACTTGAAGTGATAGCCGTCAACGACCTTGGTGATGCGAACACCATGGCCCACCTGTTGAAGTACGACTCCGTTCTCGGCCCCCTCGGCAAGGAAGTAAAGGTCACCGACGATGGGTTTTCGGTCGAGGGGGAACCGATCAAGTTGCTGTCGCAACGGGATCCTGCCGATCTTCCGTGGGGCGATCTCGATATCGACGTGGTCATCGAGTCCACGGGATTCTTCACAAAGCGAGCCGATGCGATGAAACATATCCAAGGCGGCGCGAAGAAAGTCATCATCTCGGCGCCCGCCAAAGACGAGGACATCACCATCGTCATGGGAGTGAACGACCGCGACTACGACTCGGCCAAACACGAGATCATCTCCAATGCGTCTTGCACCACCAACTGCGTCGTCCCGTTGACGAAAGTCCTCCAGGACAACTGGGGCATCGATAAAGGGTTCATGACAACGTGCCACGCCTATACCAACGATCAGAACACCCTCGATCTAGCGCGCGATGACTTGCGTCGTGCGCGGGCGGCGGCTATCAACATCATCCCCACGACCACCGGGGCGGCAAAGGCCGCGGCCCTCGCCATGCCCGAACTGAAAGGGCGGCTTGATGGCCTCTCTCTGCGCGTTCCCGTCCCCGACGGTTCGATAACTGACCTGGTTGCCGTGGTTGGTGCGGAAGTGACCAGGGACGAGGTCAACAACGCCTACCGCGAGGCCTCTCAGTCGGCGGGGATGAAAGGCATCATGGAATACACCGAGGATCCGATCGTCTCTTCGGACATCGTGGGCAACCCCCATTCCTGCATCATCGACGGCCTCTCCACTATGACGAACGGGAACCTGGTGAAGGTCCTCGGCTGGTACGACAACGAGTGGGGATATTCCAACCGCCTCGTCGATGTCGCCGAGTTGGTGGCCGGCAGCATTTGACGGCAGCCTCCCGCGTGATCGGGCGAGGACACCACGTCCCCCTCGGAGATACTCGCCTCTTCGTTGAGGAGCGCGGCGACGGTTATCCACTCATCGTGTTGCACGGCGGCCCCGGCCTGGACCACCATGAGTTCGGGCATTATCTCGATCCGCTGACGGACAAGTTCCGGCTGATACTCGTCGACCAACGTGGTCACGGTCTCTCCGACAAGGTGGCTCCAGAGACCTGCACACTTGAAGATTGTTCCCGGGATGTCGTGACGCTTGCCGAAGCCCTGGCCCTGGGTCCGTACGCCGTGCTGGGGCATTCCTGGGGAGCATTCGTTGCTCTGCAGAATGCTGTCGATTTCCCCGGCGCCGCAGCGCAGAGCATCATCTCCTCGGGCGTTCCTTCCGCTCGCTATCTCGAGAAAGTGTCCGAGGAACTTGCCCATTTCGAACCGGAGGCGCTGCGGAAGCAGGTTGCCGATTCATGGGCTCGGGAGAAGGACCTCCGCACCGAGGAAGAGGCTGCAGCGTTGCTGCACGACCAGTGGCCGTTCCATTTCAAGGATCCCTACGACCCGCGGATAGACGAGTTCGAGGAAGAGACGAAGGACGCCCGCTTCTCCCCGAACATCACTCGCTATTTCGCGGCCGACGACAGCTACGGTGGGATCGAGCTGGAGCACCGCCTTGACGAAGTGACACACCCCGTCCTAGTAATGGCCGGCAGGCACGACCGGACCTGTCCCGTAGAGGCCGCGGAAGCGATAGCTGCCGGCATCCCGGAGGCCGAATTGGCCATCCTGGAGAACAGCGCGCACATGGGGTATGTCGAAGAGAACGAAACATATTGTGCAGCGGTTCGACGGTTCCTGCTGTCTCATTGAAGCAGTACGTGGCGACCGGCCGGTCGCATTGTTAGGCTCGCACCCCATCCCATTCCAGGAGATAGTGATGAGCGACGAGACACCAGGGGACCGCGCGGAGACGGAGGCCGTGGCCGACCAGCGCGCGGGGACGCCACGAGAACGCGCTGAGGCTGACGCTCTCGCCGAACAACGCGCAGAAGCCGAAGCCTTCACCATCGGCCCTGGCGTAGCGGGCACTAAGAGCCAGATGCGCGGCGGGATCGGAGGGTTGGTGCTTGGCACCATCATCGGGGCCGTTCTCGGATGGATCGTCGGCGCCATCGTCGGTGGGACCTCGGTAACGATCATCTGCATCATCGTTGGCGCTGTCGCCGGGGCGACCGCCGGGGGAGTGGTGGGCGGGTTCCTGCGCCCCCGTCAGAAGCTCGAAGGTGGAGAAGCCGATATCTGATCGGCCGGCTGCGGCACCCGGGCTCGACCTCTGCCAGATCGACGACCTCGAACTCGGCGGCCGCCGCGTCCTCGTCCGCTGTGACTTCAACGTCCCATTGCAGGGAGGTCACATCGCCGACGACTTCCGCATAAGAGCGACGGTTCCGACCTTGCAGCGACTGTTGCAGCAAGGTGCTCTCATAAGAGCGTGCTCGCATCTCGGGCGTCCTAAGGGCCGCGTGGTGGATGGGCTGCGGCTCGATCCGGTTGCGCGGCGCTTGGGCGAGCTGCTCGGGACCGAGGTCCTCAAGACCGATGACGTCACCGGGCCCTCGGCGAAACAGGGCTGCAGCTCTGAGACGCCGGTCGTGCTACTCGAGAACCTTCG
>JAXDJR010000122.1:0-7523 GCA_034667545.1 Actinomycetota bacterium
CCGCATCTCATCGATGGCCGCGATCGTGTTGCGAAGGTTTGTCGCCTTCTTGGTTTCGC
This sequence comes from Actinomycetota bacterium, assembly GCA_034667545.1. Classification (GTDB taxonomy): domain Bacteria; phylum Actinomycetota; class CADDZG01; order CADDZG01; family WHSQ01; genus DATAPE01. The sequence goes on from JAXDJR010000122.1 coordinate 60, forward strand.
CTTGATCAGCGTAGGTCTTTACGAGCGGCGAGACGTGATCCCGTAGACGAGTCAGCGCCGGGATCCGATATCCGTTCTGGACCTCTGCGAGATCGGTGCACAACACGTTTGAGGAGGCCAGGTTATCTGCGGAAGACCGGTCTTTCGACCTCAGGACGGCCCAGCCGATGAGCAGCAGCAACGCCGCGAGCGTCACGGTGACTGCCAGGCGCCCTCTGCGGGTAAGCCGCGTCAAGACGCTTCTCGCGTAGCCTTCGATGCAGCTGGGGGCCTGATTCTCAGCGTCACATCCTCACCTTTTCGAGGAACCGAAACGGCACATTATCAGCGCAGCCTGCTCTCCTTCTGGCTCTCGGACAAGGTTGCGATGGGGCCGTGCTGAACAGATCACGCTCCGGCGAAGGTTCAAGAACCCACAAAAGGGAAGACTGTTAGTTTCTTGCATCGCTAGGGGGTCATATCCGATGCGCCGACGACGGAACCTATTCGTTCTTGGGGGGCACATGTGAGCGATCTTTCTGAACGCTCTTTAGGTGAAGTGCTGCGGATCGCAGACTCGGCCCCCGCCGACAAGCTCACTGAAGCACTGCAGCAGACACTCACCAAGTCGGTGCGCGGAGTGACTGTCTACCTTAGCGATTATGAGGGCATCAACCTTCACCCGGCTCCCGGATCGAGCATCGCAGCTGGAACCCGCCCTTCCCTGAAGTGTGAGGGCTCGCCCGCCGGCGTCTGTTTGCGCGAACGGCGGATCGTGGAAGAAGAGGACGGCGGCCACCGTCTGTGGGTGCCGATCGTCGAGCGATCTGACCCCATCGGGGTCTTAGAGCTCGAGCTCGATGAGGTCAGCGACGAAGCTCTCGAGCTTGCTCGCGACGCGGGGATCATGATGGGCCACCTTCTGGTCACTGCGCGCAGGTACACCGACGTATATGAGCTACTTCGCCGGGACCGGGACATGAACCTCGCCGCGGAGATGCACTGGGATGTGCTTCCCGCTACCTGCTATCAAGGACCTTCGGTTTCTGTTTGTGGTCACTTGGAACCGGCCTACGAAGTCGGTGGAGACGCGTTCGACTACTGCATCAACGGGCGAACTCTCTATCTGACGATCATCGATGCCATGGGCCACGGACTCGAAGCCGCGTTGTTGAGCACGCAGGCAGTGGCGGCATACCGCTACGCTCGCCGAAGGCAGGCCAGCCTTGCGGACACCGCGTACACCATAGAAGGCGCTCTGACACATCAGTTTGGTGGAGACAAGTTCGTCACCGGCCTTCTGATCCAGCTCGATCTGGAAGACGGATCTATGAGCTGGATCACATCGGGCCACGTCGTTCCGCTTCTCGTGCGTGGTGGAAAGGTGCGTCAGCTCAGCGACGCGCCGATCCTCAGCCCTATGGGCTTGAATCTGCTGGATGACGTTTCGGGTGCCGAGGTGTCGCTTCGCAAAGGTGACCGAGTACTGCTGTACTCGGATGGAGTGATCGAGGCGCGAGCCCCGAACGGCGAATATCTAGAGCTCGACCGCTTGATCGATCTGATCCAGGCTGCAGATCACGATAAAGGGATTGACCAGCTCGTTCACGGCTTGATCGAAGAGGTGATAACGCACTCGCAGGGCCCCCTTAGAGACGACGCGACCATCTTGGGATTCGAATACCTCGGCCCCCTCGATGCCTGAGCACCCAAGCCGTCTTGCTCTCAGAGCAACCAAGTCGTTCTCGGAATGGCCATGCCTGAGCGGCTTGTGGTGATCGGTGGTGACGCCGCGGGCATGAGCGCGGCGTCACAAGCGCGGCGGGGCCGGGGGCCGGATGATCTCGAGATCCTGGCCTTCGAGCGGGGTGACTACACCTCTTACTCCGCCTGCGGGATCCCATATCTCATCGGGGGGAGCGTGCCGGAGGTAGGAAGCCTGATCGTTCGCGAACCGGAAGTGTTCAGAGAGCGTCAATCGATCGAGGTGCGCATCCACCATGAGGTCATCGCTATCGACCTCGATAGACGGGCCCTTCGCGTGCGCTCGCTCGACGATGCGGCCGAATCGTGGGAGAGCTTCGACCAGCTGCTGATCGCTACAGGCGGCACCCCACGGAGACCGCCGCTGGTGAACTCTGAGGCGAGGGGCATATTCGGTGTCCAAACCCTGAACGACGGGCTTGCCGTGCGCGCCTTCATCGAAGCAGAAGGTCCCAAGAAGGCAGTTGTCGTGGGCGGCGGGTACATCGGTTTGGAGATGGCCGAAGCGTTGGTCGATCAAGGTCTCGACGTCGTCTTGATCGAGCAGCGCGACCATCCGATGGCGGCGTTCGATCCGGACATGGGCGAAGTGATATCTCGAGGCCTCACGAGGATGGGGATCGAGCTTCACACCGCCGAAAGTGTCGTCGCTTTCGAAACGACTGGTGATGCGGTCTCGGCGGTCTTGACAACGCACGGCACGGTCCCAGCAGACATCGTCATCCTGGGCCTGGGCACGGCTCCCAACAGCGGTCTGGCCGCAACCGCGGGCGTCGGGATCGGGTCGAGCGGTGCGATCGCGGTCGATGCACATATGAGGACCGACGCACCCGGTGTGTGGGCCGCGGGAGATTGTGCGGAGAAGTTTCACCGGGTGTCGAAGGCGAACGTCTCGATCGCTCTGGGGACCCACGCCAACAAGGAGGGACGGGTTGCGGGGATCAACCTCGGGGGTGGAGAGGCCACCTTTCCCGGCGTGCTGGGAACTGCAACCTCCAAGGTCTGTGGCCTCGAGCTGGCCAGGACGGGGCTCAACGAGCTCGAAGCGAGCGGCGCGGGATTCGATCACCAGAGCGCGACGATCGACTCGACAACGCGCGCCGGCTACTACCCCGGCGCTGCAGAGATCAAGATCAAGGTCGTGTTCGAGAGGGGATCGGGACGTCTTCTAGGAGGCCAGATAATCGGCCAGGAAGGCGCTGCTAAGCGCGTCGACGTGATCGCAGTCGCGTTGTGGAACGAGATGACGGTGGACGAGATGATCAACCTGGATCTCTCTTACGCTCCGCCGTTCTCGCCGGTGTGGGATCCGGTCCTCATCGCCGCACGCAAAGCGGCGCACGTGATCGAAGCAGCAACTGCCCCAGCCAACTAGAAGACGATCGCGAGCACGTAGCCCACGATCAGCAGCGTCCCTACGGTGAGGTGCAGCAGAATGTTCTGGCCCATGCCTTCCATGAGCTCATAGGGGCTGTCGTAATAGGAGCTCAAGCTCGTGTACACCTTGAACGCGAACCAGAAGCCTGGCAGAGCGATGAGCGTCCATGGGGTGATCACGCCAGTGAGAGTCCCGACGAGGATAAGGACCGCCGCCGCAACCACCGAGAGCACGTACCCGGTGACGATCGCGTCCTTGCCCAGTCGTACGACGATGGTTCTTTTCCCTGATCTTTCATCTGCGGGTCGGTCTGGCACCTGGTTCACATAGAGCACGAGCATGATCAGCAGACCCACAGGCAGCGACGCGTAGAACGCCTCCCACGAGAAGTGCTGCGCCACCACGAAGTAACTCCCCAGGACCATGATCGGACCAAAACCGAGCGCGACGCAGATCTCACCAAGGCCCCGGTGGACCAGGCGCAGCGGGGGCCCGGTGTAGAAGATCGATAGGAACACTCCGGCCACGCCGATCCACAGAAGTCCCCACCCCCGGGTTGCCGCAAGAAACAGTCCTATGGCAATGCCGAGCGCGTAGCAGGCGATGGAAGTGGCCTTCATTGCCTGCAAGCTGACGAGACCGTACTGGATCATCCGTGAGCCGCCGCTGTACATGGTTGGGTTGACGTTGGCGTAATCCGCGCCGCTGGTGGAGTCGAAGACATCATTGGCGACGTTCAGTCCCAGATGGATGGCTATGGCCCCGATCAGAGCCAGTACCGAGTACCACCACGCGGAGAAACCATTAGCACGCGCAACAACGGTCCCCAGCAGAACCGGCACGAGGGTCGCAGTCAGGAAGGGAACTCGGGTCGAAAGGAAGAACAACCATCCCGCCGACAGTCGCGGCTTGACCGGCTCCGAGCGCTCCTGGCTGAGCTTCTGCATGTAACGGTGGCCCGCAGGCACGCTGCGCTCGCACAATTCGAAGAAAGACATCCGCTCTTCGTCCCACCCATGGACCCGGTCCGGATGGATGTGCACCGATCCGTTCACTTCCGTCACGGTTCCCACCACGTTGATGTAGCGCCGCTGGTCGTAACCAACCCCGGGATAGGGCCGCACGCTGGAAAACACGATGGCCACCGTCGCGCCCTCTTGGGGCGTTTCGGGGAGGCCGGGGCGGTCTAGCTCGATCGTTCCCCGGCCGGCATCCGCCCGGAACCCCGTGGCGACACTGAGGGGGTAGCCGCGTTCATCTACGAACGAAAGGACCGCGTGCGAGAACTGGCCGATCTCAGCCAGGACATCCGACCCTTGAACTGTTGACTTCGCCATCAGGCAGCGGCCTCCATTGTGAAGACCTGTGGGTGAGAAGTCGTTTGGCCTGGTGACCACAGGAGTGCGCGCCGAGGCGTGATCTCGATCACCGACCGCTCCCAGAAGAGAGGCATGGCGAATCGCTTCTTGACCAGGCTGGTGATGATCGGTTCCTTCTTGGTCCACAGCGGCAGAAGCCGCTCCCACCCCGCATGGAGGTCGTCCTCCACGATGACAGCGTCACCCTGGATGGTGGCGCGCCGGAAGGGCTCCACCGGGACGGCGACGGGATCGGTGAGACTCACCGAGACACGAGGATTCCGCTTGATGTGCTCGAGCTTCTTTGAGAACAAGATGCTGGAGGTCATGAATATCTTGGACCCGTCATAGAGGGGGATCAGGGGGTAGCTGATGGGGTTTCCCCGCTGGTCCAGAACGGTCAGCTCGGCGACCAGAGCGGCATTGAGCAACTCTTCGACTTCAGGAGGAAGGACGCCCATGACACCGAGGATAGACGCGCAGGCTTACGTTTATCGACATCGACCAACCTAGGATGCGGCGACGTGGACCCTAACGCGCTGGTGGATATCGCCGTCGAGGCTGCCCGGCAGGCGGGCGCCTTGCTGTTGGAGCGCTTCGGCTCTGCGGCCACCGGGGTGAGCTCGAAGTCCACGCCGACCGATCCGGTCAGTGATGCCGATCGCGACGCCGAAGCGCTTATAGCAGCGCTGATCCGTTCCCGGCGCCCCACCGACCGGATCGTGACGGAGGAGGGCGGTGCGGGCGGAGGCGGTGCGGGCGGCGCCGGTGCGGGCGGTGCGGGCGAGGGTGGTGCGAGGCTCATCTGGATCGTCGACCCCCTCGACGGCACAGTTAACTTCCTCTTCGGGATCCCCACCTGGAGCGTGAGCATCGCCGTCGAAGACCCTGAGGGGGCCGTGGCCGGTGTCGTTTTCGACCCCAACCGGAGCGAGATGTTCACCGCCACAAGAGGGGGCGGCGCGTACTTGAACGGCGATTCGATCCACGTGAGCCCGCGCACCGATCTGGCCCATGCCCTTATCGGCACCGGCTTTGCCTACGACGCTGAGGCTCGGGCGATGCAAGCCGCGGTCGTGTCGCGCGTTCTGCCACTGGTGCGCGATATACGCCGTGCCGGTTCTGCCGCCCTCGATCTGGCCGCGGTCGCGTGCGGCCGCCTCGATGCCTTCTACGAGGCTCCGATGGAATGGTGGGATAAAGCGGCGGGTGTGCTGTTGGTCACAGAAGGCGGCGGCGTGGTCTCCGAACTGCCGGCTCCTTTGGGGTTGTCGCCCGGTGTGGTTGCTGGCGGAGCTGCCCTCCACCGCGCCCTCACCTCTTTAGTAGCCTCCTGACATGGAGATCGTCGATCCCGCGATCGAGTCGTATCTGCGCAACCTGAGCTCGGGAGACGATGAACCAGTTCTCCTCGAGATGGAGGCGCTGGCCGAGGCCGATGGCTTTCCAATCATCGGCAGGTTGTGCGGACGCGTGCTCGAGGTGCTTGCCCGCTCGATCGGTGCGAAACGCATCTTCGAGATGGGATCGGGCTTCGGCTATTCCGCCTACTGGTTCTCCAGAGCTGCAGGTCCCGACGGCGAGGTCCATCTCACCGATATGGACCCGGACAACGAGCGCAAGGCCCTGGATTTCCTGGGCCGAGCCGGACTCGACGGTCCGATCCAGTATCACGTCGGAGACGCGTTCGATGCGTTCGGCAAGGCGGATGGCGAGTTCGACATCGTCTACTGCGACATCGACAAAGACGGCTACCCCCAGGCGTGGAAAGAAGGACGCGCCAAGGTCCGGGTCGGCGGGTACTACATCTGCGACAACATGCTGTGGTCCGGAAGAGTGACAGGCGATCCGAGCGCTCCCGACGAGCGCCCGCAGCTGACCCGCGCGATCGATGAGACCAACCACGCGATCGCCGCAGACCCCGACTTCCGTTCCTTCATCGTTCCCCTGCGGGATGGCGTGGTGGTAGCTCTTCGGATCTCGTAAGGCCGGGCGAGGGATTATCAGGGCTCGGCGCCGGGTTAGCACCTTCTGCAGCCCCCATAAGTCCTATAAGTAAGGAAGCGGCAATAGAAGGAGGCATCCACTGGCTCGTCGCGCTCATGGCCTAGTCGGCCCCGACGCTCCCGAAAGGCCGGCCCGCCCCGGAACGTTCCGGCGCATCGCGGGCACTTTCCGGCCCTACAAGAGAAAAGTCACCTTCGTAGCGATACTGATCCTGGTCACGTCCGCCATAGGACTGATCAACCCACTTCTTCTGAAAGTGGTCACGGTCAAAGTCCTCCTGGGAAAGACCTCAACCTCGAGTCGTCTCCACCTGCTCATCCTCATCGTGCTCGCAATGGTCCTGAGCCCGATCGTGAACGGCCTTTTAGGTTTGTGGCAGACCTACACGAACAATCTCGTGGGACAGAACGTCATGCGGGATCTTCGTAACGCGCTCTACACACACCTTCAGCACATGCCGCTTCGCTTTTTCACGTCCACTCGCACAGGGGAGATTCAGTCACGTCTGTCGAACGATGTCGGTGGTGTTCAATCGGTGCTGACCGACACCGCATCCGGGATCCTTGCCAACGTCACGACCGTGCTTTCGACGGTCGTCGTGATGGTCATCCTCAACTGGCAACTCACGGTGTTGTCGCTAGCGATCCTCCCGGTCTTTCTGATGATCAGTCGGAAAGTGGGGCGTGTTCGGAGAGAAGTGTCTGGTCAAACGCAGGAGTCGCTTGCAGATCTCACCGCGATCATGCAGGAAACGCTCTCGGTGTCTGGAATCTTGTTGTCGAAGGCCTTCGGACGTCAGGCTTACGAGATCGATCGGTTCCAGGAGGAGAATCGCAGGCTGTCGCAGCTCGAGATAAAGCAGACCATGGTTGGTCGTGGGTTCTTTTCTCTGGTGCAAATCTTCTTCTCGATCACGCCGGCCTTCGTGTACTTGCTGGGCGGGTTTCTGCTTTTGCATGGGAACTACTCGGGGAGTGC
>JAXDJR010000123.1:0-3268 GCA_034667545.1 Actinomycetota bacterium
GATGACCTTGCGCGCCGAGATCACGCCGGTGTCGAAGCCGAGCAGGTGAAGTCCGCCATGGAAGCGGGCGTGTTCGATCTTGATGCACCGGTCCATGACGACGGTCAGTCCCTTGCTCTCCCCGTAGATCGCGGCATCCTGGTTCCAGATGCCCAGTTGCACCCACACCACCGGGCTGCCGATCGCGAGCACCTCGTCGATGACCGAGGGGATGTCGCTCGCCTTGCGGAACACGTCGACGATGTCGGGAACCTCGGGAAGCGACGCGAGATCCGGATACGCCTTTTCGCCGAGGATGGTGTCGGCGTTCGGATTGACGAAGTACACCCGGTAATCGCTCGACTGTTGCAGGTAGGTGCCGACGAAGTAGCTCGAACGGACCGGATTCGGCGACGCGCCGACAATCGCGACGGACTTCGCCTTGCGCAGAATCCCGAGACGCTCCTTCGCGCTCGGCCCGACCCAGGTGCGCTCCGACCGAAGCCGTTTCGCCAGCGGGGAGTCCGGGGGAAGTTCGCAGCTCAGGCCGTTGGCCAGGACCGTGACATCCGGTGCCTCTGCAATTGTCATTACTTGCCCTCCGTCGCTCGGGTCAATGCCTGATCAAGGTCGTAAACAATGTCCTCGGCATCTTCTATTCCCACGCTGATGCGCACGAGGCCGGGAAGCACGCCGGCGTCGACGAGTTGCTGGTCGTTCAGCTGGGCGTGCGTCGTCGAGGCCGGGTGGATGACCAGAGTCTTCGCGTCCCCGACGTTAGCCAGGTGGCTCGCGAGGTCGACAGATTCGATGAAGGTCTGCCCGGTCGCACGGCCGCCCTTCACCCCGAAACTGAAGACCGCCCCCGGACCCTTCGGCAGATATTTGAGCGCACGCTCGTGGTGCGGATGATTCGGCAGCCCGGCCCAATTGACAAATTCGATCCTCGGGTCTGCCTCGAGCCACTCGGCAACGATACGGGCGTTGTCCACGTGCGCCTGCACGCGGTACGGCAGGGTCTCCACACCCTGGGCGAGCAGCCACGCGGAGTGCGGGGACAGCGACGGCCCGATGTCCCTGAGCTGTTCCGCGCGCAGGCGAGTGAGGAAGGCGTACTCGCCGAAGTTGCCGTGCCAGTTGAGCCCACCGTAGGAGGCCACCGGCTGATCGAACAGCGGGAAGTGCTCGTTGGCCCAGTGAAAGCGGCCCGACTCGACGACGACGCCGCCGAGGGTCGTGCCGTGGCCGCCGAGGAACTTGGTTGCCGAGTGGATCACAACATCGGCGCCCCACTCGATCGGCCGGATGAGGTAAGGCGTAGCCAGCGTCGAGTCGACGATGAACGGGATTTGATGCGCGTGGGCCACCTCCGCGAGTCCCTCGATGTCGGCGATTTCACCGGACGGATTGGCGATGATCTCGGCGTAGATGAGCTTGGTCTTGTCGGTGATCGCGGCGGCGTAGTCCGCGGGGTTCGACCCCTGAACGAACGTCGTCTCGACGCCGAATCGGCGCAGCGTGACGTCCAGCTGGGTGATCGACCCCCCGTAGAGGTTCGCGGATGCCACGAGGTGGTCGCCCGCGCCGGCGAGAGAGGCGAAGGTGATGAACTGGGCGCTCAGTCCGCTCGCGGTGGCGACGGCACCGAGGCCACCCTCGAGCGATGCGATGCGCTCCTCGAAGGATGCGACGGTCGGGTTGCCGAGCCTGCTGTAGATGTTGCCGTACTTCTGCAGTGCGAACCGCGCCGCGGCATCCGCGGTGTCGTCGAAGACGAACGCGGAGGTCTGGTAGATGGGGAGTGCGCGAGCACCCGTCACCGCATCCGGGATGTTGCCCGCATGAATTGCGCGCGTGCGGAAACCATATTCTCGATCAGCCATGTGTTTACGCTACCCGAGCGGCGAGGGCCGTCTGCGCGCCGTGGCCTCGCGGCGTAACGATTTCGGGCTGTTAACAACGAGCTCCCATCCGATGCCGAATACTGTTTTTGCAATGACGGCAACCGCAACATCGTGAACGCACCGCTACCGGCGCGATACACGCACAAATACCTGATTCTCGCGATCTGCTGCCTGAGCCTGTTCATCGTCACAACCGATGCGACGATCGTCAACGTGGCACTGCCTGCCATCGGTCGAGAGCTCGGCTCCACGATCTCGGGGCTGCAGTGGACCATCGATGCGTACACCCTCGTACTCGCGAGCCTGCTCATGCTCTCGGGCTCAACGGCGGATCGGCTTGGGCGACGCCGCACATTTCAGATCGGACTCGCGCTGTTCGGTGTGGGGTCCCTGCTGTGCAGCCTCGCGCCATCGGTTGGCTGGCTTGTCGTCTTCCGCATGATCCAGGCGGTGGGCGGCTCGATGCTCAACCCGGTCGCGATGTCGATCATCACCGCGACGTTCGCCGATCCCAAGCAGCGAGCTCGCGCCGTGGGGGCGTGGAGCGCGGTGGTGGGGGTCTCGTTGGGACTCGGCCCGCTTCTCGGTGGATTTCTCACGGACACCGTCGGCTGGCGGGCGATCTTCCTGGTCAACGTGCCAGTCGTCATCGCGGCGATCGCGCTGACAGCCCTGTTCGTTCCGGAGTCCAAGTCGGGACGAGTCGGCCGCTTCGCCCCGATTGGGCAGGGGCTCGTGATTCTTCTCCTCGCCGCACTCGTGGGCGGCCTCATCGAAGGGCCCAATCTCGGTTGGCTGAGCGCCGCCACGATCGCGCTGTTCGTCGTCTTCGCGATCGCCGTTGTCGGACTGATCCGCTACGAGCGGCGCCGAACGGACCCACTCGTCGACGTGCGCTTCTTCCAGAGCATTCCGTTCTCCTCGGCCGTGGCGACGGCCATCTTCGCTTTCGCCAGCAATGGCGCCTTTCTCTTCCTGGTCACGCTCTACCTGCAAGAGGTTCGCGGGTTCACGCCGTTCGAGGCCGGGCTTTACACGCTCCCGGTTGCCGTGACCCAGCTGATCTGTGGCCCGATATCTGGTCGTCTCGTGGCAGAGTTCGGCACCCGCACGCCGCTCGTGATATCCGGGGTGGCTTTAGCGGCCGCAGCCGGGTTGCTCACCACGATCGGTGCCAGCACTTCCCTCGTATTCATCCTCTGCACCTTCGGGCTCTTTGGTGTGGGGCTTGGCCTGGTGAACGCGCCGATTACCAATACGGCGGTGTCCGGGATGCCGAGGTCCCGGGTCGGCTCCGCGGCAGCGATCGCGTCGACGAGTCGCCAGGTCGGCATCTCGCTCGGCGTGGCGCTCGCCGGAACCCTGACCGGGGTTCACGGGATGTC
>JAXDJR010000124.1:0-3833 GCA_034667545.1 Actinomycetota bacterium
GGCGGTCGTACTCGGCTACGAACGAGAGCAACTCCCGCTGGCGTGCACAGATGTCCGCCTGGAGATGGGCGATGCCCTCGACCAGGTCCTGATCGCAGCATTCGTTCACTTGGTGCAAGACCCTCACAACCTTCAAGGGCCCTTGGGGGCGCGTACACTCAATATACCGAACATATGTTCGCCTCGTCAAGAGCTCGTTCCATCGTCTCGCCAAGATTGGAGCGGGGGCCGAGCCGTCGTTCCGAGGCAGCTCGGTCATGTGAAAGCGATCGCGGCAGCGACACCGATAGGCGCGTCTAGCTCTGAACCACCCAGCAGTCCTGGGTGTCCCCTTAGTCTTTCGGCCCGCAACGGCCGTGGCTGCTTGTGCCGGGTTCCCGTCGCAGGCTGCACTTACCCTCTAGGCGTGGACCAAGATGCGATCTTCCGAGGTCTGAACGACCAGCAGCGTGACGCCGTAGAGGCTGTGGGCGGCCCGGTCTGCATCCTGGCGGGCGCAGGCTCGGGCAAGACCACCACGATCACCCGACGCATCGCGAACCAGGTGGTCAGTGGCACATCCGACGCTACCGGCATCCTCGCCGTCACCTTCACTGACAAGGCTGCCGGCGAGATGCGCGGGCGGCTGGCGGCGCTGGGGGTCGAAGGGATCAAGGCGCGCACCTTCCACTCGGCTGCGTTGCGGCAACTTCGCTATTTCTCGGCGGAGCCCCCTCCCCAGATCATGGCTTCCAAGGTGGTGGCGTTGCGTCAGATCGCAAATACGCTGCCGAAGCCGTACCGGTTCCGGCCGGCAGCAGACCTTGCTACCGAGATCGAGTGGGCGAAGAACCGCCGCGTCGACGCCGACGCCTACCTGTCATCCCTCGATGGACACGAACCGCCGATCCCAGGCGACCTCATGGCCAACGTCTACAAGCGTTACGAACGAGGTAAAGCGGATCGCGATCTGATCGACTTCGAGGACCTGCTCGAGCGGACGATCCAGTTGTTCGAGAACGACCAACTTGCGGTCGAAGAGTTCCGCACCGGATACACCGCCTTCACGGTTGACGAGTATCAGGACATGAATCTCCTTCAAGAGACGCTCCTGCGAGCGTGGCTGGGAGAACGTGATCAGCTCTGCGTGGTCGGCGACGACTACCAGTCGATCTACGGGTTTACTGGCGCAACACCGCGCTATCTGCTCGAGATGCCGCAACGTTTCGTCCGAACGAAGGTAGTGCGGCTCGAAGCCAACTATCGCTCCACGCCTGAGGTCCTGGTCGTTGCCAACCGTCTCGTCCCCCGATTGGGCGGCGCTGAAAAGACGCTGCGGGCGGTGCGGCCCCCAGGCCCCCAATGCATGCTGAGGTCCCTTTCCACTCAGGCAGCTGAGACGTCGGCCCTCATCGAGCGCATCCGGAATCTGCACGAGCAGGGGGTGGCCTATGAGGGGATGGCGATCCTGTACCGGTTGAACTTCCGGTCCGAGGACTACGAAGAGGCTCTTGCGGCCGAGGGCATCCCGTACCAAGTACGCGACGGCGCCTTTCTCACGCGCCAGACCGCCCGGCAGATGCTGTCATCTCTGCGGAAGAAGACGGCGGCGGCGGTCTCGGCCGAAGTCACAAGACTGGCCGGCCGCGCCGGGTACGTCGAAAGTCCGGCGGACGATCTCGGCGAACGAGAGATCACGCGTCAGAACGATCTGGCTCGCTTCATCCGTCTGGCCGAGGAATTCGATGACGGCTCGCGCACGTGCCGCGAGTTCGTCGTGGACATCGAAGGCCGCTTCGGCGCGGAGGGGGGCCGCGGGGTCAATCTCCTGACCTACCACCGCGCCAAGGGGCTTGAATTCGAAGCCGTTTTCCTGCCCCAGCTCCAAGATGGTGAGCTGCCTTTCAAGCGCGCGAAGTCAGAAGAAGCGATCGCCGAGGAGCGAAGGCTCTTCTACGTCGGGATCACTCGAGCGAAGACTCATCTGGCGATCTCGTGGGTCAACGACGGCAGGCGCAAGGCCAGCGCGTTCGTGGGTGAGCTACGGGGACCCCACGACCTCGCCGCCCGCCATAACGGGTCCTCTCAAGGACGCCCAGCAGAGACGATCGCCGCTCGCATCGGCCTAAAAGTGCAGCTTTCCGGAGGGTTCACCGGGTCCATCGCCGCACTCGATGCGTCGGGGGCAACCGTCGCACTGGAAGGAGGAGTTCAGAGAACCGTTGCGTTCGGTGAGCGCGTGACGGTTGGCGATAGGACGTTGCCGCTTGCGGCTCCTCATGAAGCGCCGGAGAGCCCCCTGCTCGAAGCACTCAAGCGATGGCGGCGGGAACGCTGCAAGACCGACGAAGTGCCCGCGTTCATCATCTTCCACGACTCCACTCTCGTAGAGATCGCCCTTCGAGAGCCGCGCACGCTGCGTGATCTCTCGTCTATCCCGGGAATCGGACCCCTCAAGCTCGAACGCTATGGAGCCGACCTGCTTGGTGTCCTGCAGCAATGCACGAGATCCACAAAGGTCAACGCCGAGTAACGAGGGACGCAAACCAGCTTCCGGTCGCCGCAGATTGACTACCAGGAAACCTGCTTACGGAGCCGCGCCGACTGACCGGCGAGAAACCTGCTTACACTCGGCGCTCGTGAACGACAAAGGCGCATCCCCCGACTCCCGTGACGATCCGGCATATATTCCGTTGCCCGACGCGCCGGCCGAGGCTCTGCGTTTGATCTCGGACTCAGCTTCGTTGACTGTGCCCCTGAGACTGATTGGCGGCACCGCGGTCTGGTTCCACTGCCCCAGCGCTCGCAGACCGCCCCTTGCTCGTGCTTATGGGGACATCGATTTCATATCGGTGTCCAAAAACAATCGTGCGCTCACTACTTTCTTCGAGGTGCACGGATATGAAGCAGACAAGTTGTTCAACGCGCTTCATGGTGCGCAGCGGCTGAACTTCACCGACTCGGTTCGTGGGCGCGCAGTCGACGTGCTACTCGATCGGTTTGTGATGTGCCACACGATCGAGCTAAGGGAGCGTCTCGCTCTCGACGCAACGGCCATCCCCGTCACGGATCTCTTGCTGACCAAAGCGCAAGTCATCCAGCTGAACGAGAAAGACGTCAAGGACATCATGGCTCTGTTGCTGGACCACGACCCGGGCAATCGGGATGGCATCGACGTGTCCCGGCTGGCGGGCGCGACCCACGCTGATTGGGGACTGGAGCACACCGTCCGCCAGACCCTCGCAGAGGTCCAGGCGGCCCTCGGATCGGCAGGTCTCGAGACCGGTCAGATCGCGACCATAAAGAGCAACATCGCAGCCGTGATCGCCGCTCTAGACGCAGCCCCGAAGTCCGCTAAGTGGCGCATCCGCGCGCGCGTGGGCGAACGGATCCGCTGGTACGACGAACCCGAAGAGGCTCGCCGCTAAACCGGAACAATCAGTCCGGCGAAAGAAGATGGTGCAACAAGCCCGCAAGCGGCTACCACGAGACAGGTTCCGTCAGTCGGGCGGAAGCTCCTGATACACGAGGTCGAGATCGATGCCCTGGCTGCGCCTTACAGCCCTGGCCACGTAATAGACGATCAGGCCGACCGCGGCCGTCGCAAGCATGAACACCGGGACGTACCACTTGTGCTCGGGGACGAGGATCGCCAGCGGCGGGTACTTCAGGGTCTCCCACACCAAGAAAGCCATCACAAGAAACGAAAGTGGGGAGACGATCTTGAGCAGCGGGATCCCCGCGACGTTGTTTTTGGCAGGCGAAGCCCGGTACAGGTCCGGCAGGCGCTGAGGAAACATGAACGCGGAGATGCACACGATCCATACAGATACAACTCCGTCCAGAACGCCCAG
>JAXDJR010000125.1:0-9718 GCA_034667545.1 Actinomycetota bacterium
CAAGAGTCCATTCACGACTATTGCGAACCTCATGACCGGTTCTTCCTTGAGCTCCTTGTCGAAGTGGGCCTCCATCTGCGTGAAGGTCACCGGGCGTATGTCACCACCGGCAAGCAGCTCCAACTCCACATCGTTGTACCAGCGCCAGATCGTGCGCAGGTCGGCGCGTTCTATCGCTTGGAGTTCGACCACTCTCCCCTTGAGCACCTTGGAAAGCCTCCTCGGCGGTTACGGTTACTGCGTGAGATTCGCCAAGTATCAGGGCATCGGCAACGACTTCGTGATGATCGCCGACCCGGGCGACGAGCTGAAGCTGTCGGCCGAGGCCGTCCGACGAGTCTGCGACCGGCGCTTCGGCATCGGGGCCGACGGTGTCATAAGGGTGGCCCCCGGGAGGGACGGCGGCGAGCTGCTCATGGATTACGTCAACTCCGACGGTTCGATAGGGGAGATGTGTGGCAACGGGATCAGGTGCCTCGCCCTCTTCGCACGTGCAGAGGGGATGACTTCGGCTCGGGAGTTGCGCGTTGAGACACGTGCGGGGGTGAAGACGATCGAGGTGCAGCCCGAGGATCGGGTGCGCGTCGATATGGGTGCGCCTATCTTCGGCCCCCGGGACATCCCGGTGGATTGGGATGGTGACGACGCTCTGCGGGTGCGTCTGACGCTGGGGTCCACCGAGCTCGAGGTTGCCTGCCTGTCGATGGGCAACCCCCACGCCGTGTGGTTCGTTGAGGATCCTCACGAAGCGCCGGTTACAACGCTCGGACCGGCCATCGAGCATCACGGTGCCTTTCCGCGCGGTGCGAACGTCGAGTTCGTGCGAGTCCTGTCGCCCGAGCGGATCAGGATGCGGGTGTGGGAGCGCGGTTCCGGTGAAACGCTTGCCTGTGGGACCGGAGCTTGCGCCGCGGCAGTTGCCACCCGCCTGCTGGCCGGTGGTGGCGAGCGGATCACCGTCGAGCTCCCTGGCGGCGAGGCCGAGGTCGAGTGGCGGGGGAGCCTGCACGAGGCCGCGCCGGTGTTCCTCACGGGACCTGCAGCCAAAGTGTTCGAAGGAGAGATCGGGGCCGACGCGTGGGTGTAAGGACGGCTGCGCGCATCGAGAACCTCCCGCCTTATCTCTTCGCCGAGATCGATCGGAAAGTGACGCTCGCACGAGCGCGCGGGGCAGACATCATCTCGTTCGGCGTTGGCGATCCAGATCTGCCCTCACCACCGCATGTGATCGAAGCCCTCGCCGAGGCGGTTCGCGACCCCGGCACGCATCGCTATCCCTCCTACACGGGCTTGCCACGGTTCAGGGAATCGATAGCGGATTGGTACGGACGGCGCTTCGGCGTCACTTTGGATCCGGACTCGGAAGTGCAGCCGCTCGTTGGCTCGAAGGAAGGCATCTTTCACCTCCCCGTCGCGTTCGTTGACCCGGGGGACGTCGTGCTTATCCCCGACCCGGCATATCCGGTGTACGAGACGGGAACGATCCTTGCGCACGGGGAACCGCACCTACTTCCGCTCTTACCGGAGAACCGCTTCATGCCGGAGCTAGATTCCATCCCTGCGGATGTGCTGCAGCGCGCCAAAGTGCTGTGGCTGAACTACCCCTCCAACCCGACCGCGGCGACTGTGGAGTTGGACTTCTTCCAGCGAGCCGTAGATCTCTGCCGCGCCAACGATCTGCTGCTCGCTCACGATGCCGCCTACACCGAGATCACTTTCGACGGATACGTTGCGCCGAGCGCGCTGCAGGCCGATGGCGCGATGGAGTGCACTGTCGAGTTCCACTCGCTCTCGAAGATGTACAACATGACGGGGTGGCGCATCGGCTGGGTAACCGGAGCGCCAGAGGCGATCGAAGCTCTGAAGAGACTCAAGACCAACATCGATTCGGGGGTCTTCGATGCCGTTCAACGCGCGGGTATCGCGGCCCTCGAGGGCCCACAAGATCACCTGAAGGAGACGGTCGAGCGGTACCGGCACCGGCGCGATCTGCTATGCGATGGGTTGAAGTCGATGGGCGTCGTTGTCGAACCGCCGCGCGGCTCCATCTACGTATGGGTTCCCGTCCCCGACGGCCACACGTCTGTGTCTTTCACAAACTTCCTGCTCGACGAAGCCGACATCGTGGTCGCGCCGGGAACCGGTTACGGCCCTTCGGGCGAAGGATTCGTTCGCTTTTCTTTGACGCTGGCTGACGACCGGCTGCAAGAGGGAGTGGAGCGCCTCAGGAGGGTAGTTACCTGACCCCGCGGTCCGCTGGTCACGAGACCCGACCCGAGCGCGAGAGCGCGATCCTCGTTGGAGCCTCTTTCGGCAATACGACCGCCGATGAGGCGCAGTGGTCTCTCGACGAGCTCGAGGCCCTCGCCGACACCGCAGGAGCAGACGCTCTCGACCGTGTCGTGCAGCGACGCGACGCCCCCGATCCCGCGACCTATCTGGGACGCGGCAAGGTCACAGAGATCGTGACGATGGCGGCGGCACTCGATGCGGACATGCTGATATTCGACGACGAGTTGACACCCGCGCAGGGCAGGAACCTAGAAGAGCAAGCCGGTGTGAACCCGCTCGCGGAACGGGGACTGAAGATTATCGACAGGACAGGGTTGATCCTCGACATCTTCGCTCAGCATGCTCGTTCCGCGGAGGGGAAGTTGCAGGTCGAGCTTGCGCAGCTCAACTACCGGCTCCCGCGCCTGCGTGGTTGGGGTGACGTGTTGTCCCGGCTCGGTGGTGGGATCGGCACCCGGGGGCCGGGCGAAACCGCGCTGGAAGCGGAACGCCGCGCGATCCTGCGGCGCATCCAGCGGGTCAAGAAAGACCTGGTCGCGCTGGAACGGACGCGCCGTTTGAAGCGCAAGCAGCGCTCGCGGAGTGGGGTTCCTGTCGTTGCACTCGTCGGGTACACCAACGCGGGCAAGTCCACGCTGTTGCGGCGCCTTACCGACGCGGCGGTGTTGATCGAAGACAGGCTGTTCTCCACGCTCGACCCCACCACAAGGCGTTTGGAGCTTGCCCATCGCAGTGTCCTGTTGACCGACACCGTCGGCTTCGTGCGCAAGCTGCCGCACCAACTCGTCGAAGCGTTCCGCTCGACGCTTGAGGAAGTCGGAGAGGCGTCTCTTCTCCTGCACGTAGTGGATGCCACGCGGGACCCGCAGCGGCAGATCGATGCGGTCGCTCAAGTCCTCAAAGAGATCGAGATGGCGGAAAGCCCGACGCTGCTCGTGATGAACAAGACCGACCTGCTAGCTGAGATCGAGCTCCAAACGTTGCGAGCGCGATTCCCGAATGCGGTTTTCTGCTCGGCAGGCGCCGGCGATGGCATCGAGGAGTTACTCGAGAGACTTTCGGACGAGCTCTCTCGGCTGCGGGTGGAAGTCATCCTGGAGATCCCGTTCGCGCGCGGCGACCTAGTGGCCCGCGTACACGAGCGTGGAGAGGTGATGGAAGAGACTTACGACGCAAGCGGAACACGCCTGGTCGCGCGCATGCCCCAGGAGCTGCTGCAGGAGTTTGGCTCTTACCTTGCGGCCGCCGGCTGAGCCTCACACCTTCCGAAAGACTGCAACAACCTTTCCCAGGATCTCGGTTCCGGCAGGAGCTTCGAACGGCTCCATGGTTTCGTTGGCAGGCTCGAGCATCATGGCCGAACCACGGTGGCGAAGCGTCTTTACGGTTGCTTCGGGGACGCTGTCGTGTTCGCTCGGCAGCATTGCTGCAACGATCTCACCCGAGTGTGCAGTGGGCTGCTGGCGCACGATCACGTAGTCACCATCCAGGATCCCCGCGTCGATCATGGAATCGCCGCTTACCTCGAGCATGAAGACGGTGCCTTCGCCCACCAGGTCGGCAGGCATCGGGTAGACCTCTTCGACCTGCTCCTGCGCCAGGATCGGCGTTCCGGCAGCGATGCGTCCGAGTAGGGGCACCGACCGTGCCGGACGGCGCTCCGAAGCGAGGCCGGTCTCGGAGTCGTAGAGCACCTCGAGCGCCCGTGGCTTGGTGGGGTCGATCTTGAGATAGCCCTTCCGTTGAAGGGTCTGGAGGTGGGAGTGAACGGTAGAGCTCGACGCCAGCCCCAACGCCTCACCGATCTCTCGAACCGACGGGGGATAGCCGCGGTCAGAGACGGTCTCTGCGATGTATTCGAGTGCCTGGCGCTGGCGCTCGGTCAGCTCTTCGACCATTTCGATCCTCCTGAGGGCTTTCGAACGGCTGTTCGGTCCAGGCTAGAGGATTCTTCACCCACATGCAAGAACATACGTTCGATGAGGGGGTTGATTCCGAACGTACGTTCGCATAGGCTCGAACGTACGTTCGAGAGCAATTTCTGTCGTACCCCCTCGCTAGCTTGAGGGGCACGCCGGAGCGAAGGGGAGGGAACTGATGGCAACCAGAGTGCAAGAGTTGGAGACAGGCTACGGCCGAGGGGTGGTGCTTCCGTTCCCGATGGCGACTATCCGGCGCAGAGCTGCCGCCCGGCGGCGGGCCATGGTGCTTCGGAGAGCGGGAGTCACCAGCACGCTGGCAGCCACCTGCATCCTGGCGCTGATGGGAAGCGGCGGCGGCACCGCTCAGGCGTCTCACCCAAGCAGTGCCCCGAGGGCCGTGGTGATGCGATCGGGCCAGACGGTCTGGGATCTGGCCCACCGCTATGCCCCCGCCTCGACCGATCCCCGGGCGTACGTCGATCGGGTGCTTGCGCTCAACCACCTGAGCAGTCCGCCGGCGGCGGGAGTTCGACTGAGGCTGCCTCGATGAGGTCTGCGATAGAGCCGCCCGCCGAGCTTTCGAGATCACCGGCGAACCCACAGGTTGTCGCCCTTGCTGTCAACAGGGTGCCTGCGCCAATCTGAAACGAGTAGCGCGGATGAACTTGACTGACCCCTCCCACGGGCGTAATTTCACGGTTGTGATTCGCAACATCTAGCGGTAAAGTAGTGCAAGCTCACCACATGTAGTGGTTTTCCGAATCGATGAGGCGCCGCGGCGTCCGGATGAACAAGGGAGATTTGGGCGGTGGCGTTCAGCGAAACCAGTACCGACTCGAGCAGGCTTCAGCTCCACAGGTTCTTCACCACCGAGGGCGTGCACCCCTACGACGAGGTCGAGTGGGAGCTTCGGGATTCGGTGATCAAGAACTACCGCACGGGCGAGATCGCCTTCGAGCAGAAGGAAGTCGAGTTTCCCCGGTCGTGGTCCCAGAACGCCACGAACATCGCCGCCCAGAAGTACTTCCGCGGCTCCCCTGGGACCCCGGAGCGCGAGCGGTCGGTGCGCCAGATGATCGACAGGGTCGTCGATCGCTACCACGAAGAAGGCGTTGCCCGGGGCTACTTCGCCGACGCCGGCGAGGCGCAGATCTTCAAAGACGAGCTCACCCATCTGCTCCTGACGCAGAAGGCTGCCTTCAACTCGCCGGTCTGGTTCAACGTGGGGTGGCGCCCGAAGGGCCAAGAGCAGGTCTCAGCTTGCTTCATCCTCTCGGTCGAAGACGAGATGAACTCGATCCTCAACTGGTACGTGGAAGAGGGAACGATCTTCAAGCACGGTTCCGGTGCGGGACTCAACCTCTCGCGGATCCGGTCCTCGAGAGAGCGGTTGAAGTCGGGCGGAACCGCATCCGGTCCGGTGTCGTTCATGCGAGGGGCGGATTCGTCCGCGGGCACCATCAAGTCGGGCGGTGCCACACGGCGCGCGGCGAAGATGGTCGTGCTGAACGTCGACCATCCCGATATCCGGGACTTCATCTGGTGCAAGGCCCTCGAAGAGCGCAAAGCGCGAGCGCTGCGGGCAGCCGGATTCGACATGGATCTGGACGGCAAGGATGCGCATTCGATCCAGTACCAGAATGCGAACAACTCGGTTCGCGTGAATGACGACTTCATGAAAGCCGTCCTCGAAGAGGGCACGTGGAAGCTGCGGGCTGTAACCACCGGCGAGACGCTCGAAGAGGTTCCCGCCAAGGACCTCTTCCGCGAGATCGCAGAGACAGCGTGGGAGTGTGCCGATCCCGGGATGCAGTACGACACGACCATCAACGACTGGCACACCTGCCCGAACAGTGGGCCGATCAACGCTTCGAATCCATGTTCCGAATACATGCACGTGGACAACAGCAGCTGCAACCTGGCCAGTCTGAACCTGCTCAAGTTCCTCGATGACAACGACAGGTTCGACATCGAGGCCTACAAGCATGCGGTCGAGATTATGTTCGTTGCCCAGGAGATCTCGGTCGGGTTCGCCTCCTATCCCACGCCAAAGATCACCGAGAACTCGCACCGGTTCCGTCAGCTCGGTCAGGGCTACACGAACCTCGGTGCGTTGTTGATGGCGCAAGGCCTTGCGTACGACTCCGATGCGGGCCGGGCGTGGGCCGCAGCGATCACCGCAATCATGACCGGGCATTGCTACGCCACCTCGGCCAAGCTCGCGCAGCGCGTGGGGGCCTTCGACGCCTACGAAGAGAACAAAGAGCCGATGCTTCGCGTGATCAAGAAGCATCTGGCGGCCGCGTGTGAGATCCCTGAGAACCTGGCCCCCGGAGAGCTTGTGGCCGCGGCCCGTCAGACGTGGCACGAAGCGCTCGAGCTTGGCGAGATCCATGGCTACCGCAATGCGCAGGCAACCGTTCTGGCTCCGTGCGGAACCACAGGGCTCTTGATGGACTCGGACACGACGGGCATCGAGCCCGACCTTGCACTGAAGAAGACCAAGAAGTTGGTAGGTGGCGGAACGATGTCGATAGTGAACCAGACGGTTCCTCGTGCGCTTCGCAAGCTGGGCTACAGCGAGCCGCAGATTGCAGAGATCGTGGCCTACATCGATCAGAACTCACACGTCATCGATGCCCCACACCTTCGGGAAGAGCATCTCAGCGTGTTCGACACTGCGATGGGCGAGCGCTCGATCCATTACATGGGGCACGTCAAGATGATGGCTGCAGTACAGCCTGCGATCTCCGGCGCTATCTCGAAGACGGTGAACCTTCCCGAGAACGTCTCGGTCGAAGACGTCGAGCAGGTCTACATCGAAGGATGGCGCTTGGGACTGAAGGCGCTGGCGCTCTACCGTGACAACTGCAAAGTCGGCCAGCCGCTGTCGGCGTCGAAGAAGGGCGACGACAAGAGGGACGTGACCGCCACCGCCCAACCCGAACCGATCCGTCGGCGGCTGCCCAAGGCTCGTCGTTCGATGACATTCAAGTTCCGTGTCGCGGACACAGAGGGCTACCTCACTGCGGGCGAGTTCCCCGAGGGAGGAGTCGGCGAGATCTTCCTGAGGGTGGCGAAGCAGGGTTCCACGCTGTCCGGAGTGATGGATGCATTCGCTATCTCCATCTCGATGGGTCTTCAATACGGAGTGCCGCTGGCGGCGTACGTAAAGCAGTTCTGCAACACCCGCTTCGAGCCTTCCGGCATGACCGACGACGCCGAACTGCGGATAGCAACCTCGATCCTCGACTACGTCTTCCGCAGACTTGCAGTGCACTACCTCACTCCGGAAGAGAGGCACGGGCTCGGGATCAGAACGTCCGGTGAGCGTCAGGCCGAGATCGAGTCCAAGATCGACGGGGGAGTCGCAAGCGAGCCGAACGGCAACGGCAACGGGAGTGGAAACGGGAATGGAAACGGAAACGGAAGCGGGCACGCCAGCGATGAAGGGGTGATAGTTCTTGCCCCCGTCGCCAGCGCCCACATCGGTTCATTGCCGTTCTGCGGTACCTGTGGGACCCAGATGCAACCGGCGGGATCGTGCTTCGCATGCACGTCATGCGGTTCGACAAGCGGATGCTCCTGAGGGATATGAAGAGCTCCATCAAACGGTGCAGCGAGTGCGGGGCCGAGCTTCGGCACGGTCTCGCAACCTGCCCGTTGTGTGGGGCCGACGAGAACGCGGCGGGTTCGAAGGATTCGTGGGCGGCACCTCCGGTCGAAGTCGACAGCTACCAATCGAACGTCCGGCACCTCCGGGAGCAGCTCAAGAAGCTGCGAGACGATCATCCGGAGGCGGTGTGAACCGGCCGCCGTACCATCGCTAGGTGCGGTGTCCGTACTGCGACTCTGAAGAGGACAAGGTTGTCGACTCGCGCATGGCCGAAGAGGGCCGCGCTATCCGTAGGCGACGGGAATGCATCAATTGCGGTCGCAGGTACACGACTTTTGAGCGGGCCGAAGAGACCCCACTTTTGGTTCGCAAGCGTGGGGGAGTCGAGGAGCCGTTCGACCGCAACAAGATCATCAGCGGCTTGATGAAGGCGTGCAAGAACCGGCCGGTCGCGCCGGGCGCAGTGGAGGCGATCGCCGAAGACGTTGAAGAAGCCATGCGCGCCGATGCGCCGCGACCGGTGCCGTCATCGGAGATCGGTCGCGACGTGCTCGAACGACTGCGGCAACTCGACGACGTCGCCTACCTACGCTTCGCTTCCGTTTACAAGGACTTTCAAGAGCTGGACGACTTCGAGCGCGAGCTCGGCGTGCTGCTCAAGAGGTCTCCACCCAAGGGGCCATGATGAAGATCGAGATCAAGAGGTTGGACGAGGGGGTTCCCCTTCCTTCTTATGCCACGGCCGGTGATGCAGGGTTAGATCTCTGTGCAGCGGAGGAGGTGACCCTCAAGCCGGGAGAGCGCGCCGTCGTCGGCACCGGTGTTGCGGTTGCTATCCCGGATGGTTGTGCAGGTTTCGTTCATGCCCGTTCGGGGCGTGCTTTGCGAGAGGGCCTCGCGCTCGTCAACGCACCGGGTCTGATCGATTCCGGCTATCGAGGAGAGATAAAGGTGGTTGTAGTCAACCTGGATAACTCCGAGGCATTGGAGATCAGACGCGGCGAGAAGATAGCGCAGCTGGTAGTTCAGCCTGTCGAACGAGTGAACTTGGAGGTCGTCGACGAGCTACCGGCGTCACCGAGGGGGGCCGGCGGCTTCGGCAGCACCGGGTGGTGAGCCGGTGGGAACCACCGGCCCTCGAGGGCATCCTCGAGACGGTTCTCTACTGCACGACAGGCACCGAAGAGGCGACGAGGAAGTTCTATCAAGACGTGCTCGGCTTGCGCCGGATCGGCGGTTCGTCCTACCGGGTGGGAGGGGATGTCTTCTTGCTCTTCAATTCGGACAAGTCAGGGGTCCAGACCGAACCTCCACCGCACGGTGCTTCGGGAGGCGTCCACGTCTGTTTCCTTACCTCACCGGATGCATATGAAGGGTGGCAGAGCAAAATCGCCGGCTCGGATATCGAGTTCATACAGGAGATCACGTGGGACGAGAGCGGCTTCCGGTCCTTCTATTTCAAGGACCCGGCCGGGAATCTGCTTGAGATAGCCGATGGTGATCTATGGCCGCCCTAGGGGGCATCGACTTATAATGCGCAGTCTGCGGGCGTGGCTCAGTGGTAGAGCATCACCTTGCCAAGGTGAGGGTCGCCAGTTCGAATCTGGTCGCCCGCTCTAGGAAAACCGCCTCTGACCTGCACTTTGTCTGGCCGGCAGGTCTGGCAACTAGGACCGTGCTGCAAAAGTGCAGCAGATATGCGACAAGAATCTGGACACGCTACAGAGCCGCCCTGATCTCGGCGTCGAGCTTGTCGAGCAACTCCGCGTCATGGCCTTCATACAGGTGGCCGTAGCGGTCGATGGTGGTCCTGATCGATCCATGGCCGAGCCGATCCTTTATCTGCTGCTGACTCCACCCCTGGGCGATCAGGATGCTCGCGCAGGTA
>JAXDJR010000126.1:0-17052 GCA_034667545.1 Actinomycetota bacterium
TTCCTCTCGGAACTCTTCGGACCATCGGTCGGGTCGGTCCATGGACACCCTCCTTCTGGCGCTGTATGCGCCACTAATGAGTGTCCACCAAACCGGGGCAAGACCAAAAGCACCACAGTCACCACAGGCACCACACGTTCTTTGATAAGAGAGGCGTACTCGCGCTCCGGCTTCATCTATCGGGATCGTGCAAAGAGCAGTGATGTACGGGTCGTTCGCGACCACAGAGCGGGTCGTCAGTCGGAATCCTCGATGAAGCCAAGATCACCTTTCTGTGGCTTTGACCCTCATTAGCAGCTGGTTGCTGTAGTCACCGATCCAGGCCACGGCCCTCGAGCTGTGAGAGAAGAGTCTTCGGCGCCACCTCTCGGTAGGCGTCCTGGACGAGGGCCGCGACCTCGTCCCAATCGAGGCCAACGTCGAGGTAGACGCCGAGCCATCCGCGACCTCCTACGTACGAAGGACGGAAGAAGCGCGCGGGATCGGCGGTGACGAGCTCTTCTTGAGCACCATCGGGGGCCGCACACCAGAACGCCACCCTGTCGTCGTGATGATGGTCCGAGAGGGTTACGAACAGTTTCTTGTCACGCACGAACCACGCCGGTTCACCGTGACTCTCTCGTTCGCTAACTTCGGGGAGGGCAAGACACAGTCGCCGAAGTCGGACAACGGGATCGCCGGCCATACCTCCATTTTGCCCGCTGGTCCACTACAACCGCAGCCCGGTTGGACGGGTTGGATGGCTCCTAGCCTTCGCCTCCGAACGACGGGGAATCTCGTGCCTTCACTCTCACAGAGTGAGGATGCGCACGACGTCGGTGCTTGCCGTGCGCGGCGGGGATCCGCCCGCGACCAGCGTTACTCGCTCGCCAGGCTGGGCCAGGCCTGAAGCGCGCGCGGCATCTAGCGCTCGTTTCAGGCCTCGTACCGACAGCTCCTCTGCGCGCAGGAAGGGAACCTCAAACGGAACGACGCCCCACACAAGGGTGAGGGGCCGCAAGGTCTCGATGGTGTGATCGAGAGCGAGGATGGGCATGCTCGGGCGGAACGCTGCTATCCGGCGCGCCGTCGCCCCGGTGCGCGTCGGGCACAGGATCGCCGCTACCCGCAACTCTTCCGATGCCTGAACGGCGGCGCGAGCGATGGCCCACGACACAGGGTCGTCCGATCCCGGTGTAACCCCCATTCGGGCAACGTTTCGCAATTCGACTTCGAGCGCGATGTCGCCCATCACCCTGACCGTCTCTGCGGGGTAGTCACCCACGGCCGTCTCCTCCGACAACATGACAGCGTCGGTTCCGTCGATGACCGAGTTGGCGACGTCGTTGACTTCCGCTCGGGTGGGGAGAGGCGAATGCGTCATGGACTCGAGCATCTGCGTCGCTGTGATAACAGGTGTGCCAGATGTGTTGCACGCGCCGATGATGTCTTTCTGTAGCATGGGAACCTCGCGGAAGGGAAGTTGGATGCCGAGGTCACCCCGGGCAACCATGACCGCATCGGCAAGCTGGATGATCTCGTCGATATTCTCCACGGCCGAACGCGTTTCGATCTTTGCAACTAGCGCCGGGGGGTTTGGCGAGGCGGAGGCAACCTTCTCTTTCACGTAGGCGACATCGGCGGCCCGTCTGACAAAGGAAAGACCGATGAGATCGGCTCCGATCGCGAGGGCGTGACCGAGCGCCTCGTCATCCCGGCGCGTGAACGCTTCCAGCTTTCGCTCCGCGCTGGGGATATGCATGCCCTTCCCCGAACGAAGGATGCCGCCGCGCACGACCCTGGTACGGACGTTGCCCGGCTTCACTTCCTCCACGTCGAGAATGATCTGACCATCTGCCAGAAAGATCTCGTCCTTGGCCTCGAGCAAGCTTGAGATCTCCTGAACTGTCGTGGTTACTCCCGCAACCCCGCCGGGCGCGGTGCCTTCATACAGGTCGAAGGTGTCACCGGGCTCCAGCCTGACCTCGCCGTCGGCAACGGGTCCGGTCCTCAGCTTTGGTCCGGGCAGGTCGGCGAGGATGCTCACGACTTTTCCGTTCTTGAGCGCAAGGTCCCTGACCAGCTTGGCGAGAGCCGGCTGCATCTGGGCGTCGGCATGCGCCAGGTTCAGGCGAAGGACATCCGCCCCGGCGTTGATGATCGAGTCGATCGATTCCTCATCGGATGATGCAGGGCCAAGTGTTGCAACTATCTTCGTTCGTCTCACGCGTCTACTCCCTAGATCCCGTGGTGGATCCAACTGGCGATCCCCGTGGCAACGAGTTGTACGGCGATCGCCGTCAGCAACAAACCCATCACCCGAGATACAAGATCGATCCCGTCGTTCTTCAGCACCTTGGCAATCGCAGAGGAATAGCGCAGGGCGATCCCCACTACGAGGAGGGCCACCAACAATGCGCCCACTACCGACAGGGTGCCCCCGAAGTCGACTGCTCGCCTCATATAGAGCATCGTTGCCGCGATGGCGCCTGGCCCGGCGAGGAGGGGAGTGCCGAGCGGGACGAGAGCCACATTTCCTCGGCGTACAGTTCGCGACTCTTCGCCTTCAGGTCGTAGAAGCTCGAGCGCGACTAGTACCAGCAGCAGGCCACCGGCAACTTGCAGCGCTTCGACTGAGATCCCGAGCGCTTTCAGGA
Organism: Actinomycetota bacterium; assembly: GCA_034667545.1. Taxonomy (GTDB): domain Bacteria; phylum Actinomycetota; class CADDZG01; order CADDZG01; family WHSQ01; genus DATAPE01. Next base: position 2,637 of record JAXDJR010000126.1, read on the forward strand.
TGGGCTGCCCGAAGAGAGCGAAGACGATGACGACTGCCGCGGCCACGCCGACAGCTTGAAGCGCAGCGCGCTTTCTCTGCCGTTCGGCAAGGTCGTTAGTCAGTGCGAGGAAGACCGGAACGCCACCCAGCGGATCGAAGATAGCGAGCATCGTGACGAAGCTCTTGAAGAACAGATCGGAGTCGAGATTCAGAGCGTGCACCAATCGAACTTACTGCCGAGCCTCGGGATCTCCCGGGTGTGTGCGACCCCTCGTAACCAGCGGACGCTCAGTCGTCCCCGCCCGAGCTGCCGGACCCACCTGACCCGGACCCCCCGGAGCCATCTGAGCTTCCCGAGCCCGAGCCTCCGCTTCCCGAGTCTCCCGACGTTCCGGAGCCCGAGCCACCAGACGTTCCCGACCCGGAGTCCGATCCGGAGCCCGACTTCCCCGTATCTTCGGAGCTGCCTGGTGACGGACTTGTGCAGGCGGGATCGTTCTTGTGCTCAGCCTCGTTGCACTTACCCGATACATCGCCAACCGAGCTCTCGCTTTTCGATGGACTGGGCGCGGGGGACCGGCGCGGTTGGCCGATCTTGCTCCGGGGTGCTCGCACTGCCGGCCTGGTGGCGGCGAAAGATCTCGCAGAGACGAAGTAAGCAGCGAACGCGAGAAGGATCGGCAGCAGGAGAGCCGCTACAACCCCCAAGGTGACCGTTCGCTTGTTCATCACAGCAGGGTAGCGAAGCCCGGGTTAGAGCCCGTCAAGGAGAAGGTAAAGAAACGGTAGATGGAGCTGGGAAGGTGACTTCGATGCGCGTTCCCGTGCCCTCGAGGAGGCGAACCTCGCCACCCCATCGCCGGGCAAGCTCTGCGACGATCGCGAGCCCCAATCCGGTCCCCGGCCCCCCCGCACGGCCGGTCGCTCCGCGATAGAACCGCTCGAAGATGCGGTCAGCATCGTCTCTGCCGATGCCCGGTCCAGTGTCGGCCACGACGAGAAGCGGTCGCTCGCCCGCCCCCCCGACCGACACCGAGATCTCCGTTCCAGGCGGGCAGTAACGGATAGCGTTCTCGATGAGGTTGTCGACTATGTGGGCCACATCGGCAGGGTCGGCCCACACAGTGCGCCCATCACGTTGTTGATCTTGCCTCTGATCGGTTGTCAGACGGAGCAACTGGAGCCGCTTTCCTTGCTCGAGCGCCGGGCCCTTCCACCGCTCGACAGCTTGTTTCGCCGCCGACCCCAGGTCGACGCTCGTGCCGGTTGAGTCCATCGACAACGCACGCGCGAGCTTGAGTAGATCGTCCACCAGCGAGCTCAAACGGTCGACCTCCCTTTCGGCCTTTCCTGCTTGGTCGGCCGCCGATCCTCCTTGCTCCTTGATCGTTTCCAGCCGCAGACGAAGCCCCGTCAGAGGCGTGCGCAGCTGATGAGATGCGTTCGCAACGAAGTCGCGTTGGGCGGCGAGGTTCGCCGCCAGAGCGTCGGCCATCTGGTTGAAGGACCGGGCAAGCGTGGCTACCTCCGGTGGGCCCTCGGGGTCGGCACGCGCATCCAGATCGCCATCACCCAACCGCTTCGCAGCTCCCTCAAGGCGACTCACAGGCCGCACGAGCGATGTCGCCAACAGCCAGGCGACACCGATAGCGATCAACACGAGCACCGTTGCTATCAGCCCGATGCCTAGCCAGCTGCGCCGCACTCTGTCGCTGACGGTTCCAGTGTTCTGCGAGAGGCGAACGGCTCCCACGACTCGGCCTTTGTCGACCACGGGGACCGTCACCAAGAGAAGCTCGTTCCCAAGAGAGCTGCTGAAGCGACGGCGAGTGTCGATGCGTCCCTGGAACAACGCAACTGAGAATTCCGGACGTTCCGCTGTCGCATAATCGGTCCCGAACGTGGCGATATCGGCGCTGTCGGCCAGGATCCTCCCTCGGCCGTCGGTGGTGACGACCCGGGCCCCCGTATCCCGCTCGGTAGCTTCGACAACTCTCGTCAGCGGCTCGATCGCCGAGGGCCGCCGAAGCACCGAGGGCGGCCGCGCCACCATGTCGGAGATGCGGGCGGCCAGGATGGCCGCGTTGCTGAGCACCCCGGATTCATATTCCGAGCTGGCGCGTCTTTCGATGTTCAAGCCGAGCGGGATCGCCAGCGTGACCGCCATCACGGTCAGCAGATAGGCGGCGCCGAGCACCAGCCGTTTTCTGAGACTCACTCCTGAAGTTCTTGTGCAGACGCGAAGCGGAAGCCAACACCGCGCGCAGTGTGGATGTAGCGCGGCGCGGCGGTCTCGTCGCCCAGCTTCCTTCGCAAGGAGCTGATGTGAACGTCGAGTGTCTTGGTCGGACCGAACCAGTTTGTATCCCAGACCTCGTCGATCAGATCCTCTCGGGTGATGACGCGGCCCGACTGCTCCATCAGCATGCGCAACAGCTCGAACTCTTTAAGGGTCAGATCGATCACCGCGCCGTCGCGGGTGACCGTGCGGGTGTCGAGGTTCATAGCCACGCCGCCAAGCTGAAGAGAGGTCAGCTCGGATGGAGGCGAAGCGGCGGTCCGACGCAGTACCGCTCGCATCCGAGCCACGAGCTCTTTTGCGCTGAACGGCTTGGTTACGTAGTCGTCGGCCCCGAGCTCGAGACCCACGATCTTGTCGCTCTCTTCACCGCGAGCCGTCAGCAGGACAACTGGCACCCGAGAAACCGCTCTGATCTCCCGCAGAATCTCGCGGCCGTCTCCATCCGGAAGCATGACGTCGAGCAGGATGAGCTCGGGGGAGCGAGTGCGGAACATCTCGATGCCCAGGGCGGCCGTCGCGGCCACCTCAGCCGAGAACCCTTCTCGTTCCAGAGCCTCGGCGAGGGGCTCGGAGATCGACTCCTCGTTCTCGATAACGAGCACCCGCGGTTTGGCCATGCCCCCACGATAAGTGGCCGAGTCGTTGCGGTGCTTCTCGAGCGGCCGCCGTCATTAACATCATGTGTATGCCACCCTTGCTCGAAGCCGCATTGAACGGATCCCGGTCCGTGGAGGAACATCCGTGGATCCCCCGTACGCCCGTTCAGCTGGCCATAACTTCCCGGGCGGCAGTCGATGCCGGGGCTCAAGTTCTGCATCTGCATCCCTACGATCCCGACGGACGCGAGACGTTCGAAGCCTCCGTTTGCGCCGCAGCGATCAGAGCGGTGCGCTACGACTGCCCCGGCGTTCCCATCTCCCTGACCACCTCGGCAGGCATCGAACCGGACCCGGCCCGGCGCTTTCGGGCCATCTCGCACTGGCACCAATTGCCGGACCTAGTGACTGCGAATCAGGGTGAGGAAGGGATCGTCGAGCTTTGCGACTACCTCATCGGGCGCGGAGTGGGCATCGAGGCCGGACTGTTGGCGGTCGCGGATGCAGAGGCTTTCGTTCGTTCGGGGATCGCAGCGCGCTGTGTGCGGGTCCTCATCGAGCCCCTCGACCCAGATGTGGACGCCGCCCTCGCTGAAGCTGCGGCGATGGAAGCCATCGTCGCCAAGGCCGGCATCTCTCTGGAGCAGGTTCATCACGGTGATGGCGTCGCCAGTTGGGCAGTCTCTGCTCGCGGCCTGGCGCGCGGACACGGCATGCGCACCGGGCTCGAGGACACGATCTACCTGCCGGACGGAGTCCCTGCAGCAGACAATGAACAGCTGGTGCGCACAGCGGCCATCATGCTTGCCTGACTTGACTCTCGCTTCGTGCGTCTGTTTCAGACACGGGTCCAGGGACCGGCGGCACGACCAGTCGGAACTCGCTGCCCTTGCCGAGATCGCTGTCTACCTCGATAAGGCCGCCGAGGGCGCGTGCCGAGCGTTGAGCGATAGCTAAGCCGAGCCCGGAACCCCCGCTATTGCGATCGCGCGCGTTGTCCGTCCGATAGAGGCGATCGAAGATCCGTTCTTGATGCGCTTGGGATATGCCGATGCCTGAATCGCGAACGGATATGACGAGGTCTTGGCGCCTTCGAAAAGCGCCTACCGCGACGCGGCCTCCCCGCGGCGTATATCGGATCGCGTTGGACAACAAGTTGTCGAGGACGGTTTCGATCAGCCGGCGCTCGGACGTCCATTCCATTGCCGAAACGTCGGAGGTCAGCGTCACGCCGGCGTTCTTCGCAGCGACGGCGAATCGAGCCGTCAGCGCACCGCACAGCTTGACGACGTCTATGCGTTCGTTTCGAAGCGGAGTGGCAAGGTCGAGACGGTTCAGGAGCCGCAAGTCTTGGAGAAGAAGGTTGAGCCTCTCCGTCTGGGTGCTGATTGCGGCCGAAGCCTCTAGTTGCTGTTCGGGTGTGCTAACACTCCCGTCGACCATGGCAAGGGCGAATCCGCTCACCACGTTGAGCGGAGTGGCAATCTCGTGAGCTACATCCGCAAGGAAGCGGCGCTGCTCTTGGTCCGCCGACTCGAGTCGCGAGGCCATCCCATCGAAGGCCCGGGCCAGCTGTCGGAACTCGGCTGGACCCACATCGCCCACGCGTGCGCTGAAATCGCCACTTGCGACCCGCTGCGCGACGCCGACCGCACTGTCGATCGGATTCTTTACCCCGCGTGACACGAGAAACCCAACGAACGAAGCAGCGCCGGTGACGAGCCCGATCAGCGCTGCGATTAGCACGGCCACGTGCGGGTACGGGGTCGGTTCTTCCAAGTCACCGTCGTGCAGTACCACCCTGACACCGCCGACATCAGCGCTGGTGGTGATAACGGGTGCTGCCGCCGCGGGTGCCCCAGCGGCAAAGATCACGTGTCCGTTCTGATAAACGACGAGCCGCGCGTCCGACAGAAGGTGCTGCCAGACCCGCAACCGGCGCTGACCGGCTCCGGCCGATACTTCGTCAGCGATCCGCAGCGTGTTCCGCTGCGCTTCCTTTGTATCTCCTCTTCGTTCAGCGTCCTGGGCGACCCAGAGGACGCTTGCGTACGCCAGCGCAGATCCGACAAGCAGCGTCCCGGCTACCGCAAGCAGGACTCGGATCCGAAGTGAACCCAAAATCTTCGACATCAGGAATCGAATCGGTAGCCGACGCCTCTGAACGCCGTGATGGAGATCGTGTCACCGAGCTTCCGCCGCAGCGCTGCGATGTGAACGTCGACGGTCTTCGGGGATACGTAGGGCGAACCCCACACCATCTCGAGGAGCTGGTCCCGCCTGTAAACGCGGCCGGGATGCTCGAGGAAAGTACCCAGCAGATCGAACTCCCGGCGGGTCAGCGGAACCACTTGGCCGTCGACGTGACATTCGCGAGCGATGCGGTCCAGCCGGATTCCGCCGGCGTGCAGGATCGACCTGGATTCCTCGAAACCGTGCGCTCTGCGCAGCTGGGCGCGGACCCTAGCGACAACCTCTGGGGGAGAGAAGGGCTTGACGACATAGTCATCGGCGCCAACCTCGAGACCTGCCACGCGGCTCGTCTCCTCGCCGCGGGCGGTGAGCAGGATGATGGGGATCGTTGAGTTTTGCCTGATCCTGCGAACAACTTCGAAGCCGTCCATCTCGGGCAGCATGACGTCAACGATGCCGACATCTACGTCTCCGCGGCGGATCGACGACACCGCTTCGGTGCCGGTCGAGGCTTCGACAACCGCGAATCCTTCTTTCATCAGGTAGAGGCGGACGAGTTGCCGCAGGGGCGCTTCGTCGTCGGCGACCAGTACGCGCGCATTCATCATCGGTAGAGATTGTGACACTAGGGATGCGGTGTCTACCGCCGATCTGGACGAAGCGACAATCAGGCGGAGCGACGCTGCGGATTCGCGGCCGGGCGAATATCCATGGCTAGGGGTGCCCGAGATTCGGTCACCGCAGCGTCGCTCAGCACCTGAAGCTTTCCCTCGGCAGTCACGACGACGATCGGTATCTGCAGTTCTTCGCGGAACCTACCAAGGCAATTCCCGCGCACGCGCTCTTTCAGAGACGGTGATTGCAGCTTTACAGGAAGGATCGCGGCGTCCACGCCGAAGCTTCGCGCACAGCGAGCCATCTCCTTCGGCCCCCTGGCCCGAGGGAGCCACGCGGAGGCAGGCACGCCCTCCTGCATGCATGCTTCGATCTGTTGGGCCAGGTAATCGCGGCCGAGGAAACGGGCCCCAACCGTGTCCAACGGACTGCTGTCATTGATCAACTCGGGGAATGGATACGGATCCACCATCAGCGACTCGGTAGACCGGTCGTAAAGGAGTAGTCCGGCGGTGGTTCCCCGGGCCAGCTCGATGGCGGCTGATAGCGACCGTTGGTACGCCGGGTCACTGTGATCATCGACCGCTACAAGGATCAAGCTTGCAACCCTCACTGAGCCTTCCGTTCCGATGGCGATCGTCGTTGAAGTGCTCACACGCGTACCTCCTCTCCTGTGCTACGAACGGTGAACCTCACCGTCTTCGTGACTGAAAGCTACGAGGCGTCGGTTAGAGAACGGCTAAGGCCGGGTAAGGGTTCAGACATAAAGTCTTCGTCCCGGCTAGTCTCAACGGTGAGGAACATCCACCTGGTGGCTGAGGCGACTAGGCCGGCCCCGTGCCACTATCTCTGTATGCACTCGAGACCCGAGGCTCCCATCCGGAGCGCTACCGGACGCATCTCGCCGCGACTCGTCGATGCCGGCATCGTCGCGGTTCTGTTGGTGTGGGCGCTTCCCGACGCTCCGTGGCCGTGGAGGCCACCAGGCCACGTCCCGCCGCTGCCCAGGGCCCTTGCGATAGTTGCCATTCTCCTGATCCAGACACTGCCCTTTCTGTGGCGCCGCCGCTATCCCGGTCTGGTCCTCCTAACCGCGCTGGGGGCTCTGGCGGCCCGCTGGGCGATGGGTCTCGATATCCTTTCGGCCACGGCGGCGGCGTACGTTGCTGCTTACTCGGTAGGGCGTTTCGGGGCCGGCTGGGTCCGGTGGGTGGGCCGAGCTCTGGCAGGCGTGGCTGTAGTGGTCGCAGTGGTCGTGTTCACAGGACAACCGAGGATCGCGGGCCTTCCCTATGCCATGTTCGCCGCCCTTCTTTTGATCGGTGAGGGCGAGCAGCGTCGTCATGAGGCGTTTACCTCGGCGCTTGTAGAGAGAGCGACGCTCGAACGACTCCGGATCGCGAGAGAACTGCACGACATCCTCGCGCACCAGCTTTCTCTTATCGCTCTGCAAGCAGGCGCTGCGCGGTTAGCCATACGAGACCATCCCAAGTACGCGGCGGATGCGATCAGCACGATCGAGACGACTGCGCGGGAGGGCGCAGGAGAGTTGACTCGGCTGTTGGGGGTGCTGCGCCACGATGCCGACGATGAGCGGCCCCCCTTGACGCCCGAGCCGGATCTGTCCGACGTGGAAGTCCTGGTGGCCAAGGCGCACTCCGCAGGGTTGCCGGTCCAGTTCGTCGTCGACGGAACGCCGAGTCATCTCTCTTCGAGTGTACAGACGTCGGTGTACAGGATCGTGCAGGAGGCTATTACCAACGTCGTCAAACACGCCGGAAACGTCCAGACTTCGGTGTTGCTTCGCTACAGGTCGGACGCGCTGGTAGTCGAAGTGGTGGACGAGGGCAAGCGGTCGCCGGAACGGTCCCACGGAGTTCACGAGGGCCACGGTCTGGCAGGGATGGCTGAGCGGGTCGCCTCGTTCGGTGGACGTCTCGATGCCGGACCGAGACCAGTAGGCGGCTTTTCGGTTCGCGCGACGATTCCTTGCGGTGACTGAACGTGACGATCCGTGTGGTCCTGTGCGACGACCAGCAACTGGTGCGAGCGGGCTTGCGCTTGGTTGTGGAATCGGCCGGAGACCTTGAAGTCGTCGGCGAGGCGGCCGACGGTAAAGAAGTGCTCCGTGTGGTGGCTGAGGCCGCCCCTGACGTGGTGCTTATGGATATCCGTATGCCGGCGATGGACGGTATCCAGGCCACCCGGCGGCTGACCGCGATGAAACCATCGCCCCACATCGTGATCCTGACGACATACGACCTCGATGAATACGTTTTCGACGCGCTCGAAGCGGGGGCGGCTGGCTTTCTGCTCAAGCACGCTCCTCCGGAAGAGTTGCTCTACGGGATCCGCTCCGCCGTCACCGGCGACGGCCTGTTGTCGCCCGCGGTGACTCGTCGCCTCGTGGCCGAGTTCTCCGCGCGCCGCCCACGTCCAAGCGATGACAAGCGTCTAAGCCGCCTGACCGCTCGAGAACGAGAGATCCTCGAGCTCGTAGCCCGCGGCATGAACAATGCCGAGATCGCCGTGCACCTCTATGTGGGCGAAAGCACCGTGAAGACACATGTGGCCCATGCGTTCACGAAGCTCGAGCTGCGCGATCGTGTTCAGGCGGTGATCTATGCATACGAGCACGGGCTTCTCACCGCGTGGCCTAGTCAAACATCGTCTCCCGGCTGACGACCCGGCGGGACGCCGGCACTAACGTCGTGGCATGCCATCGATCCATTGCGAAGAGCTCACCAAGTCATACGGAGCGAAGCATGCCGTCGACTCTCTCAACCTCGAGGTAGAGCAAGGTGAGGTTGTCGGTCTCATCGGACCGAACGGTGCCGGCAAGACAACAACGTTACGGATGCTGCTCGGGTTGATCACTCCCACGGCCGGAACTGCTCTGGTCCTCGATCGCCCCCCCGGCGATCACATTGGCATCGCCTCGATCGGCTCCATGGTGGAGGAGCCAGCGTTCTATCCGTGGCTCTCAGGCCGCCACAACATGCAGATCTTGGCAGACACGGGTGCGCCGGTGAACGCTCGCGCCATCGATGCGGCGCTGGAGCGAGCGGGTGCGCTCAGCTTCGCTGGGGGCCGAGTCGCCAGTTACTCGCAAGGTATGAGACAACGCCTCGGGATGGCTGGTGCTCTGCTGCGAAGCCCGCGCCTGTTGCTGCTCGATGAACCCACGAACGGTCTCGACCCAGAGGGCATCCGGGAGTTCCGCACCCTTGTCCGCGAGCTGGCTGCGCTTGAGATCACTATCTTGCTCTCCAGCCATCTGCTCGGCGAGGTTGAGCAGGTGTGCGATCGCGTCACTGTTCTCTTGGGTGGCTGCTTGGTTGCCGAGGCGCGGCCGGCAACACTGTCCCAGCAAAGGACGTACCGCGTTGTGATTACCGCCGAGGAAGTGGAAGTCGCCAGCCGCTCCCTCGAGAGCTTCATCATTGACCGCATCCCGCCCGCGACACTCCTCGTTTCTGCGCCAAGCGGCAGAGACGTCTCGCTCGCGCTGGCTGGCGCGGGCGTCGCGCCTGAAGCACTGATACCAGAACGCCCCAGCCTGGAGGCGTGGTACCTAAAAATCACATCGCCATCGGATACCGAGGAGGTTCTTCATGCGGATCGTGCGGCTGCTTCGCGCTGAGCTGCGCAAGCTCTTAAGACCGCTGCCACTGGCGATGCTCTGCGTGGCGTTCATCCTTACCTCTATGGTCGTTCGGCAACAGGTGGTCAACCTCTCGGCGAAGCTCGGCAAGGAGTCTTCGAAGGTGGCGAGGCCCTCCTCAGCTAGATATCAAGGGATCCTGCAGGAGGGCACGTCGGTGGCGCCACTCGAGACTCCGGCCGGCATAGGTAAAGCCGCGGCAGACGAGATGGCGTCGCTGGTCGGCGCCGCGGTCATGCTCTTCCTCGCAGGAGCCCATGTGGCCGGGGAATGGTCGGGACGCACTTTGAAGACCGTGCTCACCGCCGAGAGCCGGCGTTGGCGGATCCTCTTCGCCAAAGCAGTGAGTCTGTGGATTGCCGGTGTCATGACATTGGCCGCGATGTGGTTGCTGTTGGCGGGGTTCTCTTTCTTTCTGCTTCATGCGTGGGGGCTTCCGGGACGACCGGACGCCGCCGCCGGGTTGCGTTTCGCCGGACCCGATCTGTTGCGCGCCATCTTCGTTCTGGGAACCTTCGCGGTCCTCGGGCTGTGCGCAGCAATCGTGACTCGCAGCATGCTGGGAACCGTCGTGGCGGGCCTACTCGTTCTTGGGCTCGCCATGGAGCTCGTCAACATCAGCGATGTCACACGCTTTTCGCCTGCCTACTGGATCGACGGATGGATGCGATTCCAGCCGCCCGGAAGGGTTGCCGCCGATCCGCTGGCGTTGTGGAACACGGGGGTGCCGGTGGGTGTACCTGCTGCCAGCGTGACTGTTGGCGCAGTCGGGCTCCTCTCGTTCGCCGTGGCGTTGGGCGCGCTGGCATGGATGCGTTTCCGGCGGGCCGACATCACGGTCTGACCGGATCCACGGAGCGAGTGCAGAAGGAAGGAGCCGGCCCCCGAGGGCATCGGGGGCGGCTCTTCAGTGGTGGATCAAGCGGCTATCGGGTTCAGCTGGTCTCGTTGGGGTCTTCTTCACCCGCCAGTTTGAGCGAGTTCTCTTGAGCCTCACGGAAGTGGCGCTCCTGGATGGGCACGGCCCACTCTGCGAGCTCGATCAGGTCGCGCCGTCCTGCCTTTTGAGCCATGGTCTTTAGGATCTTCCAGTGGCCGACCTCGCCGGCTTCCGCCATGGTGAGGAACTCGAAGCCATCGAGGGCGTCGGAGTCCTCGTCGATGTAGGTCTTCAGCATGGTGGATCCCTTGGACTTGGTTTCGCGCGCCTTCTCGAGGATTGCGGTCTTCTTACCTTCGATCGAGTCGGCGACGACGGTTCCGCGCTGCTCGGTCTCGGTAGCCTCTTCGTTCATCCGCTCGAGGACATCCTTGAATTGCTCGGCTCCTTCGAGCGTCATGACCTTTTCGGTCGCAGCCTTGGCGGCCATCGCCAGACCGACAACTTCACCTAGTTTGTCTTCCAGGTTCGTCAGTTCTGCCATGTATTTCTCCTCCCTGGGGGTCAGAATGACTTCTCATCTCTCATACCCTGGGCGGCAGGCCATAACCGAATCGATCGGAAGTAGAGCGATGGCCTACCCGTGAATCGGATCGACACGTCCTCTCCCAGCCGACTGACCATCCTCGCCAGGGCGTTCCGGCAACGAGACATCCGGCTGGTCGAGCTCGCGTTCCTCGCCTTCAACACCGCCGAGTGGGCGACCTGGATCGCCATCCTGGTCTACGCCTACGGGATCGGTGGCGCAGTGGCCGCCGGAACGGTGGCTGTGATCCAACTCATTCCCGCCGCGCTGTTCGCGCCCTTCGGAGCGTTGCTGTCGGATCTCTACCCGCGTCACAAGACGATTCTCTACAGCTACCTTGCCCAGGCGCTTGCGATGGCCGGGACCGCCCTGGTCTTGTTGCTGAGCGCGCCGGTTGCCCTCATATACGCATGCGCTGCGACGACGGCTACTGCGATCACGTTGACGAGACCGGTACAAGGGGCGCTTCTGCCGATGATCGCAGCAACACCGGAGGAGCTCATCGCTGCAAACGTGACGGCTGGAACGATCGAAAGCGTGAGTATCTTTGCCGGTCCAGCCCTTACCGGTCTGTTGTTGGCGCTGCTGAGCGTCGGTTCGGTCTTCGCGGTGATGGCCGCTATCGAGCTCGCCGGTGCGCTGGCAGTGTCCTTTCTTGGGTTTCGGGATGTGCTCGCATCGCATCGTCGCGCAGATGCGGCGGGGATGTGGTCGGGATTGGCCCAGGGACTGGGCGCAGTGATAAAGAACGCCGACTCTCGTCTCCTCGTCCTCGTCATCGCAACACAGTCGATCGAAGTTGGAGCGCTCGATGTCCTGTTCGTAGTCCTGGCATTGGCCGTGCTTCATCTGGGGCGACCGGGGGCCGGCTTCCTGAACTCGGCATTCGGCGCCGGCGGAGTGCTCGGTGCCGCGGGCAGCGTTGTACTCATCGGGCGCAAACGGCTGGCGCCTCCTCTTCTCGCCGGCGCACTTGCGTTCGGCCTTGCCCTTGCTACAGCAGGGATGACCACGACGGTCGCAGTAGCGATGTTTCTTTTGGCCGGGTGCGGGGGAGGGCGCGCTCTGGTCGATGTGACCGGGCGGAGCTTGCTTCAGCGCGTGGTGCCCAACGATTCGTTGTCCCGGGCGTTCGGTGCACTCGAGGGACTTGCGATGGTGGGATTGGCGATCGGCTCGATCCTCGTTCCCGTACTGGTCGCCTCAGTGGGTATCCGCGTGACCCTGCTCTGCGTGGGCGCGCTGCTGCCGGCCGTCACGCTCGCGGGATGGAAAGGCCTAAAACGCGTTGACGCATCCACCACCGTTCCGGTGCACGCCCTCCAGATACTTCGGTCTGTAGCACTTTTCTCCGGCTTAGACGCGCCTGTGTTGGAGAGACTGGCCGCCGGACTGATTCCGATCGAGATCCCCGACGGTCATGTCGTCTTCCGCCAGGGCGATCTCGGCGACCTGTTCTATGTCATTGAGGAGGGGACCGTCAGAGTTCTGATCGACGACTCGGAGGTTGAAGAGTTGGGGGCGGGAGACTTCTTCGGTGAGATCGCTCTGCTGCGGCGCGTCCCGCGCACCGCGACCATCCTCGCGGCAACGGGGGTTCGCCTGCACGCGTTGGACGGCGACGCGTTCATCGAAGCGGTTACCGGCCAGCCTGAGGTCAGGCGATCGGCCGAAGAGTTAGTGACACAGCGTTTGCGTCGCGAGTAAAAGAGACCGCCACCTCATCGACCCGTCACCTCATCGGCTTGCTAAGTCGTCCGCCCCACTAAGTGGTGGGTAAACGCTCCTGGATCGCACGTCTGATGGCCGCCTCAACGTCTGGAACCGTTCGTACCAGCTCGTTCAGCACTTGACCAGGAAGAACCAGCAGACGTAACGGCGACTCCGCGGCCACCGAGGCGAGACGCGGATAGCCAAAGCTCGCCCCCCAGTCGAGCGCGGCGAGCTCGCCAAAGAAATCACCGGCTTCCAGATTCCGCACGACCTTCTCTTCCAGCTGCACGGCCGCGATCCCTTCGAGGATGATGAAGAAGTCGCGCCCGTAGTCCCAGCGCTTCAACACGGTTTCTCCGGCAGGAAACGCGACCAGGCTTCCGGCGCGCTTCACCATCTGGAGCTGTTCCTCCGGCAGCGATGCGAAGAGCGGGATGGCTCGCACCATGGTGGGATCGAGGTCGTCTTTACCGAGCCATGCATTCAGCACGTCCGGGTGTCGCTCTTCCACTGCAGCCACGGGCAGCTCTACCGAGTCCGGAGGTGGCGGCCGTTGTTCGATCCAGTCCAGCACCTGATCGATATCCTCGGGCCCGCTCGTGTGGTTCAGGACGCAGAGACGCAACGCGTAGTGCCCTCGTAGTCGTGTAGATGAAACGAGACCTAACCCACTGGTCGCCAGCTCCCTCACGAGAGCCGCGTTCATCTTCTCGAGCGCATCCTCGCTTTCTCCATCGGCAACGCGGCGCCGGAAGCAGACCACTCCAAGAGAGGCAGGGTTCATCAGCTCCAGCTGACCGCTCGACTCGATGCGCTGTTGGGCGAGGATCGCAAGGTCGAGCGTGCGATCTATCGCTTCTCGAAAAGCGTCGACGCCGAAGTATTTGAGCGACAGCCAGACCTTCACCGCACGGCACATGCGGGTGAGCTGGAGACCCAGATCGGAGAAGTTCACCTCCTCCTCGCCGCCCTCGACATCCTTTAGATAATCGGGCGTTATCTGGAACGCTCGTCGCAGGTTCTGCTCTCGGCGCACGAGCAAGCATCCACACTCGAAGGGCTGATAGAGCCACTTGTGCGGATCGAGGCTGACCGAGTCGGCGAGCTCCAGGCCGTGGAGCCACTCGCGACCGCGTCGCGTTAGAGCGGCGAATCCACCATAGGCGCCGTCGACGTGCAGCCACATCTCGTACTTGTCGGCGATCTCCCTCAATTGGGGGAGAGGGTCGATCGCTCCGGTGTTGGTGGAGCCGGCACTTGCCGCGATGAAAAACGGCCGATGGCCGGCCTGGATGTCGCTTTCGATGGCGTCCCTTAGTGCAGTTGGACTCATCCTGAAGCGTTCGTCTACCGGGAGAACGCGGAGCTGGTGGGGCTGAAATCCAAGTACGCGCGCAGCGCGTGCGATGGACGAGTGCGCCTGATCCGACACATAGGCAACAACGTCTCCGGTCATGGGACCGATCAGAGTCTCGCGCGCGCAGGCCAGGGCCGTCATGTTCGCAGCTGAACCTCCGCTCAGCAGGATCCCGCCGGCCTCTTTCGGGTATCCGATCCACTCCTTGAACCAGTCCAATACCACCAGCTCGAGCATGCTCGGGCCCGCCGATTCGCTCCATGAGCCGGAATAGATGTTGCACGCGCTCGCTATGAGATCGCCGAGTGCACCCGGCCAGGTGCCGCTCGACGGGATGAAGGCGAAGAACCGGGGATGGTCACCCCGATTCATGACCGCCAGAACGTCGTCTTGGAGTTGTGCCGAGATTTCTTCGAATCTCGTAGGCCCAGAGGGAGGGGGCTCGGTCAACCGCCGCTCCATCTCGGCTCGGGACGCGCTGCGGGCGAGGGGCACTTGCCCGCTGGTGGAGATCCAGTCGACGAGCATA
>JAXDJR010000127.1:0-3827 GCA_034667545.1 Actinomycetota bacterium
CGGCGATTTTCGAGAGCGCGCGGGCGCTCCGAAAAGGGCCTCTGACCTGCGGATTCGCGTTCGTGGGGGCGGCTGGACTCGAACCAGCGACCAACGGATTATGAGTCCGCCGCTCTGACCAACTGAGCTACGCCCCCAGGTTGGGCGCCATTGTCCAGCATCTTTCCCCAGGTGGCGGCGACTAGCTCCAGCCGTTTCAAACTCGGCGCAACGTCTGCTACCGACCAGGCGAGTTGCTGGCCACTGTAGGGGGCGAAGTCCCCGCTCTCGCTATCCTTGGTGGGCGGGCCGCAGTCACAACTATCCCGGCCGGCCAGATATGAGAGGACTCAGCTTGGATGTAGCCCTAAAGCCGACCCGCAGCGCGCCGGAAAGCAACGGCGCAGTTATCTCCATCACCGGCCTCACCAAGGTCTATCCCGGCGGACTGGTGGCTGTCGAAAACCTCGATCTTGACGTTCGTGAAGGTGAGATCTTCGGCCTGCTAGGTCCTAACGGTGCCGGAAAGACGACCACCGTCGGCATGTTGACCTCCCGGGTGATCCCGACAAGGGGGACGGCTTCTATCGGTGGGGTCGACGTCGTGGCTCACCCCACCCTCGCCAAGCAGTTGATCGGCGTCGTGTCGCAATCAAACACGCTCGATCGCAGCCTCAGTGTTCGAGACAACCTCTACTTCCATGGACGCTATTTCGGCATGTCGGCACGTGCGGCGCGGGCCGCTGCGGACGAGACGCTCGAGAAATTCCGGTTAGCCGATCGCGCGAACGCGGACGTGGGCGAGCTATCCGGGGGCATGGCGCAACGACTCATGGTCGCGAGAGCAATCCTGCACCGCCCTCGCATCCTGTTTCTCGACGAGCCGACCGCAGGACTCGATCCCCAGAGCCGCCTGGCGCTGTGGGAGATTCTGGGCGAGTTGCATGACGCCGGCGAGACCATCTTGCTGACGACGCACTACATGGAAGAGGCGGACAAGCTCTGCGACCGGCTAGCCATCATGGATCACGGACACCTACTCTCGCTCGACACTCCGACCAATCTCAAACGTTCCATCGACGCCGACACCCAGGTGAAGGTCACGGCCGAAGGTGATCTTGGAGCTCTCGCGACACATCTTCAAACCCTGTCAGGGATAACGGACGCCCGGGTGGTCGAGGATGTCGTGAACGTTACGGCGAAGGGAAGGAAAGGGCTCCTTCCCTCCATCCTGGACCACGCCGAAGAGGGCGGCTTCACCATCACCGACGTGTCGGCGTCCGAGCCGACGCTCGAGACTGTGTTCATCCGGCTCACGGGAAAGGATCTTCGGGAATGATCGAAACGGTCGGGCTCGCTCGTTTGAAGCCGGTGAGACAGGCTTCGTTCACTGCTTTCGGTGCGCTGGTGCTGCGCGATCTGGTGGTCCTGCGAAAAGGGGTGGGGGTCTTCATCATCCGAACGATCATGCAGCCGCTTCTATTCGTATTTGTCTTTACCTATGTCTTTCCCAAGATCGGCCAGGGCATCGGGGGAGCAAGTGGTGCGGCTCAGTTCTCCAGCCTGCTCGTACCGGGCGTGGTGGCGATCGCGTGCATCTTCCAGGGCATCCAAGCCGTAGCCCTCCCCCTGGTTCAGGAGTTCAGTTACACCCGCGAGATCGAGGACCGTGTGATGGCGCCTCTGCCCGTATGGGCCGTGGCGACAGAAAAGATAGTTGCGGGCGCCCTACAAGGCGTCATCGCAGGGGTGATCGTCTTCCCCCTCGCCCTTGTTATCCCCACGACGACCGTGCACCTCAGCGTGAGGTGGTTCGAGCTCGTGACATTTCTTCCACTCGCCGCGATCGTCGGAGCGTCGTTGGGCCTTTCCATAGGAACGCGCGTGAAGCCGCAACAGGTGCCACTCCTGTTCAGCATCATCGTTCTGCCGCTCACGTTTCTGGGCGCGACGTATTACCCGTGGGCGAGATTGACGCCCATCCTGTGGCTCAAGTGGGTAGTTCTGATTAACCCTCTCGTATACATGAGCGAGGCATTCCGGACTGCGCTAACTCCTCAGATCCCTCACATGCCCACGGGGCTGATCTATCTCGCCCTCATCGGCTTTGCAGCCGGTCTGACCTGGCTGGGGATCGACGGGTTCAACAGACGCGTACTCGCCTAAGAGGCGCCCGGGGCTAAGCGTCTTCTTTGCGGGAGCGAGCGTCCTTGGGACGCAATTTCTCGATGACGTCTGGCGACTTGACCCCGCCGAGTAGACCGAGTGCTTCCACATCGCCGGACCGCAGCGTCACGACATCGGTCACGAGGTCGCCCCGTTCGGTAAGGACATTCTGGATGTACTCGCCGACCCACTCCGCGTCCGAGCTCTGTAGCTGAGCCAGCTCGTTCAGATCGATCACCAGCTGCTCGCGGCCCTCTGGATTGACCTGCTCGAGCACAGCCGCCAGCATCCTGTCGGCCGGAGTGGCGTAGAAGGCTGCTAGCAAGCAGAAGCGATCGAGCGAGATGGACCGCTCCCCTCGTTCATAGCCCCCTATCGAAGAAGGTTTGAAGCGGCCCGCCGACCGCAACCAGACATCGTCGAGCGTGAGTCCACGGTCGAGACGCGCCTTACGAAGAACCTGTCCGACTACCTGCGCAAAGGTTTCCATCAGGGAAGAGTCTTTCTGTCGATTCAGTCGAGGTAAACCTGGTGGCCGGCCCAGGCCCACGACACACGGCCGTACCTTCGCTACGTCAGGACCCCGAGACCCCTTTGCAGCCTCGGGTGAGGCCCTCTCCAAGACCACGCTTCGCGTTCCCGGCCACCCCGATAAGCCGAAAAACCTCAGTGTCCCGGCCATTTCCCCCGATACACTTAGCTGAACACACTTAGCTGAACGATCCAAGCACCCACCGTCGAGGAGAGGCTGGCCAGGCCAATTGAGCCCGCAGGACAAGCCCGATTTCGGCGTTGCCAGGTTCGCGCCACCCGCAAAGCTAAAAGAAGTGATGACCTCGCTTGCTCGATCGGCCAGATCGATCTGTGGGCGTCGCGCCAAGGTCCGGGTGTTCCTAGCCGGTGGCGCAGACGAGGCTCTTATTCCGGCCGTTTCGGAGTCGAGCGAAGGTCTGCGAAAGGCGTCGACCGCGCGCTCGGTTGGGCGTGCCGAAGGCAAACCGCTGCGCGTCGACCTCGAGGGGGCTTCCGAGCTTGCCGTGGCAGTCCTTCCGCTGGTTTCCCGGGGCGAGGTGCTCGGCGTGCTCGAGGTAGTGGCGTCACCAGCGGCGATCTCCTCTGGGTGGAAAGGCATGAAAGCGATCGCAGACCAAGGCGGAGCCACCCTGAGAGCGTTGGAAGAGGCGGCTTCGCTACGTGCGCAGCTGGGCTTATCCGAAACTCTCTCGCGACTGGCTCACTCCCTAGTGCGAGCCAGGTCGAGCGACAAGGCAGTGGACGAAGTGGCGAAATTCTACTTCGAGACATTCGGCGCCCCTGCCGTGGCATGGGCGGTGAAGGCTGATCTGACCAGGCTCAACTTGCTGTCCCGTTACGGCCTGTCGGCTGCGGCATCCGATCGTATCCAGGCAGAGTTGCGAAGCATCCGGCGTCTCAGTTCGGGCGGCTCTCAGGCGAAGACGCAGCTGGTGGATTCGGTAGCGAGCTGGACGAGCGTGGACAAGGCAACCGTTATCGATGCGCGCGATGCGGTCATCGTTGTCGGTGACGAATCCCCCGAGATAGCGTCCACTGTGCGTTTCATCCAGCCGATGCTGAAAGATGTTCTCCATCGCCTGGGCATCCTTGCGCAAGCCGACCTGCGTCACGAACGGCTCGACCTGGGTATCTCTTGGACCGCCCAC
>JAXDJR010000128.1:0-4256 GCA_034667545.1 Actinomycetota bacterium
CTCGAGAACCTTCGATTCGACCCGGGGGAGGAGTCGAACGACCCTGGGTTCGTAGATCAGCTCGCGTCCCTGGGGGATGCATACGTCGACGATGCTTTCGGTGCAGCACACCGGGCCCATGCCTCTGTAGTGGGTGTAGCCGAAAGACTTCCGCACGCGGCCGGCTTGCTCCTGGCCGACGAGGTCGCGAAGCTCGGACGCCTTTTGACAGATCCTGAGCGGCCCTTCGTTGCGGTGCTGGGAGGGGTCAAGGTGTCAGACAAGCTGGACATGATCTCGAACCTGCTCGATAGGGTCGACGCGATGTGCATCGGCGGAGCTATGGCGTTCACTCTGCTGACCGCCCTGGGTGAACCGGTGGGCGATTCACTTGTAGAGCGCGAGCGTGTCGAGGACGTCACTGCGATCCTCGATCGTGCCAAGGCACGCGGCACCGACATTCTCCTGCCGAGCGATGTCGTGGCAGCGGTGGACACGGCCCCTGGGTCGCCCCATGAAACCGTTCTCCTGAACGAGATCGGAGACAGGGTGGGGGTCGATATCGGCCCTCAAACCTCGGAGCGGTTCGCTCGCGTCATTCAAAAGGCTCGATTCGTGCTGTGGAATGGCCCGATGGGGATATTCGAGGTCGATGACTACTCCGCTGGTACGAAGGCTGTGGCAACAGCCGTCGTAGGCGCTACGAGGAACGGCGCGTACAGCGTCGTGGGCGGCGGAGATTCAGCGTCGGCCCTCAGACAACTTGGACTTGCCCACGAGGTGACGCACCTGTCTACCGGAGGGGGGGCATCCTTGGAGTTCCTCGAGGGCCGCGACCTACCAGGCGTAGCGGTTCTCCGTCGCCATGAGGCGCGCACGTGAGGGTCCCGTTGCTGGCCGGGAACTGGAAGATGTTCAAAACGCATCTGGAGGCCATCGTCCTAGTGCAGCAGCTCGCCCACGAACTAGCGGGCCACGACTTTGGAAAGGCCGAGGTGGCGGTATGCCCCCCGTTCACGTCACTGCGTTCGATCCAGACCCTTATCGACTCCGACCGCTACTCCTTCTCCTTGGGCGCCCAGAACATGTACTTCGAGGAACAAGGTGCGTTCACAGGCGAGATCTCTCCGGCGATGCTGGCATCGCTGCGCGTTCGCTATGTGATCCTCGGTCATTCGGAGAGGCGGGAGATCTTCGGAGAGACAGATGGCGACGTCAACGCCAAGGTGAAGGCCGCGATCGCTCACGGGTTGGTTCCGATCATGTGCTGCGGCGAGACAGACCAAGAGCGCGACCGCGGCGAAACGAACGAGAAGGTCGAACGTCAGGTTGTAGCTGGTCTCGAAGGCGTCAAGGCCGAGCAGGTGGCAGCATCCGTGATCGCGTACGAGCCCATCTGGGCTATCGGGACAGGCAAGACGGCTACGCCCGAGGATGCTCAAGCGACGATCGCGCGCATCCGCGGAGTGCTCGGTGAGCTCTTCGATAGTGGCGTTGCAGACCGGACCAGGATCTTGTACGGGGGCAGCGTGAAGGCTGGCAATGCAGCTGCCTTGATGAAGCAGCGGGACGTCGACGGCGGTTTGGTTGGCGGCGCATCGCTGGATCCTGGCGAGTTTGCAGCCATCGTGAAGGCGGCTGTGTGACGATCAAGAAGATCCTTTACGTGATCCTCGATGGGCTGGGGGACGACGGGCTCGAAGCGCTGGGCGGCAGGACTCCA
Source organism: Actinomycetota bacterium (assembly GCA_034667545.1). Classification (GTDB taxonomy): domain Bacteria; phylum Actinomycetota; class CADDZG01; order CADDZG01; family WHSQ01; genus DATAPE01. Next base: position 1,703 of record JAXDJR010000128.1, read on the forward strand.
TTGGAGGCAGCAGACACACCAAATCTCGATCGCCTTGCGATGCAGGGACGGAATGGGTTCGTCACCACGGTGGGGAAGGGGATCGCGCCCGAATCCGATATCGCAGTTTTCGCCATCCTCGGCTACGACCCGCGCGATCAGCACACCGGGCGCGGCCCCCTGGAAGCGCTAGGAGCCGGGTTCGATCTGGCCGATGGCGATCTTGCTTACAGGGTCAACTTTGCCACCGTCGAACGCGACGGGGAGGGATGGCTGATCCTCGATCGCCGCGTCGGACGGTCGCTGTCCTCGGACCAGGCGAAACGCTTGGCCGGAGACGTGCAGGCTGAAGTTCGGATCCCGGAAGCCAGCTTTGAGTTTCGCGCCACGGTGGGCCATCGTGGCGTTCTGGTTCTTCGCTCCGAGCAAGGTCCTCTGTCTGCGATGGTGACCAATTCCGATCCGGCTTACGGGCGCGAAGGGAATCTGGGCGTAGCCAAAGAGACCTTCGACCATCACGTAGTTCACGTCACTCCCCTCGAGGGTTATGAGGGGGACGACGCCGCCACTCGAGCTGCCGACATCACCAATGCGTGGCTGGCGGCGGCTTTCGAAGTGCTGGACAAGGCGGCGGTCAACGGCACCCGCAGAGCAGCAGGTGAGCTGCCGGGCAACTTCGTCCTAACCCGGGACCCCGGGGATCACGTTCCGAACCTGGTGTCATTCAAAGAACGATACGGGCCCGAGATGGGCTGTTTCGTCGAGATGCCCGTCGAGCTCGGCATCGCCCGGCTCACCGGCATGGGCGTGGTCGAAGCACCCACGGGCACGGCGCCGGAGGAGCAATACGAAGCATGGGCGCAGCTCGCCCTAGAAGCCATCGAGGGGTTCGACGGGCTCTACATCCACATCAAAGGGCCCGATGTTCCCGCCCACGACGGGGACTACGAGGGCAAGATCGACAGCATCGAGGCTATCGACGCGCACTTCTTTGCTCCCTTGCTGGACGAGTTGGACCTGAAGCACACCATCGTGGCAGTGACTGCGGACCACTCCACGAGTTGCGCCCGCAAGGCCCACACCGACGGTCCCGTGCCCCTCCTGATCTCCGGCGGTTCGATCGCCCCAGACAACGTGTCCGCTTATGGGGAGTCGGCCTCCCGGCGGGGTTCTCTTGGGCACCTCCACGGTACGGATATCGTCCCGCTGCTGGTGGAGGCGGCCCGAGACTAGGCCTCCCCGAATGGTGGGCTAAGGTCTCTACTACCAGAATAGTCAAACACGGAAGGGCAGCATGACGGCCAGACGCAGGCACAGTCTTGCGGACCTCTTGGGGCCACTGGAGAGCGAGGTCATGGACGTCGTTTGGGACCGGGGAGTTGTTTCTGTCCGAGACGTGTACGAGATCCTCCAGGCGGAACGCCCCATCGCCTACACCACAGTGATGACCACCCTTGGCCGGCTTGCCGACAAGGGGCTGCTCCGCCGCACCGACGATCAGCTCGCTCACCGCTACTCGGCTCTGGTCACACGCGAGCAGTACGCCCGATCGACCGTGAAGTCGGTGGTCGATTGGCTGGTAAGTCACTTCCCCGAGCCTGCAGTTGCGTACTTCGTCGATCGCGTGGAGAAGGAAGATCAGCAGGTGATCGAGCCGCTCCGTGAAGCTATCGAGCGCCGCCGAAACGATGGCCCTAGTGCAGCGTTCTGATGCGGGACGCAGGGAGGTCGGTCGATCTGATCGTACGGGGCTGATGAGGAGCGGCCGCCTGGCCCCGGAGGACACCGGTGGTACGGGAGCGGGGCTAGGGGCGTTTGTTTCCGGGCCAGCTAGGCTTAGCGTCTTCCATCGATCGAGGTAGGGCACATGACAACGCTTCTGGTAGTGATACACGTTCTGGCGTCCCTGACGCTGATCTTGTTCATCCTGCTGCACGCAGGGCGGGGCGGCGGCGTCTCTGAGATGTTCGGAGGAGCTGTCCAGAGCCAAGCGATGGGTTCAACGGTGATGGAACGGAACCTCGATCGCATCACGGTGATCACTGCAATCATCTTTACCGGCACCACGATCCTGCTTGCCTTTCGGCTGAAATAGCCGAGCCGGCCTCCGCGGCCAGCACCGTGCAGCGATCCCGCCTCTTCGCCGCTTCACTGGCGCTCGGAGTGTCGCTGACGGCCTGTACCAACCCGTCCGGGGTGCACCACTGCGGGGATGGGACGGGGGACTGCGGAGGCGGTTTCCTGAACGGCTCCCCACGGGGGACGCCCTCACCGCGAGTGGATAAAGGCGGCGCGGTGGCCTTCGGGGTGGTTGGCTCTCCTGCCACCCTGGACCCTTACTCCCCGGTCGCCTCCGATCTCACTGACGAGCTGGCGGTGCCCGTCTACCCGTCGCTCTTTCGCTTCGACCCCCATGGGCATCCCCACCCCTACCTTGCGGCGGCCATCAAGGCCATCCCCGGAGGGGTCCGAGTAAAGCTACGGATCGCACGCTGGAGTGACGGTCATCCGGTGACCGCGGCCGACGTTGTTCGAACGTGGCGCCGTGCCCGCAGCCCCTCGGGCCTGAGACGGG
>JAXDJR010000129.1:0-25478 GCA_034667545.1 Actinomycetota bacterium
GCGTCTCCGGATCGCGCCCGATCGGCTCTATTCCAAAGTGAACTCGAACAGCAGCGCTCCAGCGGTGATGAAGATGACGTCGAAAGCCACGAGCACTGCGAACCATCCTCGTCGCGCCACGTCGGCGAGCGCGCTCCCGATGAAGAGATCAGACGTGAGAACAACAGCACCGATGAATACCGGTACCAGGATCGGCAAGGCCAAGAGCGGCAAGATCAACTCTCGGCTGGTCGTCTGTGCCGCCAGCGACGAGAACAGGGTTCCCACTGCAACGAAACCGAGGTCGGCGAGAAGGGTCACAAGGATCAGCAGAGGCCAGGAGTCCCCCAACTGGATGCTGAAGAGGATCGCAAAGAGAGGGATCAGGATCACCTCTACCAGCGCGATGAATAGCAGGTTGGGGATCGCCTTTCCGAAGAACAAGCCGGACCGGTCCAGAGGCGCCATAAGAAGCGAATCCATAGCCGCTTCCTCGCGCTCGACTTCAAAAGTGCGCGCGAAGCCGATGAGGCCGGCGAACAGCACGGTCACCCACAGGAAACCAGCCAGCACATCGGCGAGGGGAACGCTTCCGGCAACGAGCTTGACGGGGGCCGTGACGGATCCCGTCGACGGGATCGAGAACGCCAGCAACAGCGCGACGGCGCCTGCGAAGGCGATCATCGGCGGCAGCGTGTCGCGCCCGCGCAGTTCGAGTCTGACGTCCTTGACCACCAATGCCCACGTTTTGCCGAGAAAACCGGGAGCCGCGATGCTCATACCGGTGTCCTCGCCGCCAGCGCAGCTGCATCGAGCTGCGTCACGACGCGCCCTCGCTGCAACACCACGCGAGCATCGGTGAACTGCTTGATCCTCTTTGCTCCGTGGGTGGCGATCACCGCTGTTCGTCCGGGCGCACGCCAGGACCGGATCGCCTCCGACACTGCGTCAGAAGCCTCGTCGTCGAGATGCGCATAGGGCTCGTCAAGGAGCAGCATGTCGGGCTCGTGCAGCAGAGCCCGGGCGACCCCGGCTCTCCGTTTGAACCCGGCAGACAACCGGCCGACGGGCGTCGCCGCCCGCGACGTCAGGTCGAGCATGTCCAGCGCGATGTCCACACGCTGCGGCAGTACGCCGTAGAGGCGCGCGAAGAGAGCGAGGTTCTCGCGGATCGAGAGCCTGAGGTAGAGACCAGATGCGTGCCCCGCATAGCCGATGCGGGCGCGCAGCCCCTCACCGGACGAGTTCAGCGGGGTCCCGTTCCAAGTGACCTCACCCGAGGTCGGCTCGAGGAGGCCGGCCAGAACCCGAAGGAGGGTCGACTTACCTGACGCGTTCTGCCCAAAGAGGCCGACCACGCCGGGCTCCAGATCGAGGTCGACGTGATCGAGGGCAACGGTCCGCCCGAAGAAGACGTTGAGGCTCCCGATGTGGATCATGGTTGCCGTTCCACTTGCGCTTTCAGTTTCGCTCTCGTCTGTCTCCATTCATCGTCGGCGACCTCGCCGGTCTCGTGTCGCCGGTCGAGCTTGGCTATTGCGACCAGCAGGTCTTTTCGGGCAGAAGCCGGTGCCGCCATGTGTGGCCGCGATCGGCGGGAAGGGCTGCGGAGATAGAACAACAGACCGGCAAGAGCGAACAAGACGAACCCAGCGACGATGCCGATGATGAGGCCGGGAGCCAGCCCTGCCCGGGCGACAGCGAGCGCCTGAAGCTCGTCGCCCGGCGCCAGCGGGGCTGTCGATGACCACCTTTGGTACTTGATCTTGCCGATGGTGACATCGCCAGCTCGTTTCAAGCGGTTGCTCTGGATCCCAAGGGGAGGCGCGGCGAAGACGCTGGTTTCGACGGTGGGGTACAACGTTGTTCTGGAGATGTCGGTGGACCCCACCAGTCCTTGAACGCGATAGGAGTAGGTGATCTTGGTGAGGCCCGGCGGGATGGCGCTGGTGGCAGCGACCCCGAAATCGGTGGGGCGAAGCTCCGGGATGTCGAGGTCCGACTGCACTATCGCGAACCCGCCGCGCGACGCGCCTGATGGCAGCGCGAAGCCCAAACTGGGAACCGCCCCCGTGGCCGAATGGACAACATCGGCTCCTCTGCCTATGTAAGCAGCATTGGTGTTGTTCTGGACACTTATGGACTCGATAACGCCGGCACCGTCGTGTTGCTGCTGGACAAAGAGGTCGTCGCGCGCGATCAAGATCGCCGATGGATCGGTCGTCGTTTTCCATACGCGTAAACGCGTCTTGATCACGGGTCGCTTCGACGTGTTGCTGGGAATCTGGATCGCGCCTCCGGCGAAGAGACCGCGGTCGTAGATCGCATTCAGAGCGTAGACCCGGTTATTGGACGCGGGGACATTGTCGAACGTGTAAGAGCCATGCCGGTCGGTCACAGCGGTGCGCGTGATGGGGTTGGAACCGCCGCGATCTGCACCCATCAGCGTTACGCGGACCCCTGCCAAGGGCGAGTCGGAGGGGGCCCTTATGACCTGGCCCTCGATCGTTCCCGACACGGCACCTGTTGCCCGCAGCGGGAATAGCACGACGCCGGCGGCCAGGATGGCCAGCAGAGGGCGTGATGCTCGGTTAGTAAAGTTCTTCACCCTCGGCGAGACGAGCTTTGAGCTCTGCAATCTCGCGCTCGAGGTCATGCCCGGGACCCGCGCTGTGCAACTGATCCAACTCGGCGATCGCCACCAAAGCCTCTGCTTCGTACTCGCTCCTTAGCGCCGCAAAATCCTCGTCGTTCAACTTGCCCACCGCCCGTTCGCCCTCGAGATCGACGATGCCAAGCAACGCGGCGCGTTTGCGAGCGGCTAATTCTTCGCCGAGACCCCGGGCCGGGTCGGCCCGATGCCTTCCCGGCCGGGTCAGTGGTCCCGCGACGTACAACAGACCTGCCACTGCTACGCACAGCACTACCAACAAACTCATCGTTCGCCCCGCACCAAGGCAAGCTCCTCTTCGAGCCTCTGCCGGTCATGCGGCGGGAGGTCCAATGGCGGAGGTTGTTCATCGCTCTTTTGGGTCCAGCGCCGCGCCAACGCGGCGGCTGTGGCCGCGCCCAGGACAACCGCGACGGCGGGGAGAAGCCACACCAGTAGGGAGGCGCCCCGGTCGGAGGGAACCGCACGGATGTCGGGACCGTATTCAGCAAGAAGCTTGGCCATGATCCTTTGTCGCGACCATCCCCTCGACGCCCATTTCGCGATCTGAGAGCGGAGCTGGATCGCGTTGTCGGAAGGACAATCATGCAGCGTCACCCCCGGACAGAAGGGTGACATCACTTGCTCCGAGATGCTGTTGGCGACGTCTTGCGGTCCCGCAGAAGCAGAGATTGGAGACAGCGCGACGAGCACGGTTATCGCCACGGCTGCAGCCATCGTCAACCGTCTCACTTAGCCGCCAGCGCCGGTTCGCGTACCAGTCCTTGCGCCCGTTTGGGCGCGGCAGCAGTTGGCCCTCCCGTGAGCAAGATGCCCATCCCCAGAGCCATCACTCCAGCTCCCACCCAGATCCACCAGGTGAGCGGATTGACAAAGGCGCGCAAGGCGATCGCGCCGTTCGGATCTACCGAGGTAACGACGACGTACAGATCCTCCTGCGGGTTGGTTCGAATCGCTACCTCGGACTGGGGCTGGCGCTGCGCGAAGTGGAAGTTGCGTTGGGGGTAGAGAGTGGCTATATCGCGGCCCCCCCGAGCCACCGTCACGGTCGCTCGATTGACGAACTTCTCCGGCGTCGACATGCGCGCGAGGTGCGTGTAGGTCAGGGTGTAGTGACCTACACGCATGGATTCGCCGCGGTTCAGCAACGCCTGCCTCTCGGTGCGGAATGCCGAGCCCGCCAAGCCGACCACTATCAGCAGCACGCCGAGGTGAACTATGTAGCCGCCGTAGCGCCGCCGGTTGCGCAGGATGGTCTGTCCCAGTGCATGCAGCCACGAAGCCCCACGCGACCTGTACACGCGGCTCCCGCGCGCGAACTCGGACGCGATAGCCGCAGCAGTGAAGGCGCATAGCCCGAAGGCAACCAGCGCGCCGATGCTGTGAACGCCCCGGGCCCCCAGCAGGATCACGACCGCTGCCCCGATCGCCAACGGGACCCTTACGATCCGGCTGAACGCGCCCTTGCTCATCCTGCGCCACGAGATCAAGGGCCCGATCCCGGTAAGGCCAACGATCGCGATGGCGATGGGCAGGAACACAGTGTTGAAGAACGGCGGACCTACCGATAGCCGAACTCCGCTCGTCACCTCGCTGAGGATCGGGTAGACGGTCCCCCACAAGACGGTGAAGGCAGCAGCCACAAAGAGCACGTTGTTCGCAAGGAATGCCGACTCGCGCGACAGCAAGGAGTCGAACCGATTCTCGCTACGGAGGTCGTCGAAACGGAGTGCGATCACCGACAGACCACCGATCAGCATCGCCGCCAGGAAGGGAAGGAACCACTTGCCGATCGGGCCTTCGGTGAAGGTGTGGATGCTCGAGAGGATGCCCGAACGTGTCAGGAACGTGCCGAACACCGCGAGCACGTAGGTGAGCAGGATCAGCGAGACATTCCAGACCTTCAGCATGCGCCGCTTCTCCTGGATGATGACGGAATGGAGGAATGCAGTAGCCGTGAGCCAGGGAAGGAAAGAGGCGTTCTCGACAGGGTCCCAGGCCCAATATCCCCCCCACCCCAACTCGGTGTAGGCCCACGCTCCCCCCAGCACGATGCCGATCGAGAGTGCGCTCCAGGCGAAGAGCGTCCATCGCCTCGTGGCAGTGAACCAAGTGTCTTCGAGGCGGCGGGATAGCAGAGCCGACATCGCGAAGGCGAACGGGATGGAGAACCCGACGAAGCCCGTATAGAGCAGGGGCGGATGGATCAACATGCCGGGCGATTGCAGCAGCGGGTTGAGGCCGTGCCCGTCAGAAGGCACCGGTGCCAGCCGATGGAAAGGATCTGCCGCAACAACGATCAACGTGAGGAAGAACATCGCGATGCCCGACAGCACCGCGCCCGCCCACGCGACCAGGCGCGCGGTGATCGCGGGGGCCGTCTTGAGAGCGATGACTGCATAGATCATCAGTAGGAACGTCCAGAAGAGCAGAGAGCCCTCCATTCCTCCCCACAGCGCAGTCAGCGTGTAAGGGCCGGACAGCGAACGAGATGAGTAATTCGCTACGTACTCGAACGAGAAGTCGTGCGAGAAGAGGGCGCTGAGTAGTGCGGCGACGGCCAGGACGACGAGTCCAGCGGCAACGCGCAAGGCCCTCTGCCCTGCGTCGCTCCACTCGGGGCGGTCTTTCACTGCGGACGCGACGAAAAGCGCTCCGGCGACCACGACGAAGCCCAGCGCCGCGATGAGGCTGGGATGCCCGAGTGGGCCTAGCGAGGGCACAAGCCTCAGTCTTTCGGTTTGAACTTCGACGGGCACTTCGCCAGCACTTGCGTCGCGCTAAACGAATGGCCGTTGTAAGTGCCATCGGCGACAACTTGGGCGCCGACCTTGAATGCGCTTGGCAACGCCTGAGTGGTGGTGACGATGACCCTGTTATGGGAATCGGTGATGGCGAAGCTCGTGGCGAGGCCACGGCGGTGTATCGAGCCGCGAACTACGTTGCCAGAGACGCGATACGTCTTCGCCGTGGCAGGCGCTTTGGCCCTGAGCTCTGTGGGCGTCAAGTAATACGAGGTTGACCCGGGGCGGGCCATCGCCCACCCGATGAGACCGAGAAGCGCGAAGAGGATGATTGCGGCGCCGATAGCAAACTTTGCGCGGCGTCTCGTGGGAGGCGAAGCCGTGACTCGATCCATTGGCGCCGCCAGCCTAAAACGTCTGGAGGTCATACGGATCGCGAACGGGGGCGGGAGCTCAATGGCCCAGCAGGGCGTCAGCTCCCTTCCGGAGCTCGGCCGGCGAGATCGCCCCGAGGACGGTAGTACCGGAGTGCTGGATCCCCAGTTTCTTACCTGCGGCGGTCGACAGGAAGCGACCGGCGCCGTCGATGAAGTAGGTGATGGGCAGGCCTGGCACCTTCATCTTCTGTGCGTACGCCAGCGAATAGTCGGTCACCACGGGGTAAGTGATGCCGTATTTACGCAAAAAGTCCTTGGCGGACGACTGCGTGTCGGTGACGTCCACTCCGAGGAAGTGGATCCCCCGGCCCTTGTATCGCTGCCACGTTCGCTCGAGCAGCCGAGCTTCTTCTCGACACGGGGTGCACCAAGAGGCAAAGAAGTTCACCACAAGAGGCGTTCCTTGGAGTTGCGAGCTCGAGATAGAGCCCCGGCCATCGAGGCGCGGCAGGCTGAAGGACGGAGCTACTCGGCGGACCGGGGCACGTTGGAGACCCAGCGCCAGCAGGCCCGCGACAACGACGAGCGCGATCCCCGCGATCACTATCCTTCGGCGCGTGCGCGAGTGGCCCGCGGGTTCGAGTTCGTTCATCGGCACCATGACTCATATATATTGCCTGCCGTCTGTATCCGCGCAGCCACGAGGATCGATGTCGCGACGGAGAATTGAGGGAGTTAGACGCTGGCTCCGTTGGGGGGTACTCCTTCTCGTTGCCTTCGTGGCCACCGGCTGCTCTGTCAAATATCCGCAGAGCGCCCTGTCGCCGGTGGGCAAGACCGCCAAAGAGGCCGATTCGCTCTGGAACCTCGTCTTCGGGATCGCGGTGGTCATCTTCTTTCTCGTCGAGGGCGCGCTGGTATACGCCCTACTCAAGTTTCGTCAGCGGCCCGACCGGCAGCCGGCCCAGTTCCACGGCAACACCAAGCTTGAAGTGATCTTGACGATTATCCCGGCCCTCATCCTGGCCGGCATCGGCGTGCCCACCGTGAAGACGATCTTCGACATCGCCCAAAGACCTACAGGCAGCAACGTCATCAATGTGACGGTGACGGGCCACCAGTTCTGGTGGCAGTTCGAGTATCCGCAGCAGCGCATCATGACGGCGAACGAGCTGCACATGCCCACCGGCACACCGGTTTATCTGTCTCTGAAAGGCGCCGACGTCATCCACAGCTTCTGGGTCCCGGCGCTGTCGGGCACGCAGGACGTCGTGCCCGGGCACGTCAACCACTTGATGTTCGAGACGAACAAGCCGGGCGTCTATCTCGGCCAATGCAAGGAGTTCTGTGGGCTGTCCCACGCCAATATGCGCGTGAGAGTTTTCGTTCAAACGCCGGCCGCCTATCGAACGTGGGTTGCTCAGCAGCAACAGCCGGCCCAGAAGGCGGCGCTCTCGGGTGATGCCGCAGCCGGCCAGAAGCTGTTCCTCCATGGCGGCGCCGGCGGCTCGTTTCCCGGGGGTCCTGCATGTTCGGGGTGTCACGCCGTTCTCGGAACCTCTGCTCAAGGCGTGGTCGGCCCGAATCTCACCCACTTCGCGAGCCGCACGCGTTTCGCTGGAGAGACGTACGTGAACAACACCACCAACCTGACGAACTGGCTCAACAACCCCTCCGCAATGAAGCCGGGAGTTGATATGCCTAAGCTTGGATTGACCTCTACGCAGATCAAAGAACTCGTCGCCTATCTGCAGAGCCTGAAGTGATGCGTTTCCCCAAGGGAGTTGATTGATGGCAACCGTCGTGCTCGAGCAGCGAAGAAGGATCTTCAGTCGGCCCACCGCCAAGACCGGGTGGTGGAGTTGGATGACTTCGGTGGATCACAAGCGGATCGGAATCATGTACATCGTCACCGCGCTCGCCTTCTTCGTGATCGGCGGTTCCGAAGCCCTGGTCATCAGGCTGCAGCTCGCCAAGCCCAACAACACGGTTCTCAGTGCGAATGCTTATAACCAGTTCTTCACCATGCACGGCTTGACCATGATTTTCCTTGTCGTCATGCCGTTCGGCGTCGGTCTGATGAACTACCTGGTGCCACTCATGATCGGCGCCCGGGACGTTGCTTTTCCCCGTCTCAACGCGTTCAGTTACTGGCTGTTCGTGCTTGGCGGACTGTTCCTGTACTCGAGCTTTGCGTTAGGTGGCGCCCCTGACGGGGGATGGTTCGGGTACGCCCCTCTAAGCACTACCCTGCCAAGTCACGGCATGACCTTCTATTCGATCGGCTTGCAGATCTTGGGAGTCGCGTCGCTGGCAGGTGCTGCTAACTTCATCGTCACGATCATCAACATGCGTGCTCCTGGCATGACCCTCATGCGCATGCCGGTATTCGTCTGGATGTCGTTGGTGACTTCGTTCCTGTTGCTGTTCGCCATGCCGGTCATCGCTGTGGCTCTGTTCGAACTGATGTTCTCCAGGGTTTTCGGAGCGGTGTTCTTCGATCCCGCCAAGGGAGGAGAGCCGCTCTTGTGGCAGCACCTCTTCTGGGTGTTCGGCCACCCGGAGGTGTACATCATGATCCTTCCCGCGATGGGCATCGTGTCCGAGGTCTTGCCGACGTTCTCGCGCAAGCCCCTGTTCGGTTATGGCGCCGTGGTTTTCTCGGGCATTGCCATCGGGTTCATGGGATGGGGCGTTTGGGCGCACCACATGTTTGCTGCGGGCCTGGGGCCGGTCGCGAACTCCGCCTTCGCTCTGTCAACGATGTTCATCGCCGTTCCCACGGGAGTGAAGATCTTCAACTGGATCGGAACGATGTGGGGTGGTTCGCTGAGGTTCAAGACGCCGATGCTCTTCTCGATCGGGTTCGTCGCGATGTTCATCATCGGGGGGTTGTCTGGGGTTACCCACGCGGTGGTTCCGGCCGACGCCCAACAGACCGATACGTACTACATCGTCGCCCACTTCCACTACGTGTTGTTCGGCGGCGCGATCTTCGGTTTGTTCTCCGGTGTCTACTACTGGTGGCCGAAAGCCTTCGGCTACACGTTGTCCGAAGGGCTGGGCAAGCTGCACTTCTGGTTGATGCTGATCGGGTTCAACGTGACGTTCGGCCCCATGCACATCCTTGGCCTCGAAGGGATGCCCCGGCGCATCTACACGTACCCCGACGGGCTGGGATGGAATATCTGGAATTTCATCGAAACCATCGGAGCTTTCACTATTGCGGCTTCGATACTCGTCTTTATCATCAACACTCAACGCAGCCGCCGGCTTCGCGCCGAGTCAGGACCCGACCCATGGGACGCACGTACTCTGGAGTGGTCCACTCCGTCGCCGCCGCCCGAGTACAACTTCGAGCAGATTCCGCTGGTCGAGAGCCGCGACGATTGGTGGCACCGCAAGTACATCCCCGGGCCGTCCGGTGCCCCGGTGCGCGTCTTCGCCGGAGGCGCGGACATGGTGGATGAAGGCACCGCGGTGGTGGACGAACATGGGCACGGTATCCACATGCCGTCGCCCTCCTATTTCCCGCTCGTCCTCGCATTCGGATTGCCGATCATGGGCTACGGCGTGATCTACAAGCTGTGGTGGCTGGTCGGTATCGGGCTTCTGGTTCTGCTGACCGGCGTCTACGGCTGGGTCCTCGAGCCTCCGACGGCGGAAGAATGAGCACGCCAGAGCAGGTCATCGTTGTCGGCCATGAGCCTCCGACCGCTACCGGGCTCGATAACACCAAACTCGCGATGTGGGGCTTCTTGGGGTCGGAATGCCTCTTCTTCGGTTCCCTTATCTCTACCTACCTGCTGTACCGGAACCGAGTATGCGCGGGTTGTGGCCCGCGTCCCCACCAGATCTACAACATCCCCTACACGTCGGTTAGCTCATTCGTTCTTCTGATGTCCAGTCTGACGATGGTTCTCGCCTTGGCAGCCGCGCAGAAGCGTGATGACCGGGGAATGAGGATCTGGCTGCTGGCCACAGCTCTGTTGGGCATGATCTTCGTTGGGGGACAGATCTTCGAGTTCACAGACTTTTACCACCGCGGGTTATCGCTTTCTACGAGCACCTTCGGCAGTGCATTCTTCGTGCTTACGGGCTTCCACGGAGCGCACGTGACGGTGGGCATCTTGATGTTGCTGTCACTGGTGGCGATGTCTTTCTTGGGCAGGCTGGGTCCCGACCAAGCTCGCAAGGTCGAGCTGATCGGCCTCTACTGGCACTTTGTTGACATCGTCTGGATCGTCATCTTTACGGTCGTCTACCTGATCCCCTCGAAGTAAGGACGCCATAAATGAAACAGCCTGTCTACGAGGACTATGAGGCCCACGACAGTCCAGGACATCCCGAGCCCCGCCAGTACGTGACCATCGCGATCATCTTGGCGGTGATCACTGCTATCGAGGTGACCGTCTACTACATAACTGCGGTGAAGGACCTTCTCATCCCCATGCTTCTGATCATGTCGGTAGTCAAATTCCTGCTCGTCGTGCTGTGGTTCATGCACTTGCGCTTCGACAGTCACGTCTTCCGGCGTTTCTTCTTGATCGGAGTTGTCCTTGCTTTGGTGGTGTTCTCTGTTGTCCTCGTAACGCTCCTGACGCGCGCCCCCCTTCCCGCCGGCTGAGGAAGGAGAGCCTCATGACCCCCTCGCCTTGGCAGTGGGAACCTCATCCCGAGGTCTGGTTGCCACTGGGCCTGCTCTTGGGCGGGTACTTCCTTGCCATCACCCGGTGGGGGGGCGCAGAGGGCAAGCGGTTCGTCGCCACACGCAAGCAAAAGTTCTTCTTCACCGCGGGAGTGCTCGTGCTGTGGCTTTCGGTCGATTGGCCGATGGACGAGCTGGCCGATCACTATCTGTTCAGCGCCCACATGGTGCAGCACATGATCATCGCCTTGGTCGCGCCTCCTTTGCTCCTGATGGGGATGCCGGCGTGGCTACTGAGAAGGCTGCTGGCCCCGAAGCGAGTGTTCAGAACGGCGCGCTTCCTCACGAAGCCGGTCGTGGGCTTCCTCGCCTTCAATGGGATGTTCGTGCTGATCCATTGGCCGGCGTTGATGAACGAAACGCTGCGCTCGGAACCGGTGCACTTCACCGTTCACCTCGGTGTCCTGCTCACAGCTCTGATGATGTGGTGGCCGGTCGTCGATCCACTGCCAGAGCTCTCTCGCTTGTCGGACCCGGCAAAGATGTTTTACCTCTTTCTCCAGTCGGTTCTTCCGACGGTCCCCGCCTCTTTCCTTACCTTCGCTCACCGGCCGATCTATACGTTCTACGAGAGCGTTCCCCGCTTGTGGGGCCTCTCTGTGGTTGTCGATCAGATGCTGGCGGGCCTGATCATGAAGATCGTAGGCGGCCTTTTGTTGTGGGGGATCATCACCGTGATGTTTTTCCGTTGGTACGCGCGCGAAGAAGCTGGAAACGTGGTCGAACAAGTCAGTTGGGATGATTTCGAGAGAGAGTTGCAGGCCTGGGACATGAGAACCTGATGCAAGAGCATCGCGATCAGAACGTCGTACGCGAGTTGCGGATCAAGCTTCCCCTGCCGATCCTGATCCCGGTCGGCGCACTCTTGCTTATCGCCATAGTCACCATCGGTCTGTCCAGGATCCTGCTGAACATCCCGTCGGAGGCAGCAGTCATCGTCGCTCTGGCGGTTGCTATCGATGTCCTCGGCGCCGCCGCCTATCTGGCCTCCAGGCCAAGAATGGCCCGAGGCACCGTGGTTGAGCTGTTCATGGTTGCGCTTTTCCCGGTGGTTATCGGGATCGTTCTGACGCAGATCAACTTCTCCACCTCCACGACCACCACGAGCAAGGGAGGGGGTCCGCCGCCTGCCGCGGCCGTCAGCAACACCGCGACCCTGGACGCTAAGAACGTAGCTTTCGTGCAGAAGACCTTGACCGTGATCGGAAAGAAGGGGTTCACCATCCATTTCGACAACCAGGACTCGACTTCCCACAACGTCGGCATCTACGACAAGAAGGCCGGCAAGGAGCTCTTCAAGGGGAACGTCGTGACGGGTCCGACCACAACCGACTACAAGGTGAAGCCCTTCAAACCGGGGACCTACTACTACCAGTGCGACATCCACCCGGCCTCGATGAACGGAACACTTACCGTCAAGTAGCAGTATCCGGATCGCACCCACCCCTCGAGGCGCTGGTGTCCGGGTCCGCTTCTACCGTCCTGCTTCCAGTTACCAGAGGCGCATGGCGGGGCGGGCACGAGTGGAACCGCAAGGGGGGACTAGTGGAGGATGCTTCGCAGAGGCAGTAACTCGTCGACGGCCATCGCTGCGAAGAGCAGGGCTAGGTAGTAGATCGAGAAGCGGAACAGGCTCCATGCGACCCGGGGAGCGGGGTCCCGCCACACCTTCACCGCCCAGTAGATGAAGGTGCCGTTGAGCACCAGGGCGCTGGCCAGGTAGACGAGGCCCATGCGGGCTACGGAGAAGAAGATGAGGCTCATCGCCAGCAGCAGGAATGAATAAAGCAGGATGTGCTTGGCGGTCTCGGCCCTCCCGTAGACGACGGGCATCATCGGCACCCCGGCTGCGGCGTACTCCTTTTCGTATCTCATCGATAGCGCCCAGAAGTGCGGGGGAGTCCAGTAGAAGACGATCGCGAACAACGCCAGGGCGGGCAGGCTCACCCTGCCGGTTATGGCGGCCCATCCGACCAGGACCGGCATGGCTCCCGCCGCTCCGCCGATCACGATGTTCTGGGGAGTTCTCCGCTTCAACCAGAACGTGTAAACACCAACGTAAAAGAGAAGAGCGACTGACGTCAGGCTGGCGGCAAGGAGATTCACGGTCACCCACAGGAAGATGAATGCCACGATGCCGAGCGTGACGCCGAATACCAGAGCGTTCTGCGGGCTGACCTTGTGCGCGGGCAAGGGCCGCCTTCTCGTGCGCGTCATCACCTGGTCGATGTCTCGATCGAGATAGCAATTGATCGCATTCGCGCCTCCGGCCGATAGGGAACCGCCTACCAGAGTGGCCAGCGTCACCCACAGTGGCGGCCACCCCCGAGCTGCGACGAACATCGGTGGCACCGTTGTGACGAGCAGCAATTCGATGATGCGTGGTTTTGTGAGGGCGAAGTAAGCCGCGGCTCGCGCGCCTAAGGAAGCCGGGGCGATATCCGCGGCGGCTTCCGCCTCCTGCGAGATCGACGTCGACCCCGTCACCACGGCGCGAGCCATCAGCTTCCTTCCAGCGCAGGCCGAGCGGACATCCTGGCCTCTTCTCCGGCGACATGCTCCAGCGCCGGATGGGAGACCACCGACACGGCTACGAGACAGCTCCAGATCAAAGCCCCGGTCAGCAGATGAGCGGTCACTGCTGCCGCATTCAGATCGGTCCACACGTTCAGGGCGCCTATTAGGACCTCGATCGCAAAGAGGCCCATGGCGGCGTGGATGAGCTTTGCCTGAACGGGAAACTCGTCCTTCCGGCGGAGCACCCTGATGCCAACCCAGGCGACGACGACACCTACGATCAGAGCCAGTGCCCTGTGGAGGAAGTGCAACGCGGCCAACTGAAAGCTGAGATTCGGGATCAAGTGCCCGTTCATCAAGGGCCAATCCGTGAAGACGTTTCCGGCCCCCCGGCCGCTCACGTAGGAGCCGACCAAGAGCAGGAGCAGAACCGAGCTGGCTGCAAATCCGGCCTGGTTGCTCACTCCAAGATCGGCGGCGGCGACCTGTCCAGAAGCGGCGAACGAGGCCACCGTGATGTACACGAGAAGACCCAGCAACAGCATCGCCGTGAACAGGTGGAGAACCACTGAAACGGCTTCCAACTCCATCTTGACCACGACGGCTCCCAGGATGGCCTGCACGATCACCAGACCGAAAGCTGCCACCGACGGCCACAGGATCCGGGGCGAGCGCCTGTGCTCAAAGAAGGCGGCCAGTGCCAGAGCGCCGATGAGCACCACCACCACCGTTGCAGTGACACGGTGGGAGTACTCGATCACTACCGCACGATTCTCCATCGAAGGCACGAGGTGGCCCTGGCAGTGCGGCCAGTCGGTGCCGCATCCGAGCCCAGATTTGGTTGCCCGCACCAAGCCCCCTATCGCGACGAGGAGAAGGGTGGCTGCGGTCGAGCCGAGCGACAGCTTCTGGAAGCGAGTCATCAGCGAGGCGATGTTACAGGCGCGATAAGAGCGTCAGCACCGCTAGTGTCTCTGTCGTGAGATTCTCACTGCGGATCCTTCTCGGCGTCGTCGTGGCCGCGTGCGCTGCGTGTGGGTCGTCTGCACCTTCCCCTTCGAAGCCGGGCGGGCAGGCCATCATCGCGAAACCCACTTTGTCGCCGGGCGCGAAGGCCATACCCGTCATCGCGTCGAGTGAGGTGCTGGTCGGAAGCAATCGTTTCCTCCTGGGCCTGCTGAACCGTAATGGTGCGCCCATCGGCAAGCCACACACACATATGCGCATAGCGTTCTTCGATCCGAAGAAGTCCTCAACCACACCGGTCTCGACGATCCAAACGCGTTTCATTTGGGGTATCAAACCGGCCATCGGTTTCTATGAGGGACATGCCTCGTTCAGCCATGCAGGTACATGGCAGGCGGCGATCACGCTGTCGGGCGGCGGCTTGCACGAGACGGACGTCCAGAATTTCGCCGTCAGTACCAAGGGCACAACCCCTGCGGTCGGACAGCGGGTGCCGGCGTCCGATTCACTCACGGGCAGCGGTAAGGCGCTGGCCCACATCACTACCGATCCTCATCCCGACAAGCGCTTCTATACGACTTCGATCGCCGATGCGGTGCGCTCCCACCGGCCATTCGTAGTCGTCTTCGCAACCCCCAAGTACTGCGCATCTCAGCTGTGCGGCCCGATGCTCAACATCGCAAAGAAGGTCTCGACTCGGTTTCCGAAGATGACATTCATCCACGTGGAGATCTACCAACTTCCCCGCAGCGGCAAGCTGCCTGCTCAACCGACTTCGCTTCCAAAGTCCGCCGCGGTCCGGGAATGGGGGCTGCAAACTGACCCCTGGACTTTCGTGGTCGATAGCCGGGGACGGGTGTCTGCCAAATTCGAGGGGACGGTGACTCCCGGCGAGCTGATCCACGCCATAAACCAGGTCGGAGGATGAGTCAGGATCCGATCCTCGAGCTTCGTGTGAGGATCGATCAGATACTCCAAGAGTTCCTGGCCCAACGGCGACGCGCCTCTCCAGAGGCCGCTCCGCTCATCGACGAGATCGAGCGAGTGGTGAACGCCGGCGGTAAGCGTCTCCGGCCGGCATTCTGCTATTGGGGATACCGTGCCGCGGGGGGAACGAACGAGGAAGCCATCTCAAGGTGTGCGGCGAGCCTCGAGTTGCTGCACACATTTGCGGTCGTTCATGACGACATCATGGATGCGTCCGAGCAGCGCCGAGGTGAACCAGCGGTGCACGTACAGCAGGGCCAGAGCGTTGCGATCTTGGTGGGCGATCTTGCCCTTGTATTGGCCGACGATCTGTTCATGACCTCCGGGTTCGATGCGGAGGACATGGCGCGGGCGTTCACCGTCTATTCCGAGATGCGGCAGCAAGTGATCGCAGGTCAGTTCCTTGACGTCATGGCGGCCGAACAGGTTTTCATCACTCAGGAACATGCGCGCTTGATCGCGACAATGAAATCCGGCGGCTACTCGGTCGAAAAGCCCCTCATGCTGGGAGCAACACTCGCGCGCGGATCGCGCGATCTTGTGGACGCTCTCTGTGCTTTCGGGGGGCCTCTCGGCGAGGCATTCCAACTTCGGGATGACCTGCTTGGCGTATTCGGAGATCCGGCGAATGTTGGCAAGCCCGTTGGTGCCGATATACGCGAGGGCAAGCGCAACCTGTTGTTCGTGAAGACCGTCGAATCTCTCGGCCCCCAGGAACGGGCCGATTTCGCCTCCAGGTGGGGAAGCGATTCGCTCAGCGTCGAAGACGTCGACGAGCTCCGCAACATCGTGGACGTGTCCGGAGCGAGAGCGGCAACCGAGGCCTTGATCGAGGATCTCCGGGCTGACGCGACAGAAGCTCTTTTTCGGGCCCCGATCGACGAGGATCCGCGCGTGTCCCTGAGAGCGTTGGCATCGGCCGCGATCGACAGGATCGATTGAATGGGCTGACGCATCGATCTCTGATGATGGAGATGAGGTTCGGACGCATGTAGATTTGGCCGCCTCACCCACAACCAGGAGCGCGAGTGGACCCGGAACAGATCTACGCGGAAGTTCTGAGCGAGGAGCAACAGAAGGGTTCCGTTTCCGCGGTTGCGGAGGGACGGGCGAAGGCGGCGCGGGCTCGCGCAGAGGCGGGCTCTCCCCATCCGAAAGAACCGAAGTGGTGGCCGGGAGCCCAGCCTCAGTTCGAAGGTGGCGCTGTTCCGGCTGCTGCCGACGAAGAGGTAGCCGAGGCTCCTGTGGTGTCCGAGCCCGCCCCTGCCGAGGCACCCGCTGCAGTCACCGAGGCGTCGGCTGTGGCGGGGGAGGTTCCACCCGCGGCACCGGCAGAAGCGCCGGCGGCTGTGGCGGCGCCGGCCCCTGCCGCTTCCGCCACGGTGGCCCCCGAGATGGCCGCAACCCAGGCCCCCCCACCACCCACCCCGGCCGATGCGTCGGCGCCTGTGCCGGTCGCAGCAGCCCAGGTCCCGGCAGCCCAGGTCCCGGCCGCCCAACCGGCCGCTTCCGCGCCTCTGCCTTCTGGGGTGTCCGCCGGAACCACGACCGGAACGCGCCTTCGCCCCGAGGACGAGTCAGCCACCGATGCCCAGTTCGCAGGCCAACAAGCCATGTACGAACGCCGCAAGCTGATCGATGAGCTCGTTTCCACAGGGGTGCCGGTGGTAAGTGCATCGGGCAGCGGTCGCTCCCGGGGAGGGGCATTCATGGTTCTGCTCTACCTCCTGATCCCCATCGCCGCGATAGCGATCCTGGCCAGCGTAAATAAGGGCGCGGCGACGCCCTCGCCGGGGGCCTCGACCGGTTCCTCTGCACCGAGCGTTCCAACGCTGGTCGCTCAGAACGTGCAGTTCACCACCTCGACGCTCACTCTCCCCGCCGATAAGCCCGTCACCCTGCACTTCGACAACAAGGATTCGACGACGCACAACGTCGGCATCTACGACAAGAAGGGCGGCAAGGAGCTGTTCAAGGGGAGCGTGGTTACCGGACCCAACGCCACCGATTACAAGGTGAACCCGTTGAAGGCCGGCACCTACTACTTCCAGTGCGACATCCACCCCACCTCTATGAACGGGACGCTCACGGTCAAGTAAACCGGCGAGGGTCCGCGGCCGCGAACGGGATTAGACTCGTGGGCGCGCTCGTGAAAACTTTCACAAGCTCAGCGTCGGGCCCGTCGGAGCGCAGAAGGGAGCAGCCGCGGTGGCCACAGAAGTCGATGTAGTCGTCGTCGGCGGAGGCCCTTCGGGAGCTGCGACCGCCCATCTCCTAGCCACCCGTGGCCACTCGGTTCTCGTGTGCGAGAAAAAGGTGTTCCCCCGGGAGAAGACCTGTGGGGACGGACTGACTCCCCGGGCAGTCAAGGTCCTGGAAGAGATGGGGCTCGCTCAGGAGATGGCGACGTGGGAACGTGTACGGGGCCTTCGGGTTCATGCCGCCGGCCGCACCCTCGCCTTGCCGTTTCCAGAGCTGGATGAATTCTGCGATTACGGCTTGGTGAAGCCCCGCAAGGACCTCGACCAGGCAGTTCTCGACAACGCGGAGGCCGCGGGGGCCAAAGTCCTATACGAGACCCACGCGACGACCCCGGTCTTCGACGATCAGGGAACCGTCACCGGAGTAGTCGCGAGCCGGGACGGCGAGAAGGAGGAGGTGCTCGCCAAGTTCGTCGTCTGTGCGGAGGGGGCCGCCACCAAGTTCGCCAAGGCGCTGGGACGCAGCCGTGACCTGACCTACCCCATGGGCTTTGCCATCAGGCAGTACTTCGAGTCTCCGATGCAACACTCGGGTTGGTTCGAGGCTTATCTGGACGTGCGGTCCGGGCCCGATTCGCTCCCCGGCTATGGGTGGGTGTTCCCCGTGGGGGATGGCACCGTCAACGCCGGAGTAGGGCTGCTGTCCACCTTCGGTGGCTGGCGCGACATCAACCTCCACGAGTTGCAGGCCCACTTCATCTCGCAGCTTCCTCCCGACTGGGGCGTGAACGGCCAGACGGTGACGTCCAAGCCACGCGCGGGTCGGCTTTTCATGGGTCAGAGCGTGTGGCCCCCTCATGGGCCGGGCTTTGTACTAACCGGGGATGCCGCCGGAATGATCAATCCCTGCAACGGCGAGGGCATCGCCTACGGTTATGAGACCGGCCGCATCGCGGCCATGCACATCGACGACGCATTGCGCAACGGGACTTCGCGAACGCTTGATGGGTACACACGCGAGCTGACCGAGACCTACGGGCCTTATTACAGGCTCGGGCGCAGGTTCGTGAAGCTGATCGGTCACCCGGTGCTGATGGAGAGGCTCGTAAGTGCCGGGATGCGATCTCAGCGAGCGATGAACTTCGCGCTGACCATCCTGGCCAACCTCGAGGACCCCACGAAGCACAACGGCCACCAGCGGGGGCTCAAGCTGCTCAAGAAGCTCGCGGAGATGAAGCCATGACCCTTCCCGCCTACTTGCCGATCCTGTTCTTGATCGTTCTGGCATCGGCGTTCGCTGCCGGCTCCATGCTGGTCGCCTCGAAGCTATCGCCGCTGAAGCGCTCCGTAGCCAAAGAGGAGCCGTACGAGTGCGGGATCGTTCCGGAGCCAGACACTTACAGCGATCGTGAGCGCTTCCCGATCAAGTTCTATCTCTTGGCGATGCTCTTCATCGTCTTCGATATCGAGACCGTGTTTCTGTATCCGTGGGCGGTGGCTTACAAAGAGCTCAAGGTGTTCGGTCTCATCGAGATGCTTGGTTTCATCGCGGTGCTTTTTGCCGCCTACATCTATGTGTGGAAAAGAGGGGGCCTGGAATGGGCGGAGTGAGCGACGTTCTCGGCGCTAACTTTCTCACCGCGCGCTTGGACAAGCTGGTCAACTGGGCGCGGAAATCATCGCTGTGGCCTGCCACCTTCGGGCTGGCGTGTTGCGCCATCGAGATGATGGCAACGACGATGCCGCGTCACGACCTTGCTCGTTTCGGTATGGAAGCTTTCCGCGCCTCCCCGCGGCAGGCGGATCTGATGATCGTTCCCGGTCGCGTGTCGCAAAAGATGGCGCCCGTGCTCCGGCAGGTGTACGACCAGATGACCGAGCCCAAGTGGGTTATCGCTATGGGCGCGTGCGCGTCGACCGCCGGTGTTTTTAATAACTATGCAGTGGTTCAAGGCGTGGATCAGATAGTGCCGGTGGACATCTACATCCCCGGTTGCCCGCCTCGGCCCGAGATGCTGATAGACGGCATCATGAAATTGCACGAGGCGATTACGCGCGGGGACTACTCGGCGACGCGAGTAACTGCTTGACTGGAGTCTGTCGCTAGCCGTGGAGACGAAGTGGGTGGACGCGGGGGCATGGCCCGAGCTAGTTCAGTCGTTGACGACAGAAGGCTGGTGGTTGGCCGACCTCTGTGGCGTGGATCGCTCGAACCTCGTTAACACGGGCCAAGGCCAAGCCGCTGAAGCTGGGGTCGCCGGCGAACAACCGGAGGCCAACAACGCGCGCCCCGAGTCGGGACCCGAGGATCCCACCACCCCCGAGGCCGCGGACACCCCAGCTGGGCCGGAGAGCGCGGACGTCTCCGGATCTGATGAAGCGCCGGCGGATGAGGGCAGATTCGAGGTCGTCGCCCAGTTCCTTCACCGCGACAGGCGTGAGCGCGCGACGGTGCACGTTCTGGCTCACGGAGAACCCCCGCGGGTGCCCTCGATAGCCGAGCTGTGGCCAAGCGCCGACTTCATGGAGCGTGAGGCCTTCGACCTGATGGGGATCGTTTTCGACGGTCACCCGAATCTGAGCAGGATCATGCTCCCCGACGGGTGGGAGGGTCATCCCTTGCGCAAGGACTACGGCGTAGGCAAGGTCCCGATCGAGTTCATCCCGCAACCATTCCTGCAGTTCGACTCGCCGCACCAACAGCCGAACAGTCCTGAAGCGGGTGTATCAGTCGATCGACTGGGACAGCCTGCCGGCGAGCCCGGCCGATCCGCCGGGGGCTTGAGTCACTTCGATGACACCAAGATCGACTCCGAGCCCGATCCAAGCGAGGGCCCCTCATGAGCCGCGCCGCACAGATCATCGAGGATCTCGAGCGTCGTGGCCAGGGCGCGTTCGTCGAGGATTTCGACGAGAACCAGGATCGCATGGTCATCAACATGGGGCCGGTACACCCCTCCACACACGGTGTTCTCCGTCTCCTTCTTGAGTTGAGTGGCGAGACCGTGATCCGGTGCCTTCCGCTGATCGGTTACCTCCACACCGGGATGGAGAAGGAATGTGAAGACCAGACCTGGCGCGCCGCGATCGTGATCGTGACTCGGATGGATTACCTGGCGCCTTTCTTCAACGAGCAGGTCTACTCCAGTGCTGTCGAAGAGCTCCTGGACATCGAGGTTCCGCCCCGCGCCAAGTACATCCGCACGATGATGGCCGAGCTCAACCGCATCGCTTCGCACCTGATCTGGTTCGGAACACAAGGTCTCGACATGGGTGCGATGTCAGCGATGTTCTACGGGTTCCGCGAGCGCGAGGTGCTGATCGACTTCTTCGAGATGGTCACCGGTCTCCGGATGAATCACGGTTATCACATCCCCGGCGGGGTGTGGGAAGACCTGCCGGAGGGCTGGGAGCAGGCGGTGCGCAATATCCTCCAGCTCCTTCCCGGCCGTCTCGACGATTACGAAGGCCTCCTGTCACAGAACCCGATCTTTTTGGAGCGGACGAAAGGTATCGGTCCTCTCAGCAAGGAAGATGCCCTGGCGCTCGGAGTCACAGGCCCTCTCGCGCGCGCGTCCGGCATCGACTGGGACCTGCGGCGCGACATGCCCTATGAGGCTTACGGCGATGTCTCCTTCGACGTTCCCATCGAGACCGAAGGCGATGTCTATGCGCGCTATCTCGTCCGGATGCGCGAGATGCGTGAGTCGGTGAAGATCGTCGAGCAGCTTGTAGATGGCATGCCCGGCGGGCCCTTCAAGGTCATGGATCCGAAGATGATGCCGCCGCCGCGCGCGGAACTAAACCACTCGATGGAAGCGGTGATCCACCACTTCAAGATCGTGACCCAGGGCTACACCGTCCCCCCCGGCGAGGCTTACGTCGCAACCGAATCACCCCGAGGCGAGCTGGGCGCCTACGTTGTGTCCGACGGAGGCTCGTCGCCGTACCGCATGCACATGCGCGATCCTTCGTTCGTCAATATGCAATCGCTGTCGGTGATGGCGCGCGGGGGTCTGGTCGCCGATCTGATCGCAATCATCGCCTCGCTCGACCCCATCATGGGCGGGGTCGACCGATGAGGGTGCTGACCGACGACATGCGCGCCGACATCGAGGGGATCGTGGGCAAGTATCCGAATTCTCGCTCCGCCGCGCTTCCCCTGTTGTTTCTCGTGCAATCGGTGCAGGGATACGTCAGCGAGGAAGGCATGAAGGATGTAGCCGACATCCTGGGCTTGACCTCCGCGCAAGTGCTGGCCACTGCGAGTTTCTACACGATGCTGAAGAAGCGACCGCAGGGTGAGTACCTGATCTCGGTTTGCCGGAACATCAGTTGCACGCACCTCGGAGCTCGCAAAGTTCTTGCTGCGCTTGAAGAGCGCCTCGGAGTGCTGGAGGGTGGAACGACCGACGACGGCATGTTCTCATTGGAGGCCGCGGAGTGTCTTGCTACCTGCGACGGTGCCCCCAGCCTCCAGGTGAACTACGAGGATTTCTACCGCGTCGGCCCCGATGACGCGGTGGGGCTCGTCGACAAGCTCGCCATGGGTGAGAGCCTCCGAAGCGTGCGGGGGCAAGAGGTCAGGACCGCGAAGGAGATCGCGCGCGAGATAGCTACGGCCGGGATGCGTACACCAGAGGCGGGGGTAGAGGAGGCCCGGACCATCGGTGGCGAATCGCCGCGCGCCGACACGGCCCCCGGTTCGAGACCCAAAGTCGAGGGGGAGGGCCAGGATGGCTGACGCCGTCAGCGGTATGGCAGAAGCTCCTGTCGTCTTGCGACGCGCCCGCGCGCATCCGGACGACTCTTGGACCCTGCAGCGTGTTCTCGATGACAAGGGCTACGAGACGGCCAGATCGGTGATCTCGGATATGTCACCGGAAGAGACGATCGAGCTCGTCAAGGACTCGGGCCTTCGGGGGCGCGGAGGAGCGGGGTTTCCAACGGGCGTGAAGTGGTCGTTCATCCCCAAGGATGTCTTTCCGCGTTACGTGGTGGTCAACCACGATGAAGGCGAGCCCGGAACGTTCAAGGACCGCGAGATCGTC
The DNA here is from genome assembly GCA_034667545.1 of Actinomycetota bacterium. Lineage (GTDB taxonomy): Bacteria > Actinomycetota > CADDZG01 > CADDZG01 > WHSQ01 > DATAPE01. Next base: position 22,202 of record JAXDJR010000129.1, read on the forward strand.
GAGCGTGACCCCCATCAACTTATCGAGGGCATCGCTATCGCCGCGTGGGCCTGCCAGGCGAACAAGGCTTTCATCTACTGCCGGGGGGAGTTCGCGCTGGGTTCGCGCCGGCTCGACGCCGCGATCAAGGAAGCGTACGAACGCGGTTTCCTGGGGACCGGCATCTTCGGCTCGAACTTCGACCTCGACATCGTCCTGCACCGAGGGGCTGGCGCGTACATATGCGGTGAGGAATCAGCTCTGCTGGACTCGCTCGAAGGCTATCGGGGCCAGCCTCGGCTTCGTCCCCCGTTCCCCGCGATCAAAGGCCTCTATGGACAGCCGACGGTTATCAACAACACCGAAACGCTCTCGACACTGCCTGCACTTCTGGCGAACGGCTCCGACTGGTTCAAGCAGTGGGGCACCGAGAAATCTCCAGGGACGAAGATCTTTTCGACGTCGGGGCACATAAACCGCCCCGGCAATTACGAGATCCCTCTCGGTACCTCCTTGGCTGATCTGTTGGCCTTGGCCGGTGGGATGCGCGCCGGTGCGGAGCTGAAGGCGATCATCCCGGGTGGCGCGAGCGCACCGCTGCTCACCAACACCGATGTCGCTATGGACTTCGAGGCGCTAAAGGATGCCGGCACCATGCTGGGGTCGGGCGCGGTTGTTTTCATGGACCACACCACGTGCATGGTCCGCAATGCACTCGTCACCACTGAGTTCTTTGAGCACGAATCGTGCGGGAAGTGCACACCGTGCCGGGAGGGAACGTGGTGGGCGGTGAAGGTCCTCGAGCGCATCGAGCACGGATTAGGGCGGGACGAGGACATGGACTTGCTCCTGGACATCGCCGACGGCATCGATGGCCGTTCGTTCTGTCCGCTGGGGGACGCCGCGTCGTGGGCACTGAGATCCAACGTGAAGCTGTTCCGGGAGGAGTTCGAGCAACATGTGATCGACGGCCGCTGTCCCTTCGAAGACCAAGAGAAAACGCTCGTGGGTGCACGCAGTGGAGGCACCGCCCATGACGAACATGGCGGCATGGGGCTGGGCGAAGCAGGGATCGGATCGCAGCCCTCCGCAGGCATCAGCGTCGACAGGGAACCCGGCGAGGACGGGCCGGAGGAGCTCAGCTGATGGCGGACCTGGTGAACGTCACCATCAACGGTGCCCAGATGGAGGCCGAGAAAGGCCGAATGCTTATCGATGTCGCCGAAGAGATGGGCATCTTTGTTCCTCGCTTTTGCTACCACCCCGGTATGAAGTCGGTGGCGGTTTGCCGGATGTGTCTCGTCCAGGTCGAGGGACAACGCAAATTAGTGCCTGCGTGCGCGACCCCTGTTGACGACGGGATGAACGTGAATACTGCCGATGACCAAGCGGTCGATGCGCAGCGAGGGATGCTGGAGTTCCTACTGATCAATCATCCACTCGACTGCCCCATCTGTGATCGCGGCGGCGAGTGCCCTCTGCAAGACCAGACTTACAAGCATGGCCCTGGTGCCAGCCGCTATGTCGAGCCCAAGCGCACCTACGAAAAAGCGCTGGAGATCTCCGACCTTGTCGTGCTCGATCGCGAGCGCTGTGTTCTGTGCTGGCGGTGCGTACGTTTCTGCGACGAGATCTCGGGCGACCGGTTCATTCAGCTTGTCGATCGGGGGCCGGGCACTCAGATACTTACTTTCAGCGACGAGCCCTTCAACAGCTACTTCTCGGGAAACACGATCCAGATCTGCCCGGTCGGCGCGCTGACTTCGCTTCCGTACCGCTTTGCATCGCGACCTTGGGATCTGCAGACTGCGCCGAGCGTCTGTGCGTACTGCTCGGTCGGGTGTCCCATAACCAACGAATCGCGCTCGGGCCAGCTGGTTCGCTGCCAGGCATTGCCCAACGAGAACGTCAACGATTTCTGGATCTGTGACAAGGGCCGGTTCGGCTACCACTATGTCTCTTCAGACGAGCGACTCGAGACTCCACTCATTCGCAAGGAGAACGAGTTCACTCCCGCCTCCTGGGGCGACGCACTGCAACTAGCCGCGGAAAAGCTGGGTGGAAAGGAGCGCGTGGGCGTGATCGCAGGCGGCCACCTCACGACAGAGGATGCATTTGCAGTGTCCCGCTTGGCGCGTTCGGTGATTGGAACACCCCACGTCGATTCCCGGATCCAAGATGCCGGCGCTCCTTACGAGCTGTTCCGCTCGCTCGACGGAGTAGCGGGGTCGACGGCGACCCTCAACGACCTAGAAGATGCAAAGACGATCGTCTGGATCGGGCCGGATCCGAAAGAAGCCCTGCCGGTCCTGTTCCTGCGTCTGCGGAAAGCGGTGCTCGACCGGGGCGCGCACCTGACCGTCGTGTCGCCGCGACGCATCTCGCTCGACGAGTTCGCCGACCGGACGATGAGGCCAACCAAGGAACAAGGGTTTTCCCTCGCCGCCGCGATCGCAGATGAATCTGGTCACGAGCTGGAGGGCCCGGCAGTGGTCTGCTGGGGCCCCGCCTCCCCCGGAAGAGACGAAGCCGATACAGTCCAGGCCGTCGTCGAGCTTGCTCGCGCGCACGACGCGAAAGTGCTCGTGTGCCCACCGCACGCAGGCTCCCAAGGTCTGCTGGACATGGGGGTTCACCCAACGATGGACGCGGCGTACGCGAACGCGGCGACGGAAGGCAAGGACACCCGCGCGATCCTCGAGGCCGCGGTAGCAGGCGAGATCGACTCCCTGCTCCTGATCGGTGCAGACCCCGTGGCCGACTTCCCCGACGCAGACCTCGCCCAGCGCGCGCTGGAGAGCAAGGCGTTCTCGATCGTCGTGGAGCTGTTCCCGACCGAGACTGCGCGCCGTGCCGACATGGTCCTCCCGTCGGCGGCCTATGCCGAACGAGAAGGCACCTTCACCAACCTCGAGCGGCGCCTCCAGAAGCTGGAGCGCTTGATGACCCCACCGGGCGCCGCCCGCGATCCATGGAAGATCTGCGCCAGCCTGGCTCAGGTGATGGGCCAAGATTGGAAGTGGCATACCTTCGAAAACGTGTGGGACGACATCCGCACGACAGTGCCGACGCACGCCGACGTCCAGATCGACGCATTGAGCCAGCAATCTCCGTCGCCGGCACCGTTCTACGAGCAAGCGCTGGGTACGGAGTCTGGTCAGACCGAGGGTGCCCTTGGGGGCCCAGGCGGCCAGTATCCGAAGGGCCACCGCGCCGGAGCTCCGTTCCAGACGGGCCAGAATTGGCCGCTCTCGTGGGAGCTGCGCGCCTTCGAAGCCAAGCAGCGCCCGGGCTTCGT
>JAXDJR010000130.1:0-2595 GCA_034667545.1 Actinomycetota bacterium
TGGGCCAACACCACCATCGCCGCGGGTGACACGGCCGATGAGATCGACAAGCTCAGGCAAGGCGGCGACGGCTACATCATCGTCTGGGGCGGGGTCGGCCTCTTTCTGTCGCTCATGCGGCTCGACCTGATCGATGATCTCCGGGTGAGCTTGTTCCCCTACGTTGCGGGCGAGGGCACCCGGCTCTTCGACGGCGTCCCCAAGTCCTACCAACTCGACCTGGTCTCCAGCACCGCCTCCCGCAGCGGGATCATCGAGCTGCAGTACCGCCGGCACCGCTAAGGGGGAGCGCGGCGTCGTGAAGATCCGTATCGCTTGCGCTCCCGGCCCCCAGCGGCATATGACAACAGCGCTTGCCGTTGCCGTCATGCTCTGTCTTATCGCCTGCACTGGTGGCGGAGCGTCGGCCCCGACCGACCGCTCCAACTGGGGCGTGTTCGCCTTTCCACGGGATGGCCGGACGGCCGAGCAGGAGATCCAGAAGCTTGAGTCTGAGATCGGGCGGCAGTTCGGGGCTCAACGTGTGTACTCGAACATGAACCAGCCCTTGCCGACGGAGACCGACCGGATCGTCGCCGGGCAAGGCAGGCTCCTGTACCACAACATCAATTCCTTCTATCCCCAAGATGGGAAGAAACATTGTTACTACTGGTCAGACATCGCCGCCGGGCGCTGGGATCAGATGCTCGCGGACCGGGCAGATGAGATCGCTCAGTGGGGCTATCCGGTGATCATGAGTTTCACTCACGAGCCCACCGTGAACAGTTCCACCCATCCCCTCTGCGGCACCGCGGAGGAGTATCGAAGCGCGTACGACCACGTCGTAAGCATCTTCGCGCAGCAAGGGGCAACGAACGTCACGTGGGCCTGGGTTCTCACGGCGGCGAACTTCAATGGTGGTGACGGTGGCCCGGCCCGTTGGGAGCCTTCGCACTACGACATCGTCGGGGTTGACGGCTACAACCACGCTGACGCTTGGCGGACGCCCGCAGATGTGTTCCAGGCTGCCGCAACATTCGCCGCCGATCGAGGGAAGAGCCTGATGATCGGCGAGGTCGGGTGCGAGGAGCTGCCCACTGATCGATCCGCGAAAGCGAGATGGATCACGGAAGCGGCCGACCTGTTCAAGACATGGCGCATCGAAGCTGTGTTCTGGACGGACACGGGAAACGGAGGCGAGTGGTGGCTCGACTCCTCACCTGAGGCCATCCATGCGTTCGCCTCGGCCGGCGAGGATCCCTACTTCAACTGACGCAATCGTTCCGGATCGGTTCCATCGCGCGGAGATCGTTCCTATGCGAGGCGCAAGAATCGCTCTTGGAGGCGCGCCGGCGGCTCGGGCATCGAGAAGAAGTACCCCTGGGCTAGGTCGCACCCTATCGACTGGAGTTGCCTCGACTGCTCTGCGTTCTCCACGCCCTCCGCGACTGCGGACAGACCCAAGCTGTGCGCGAGGTTCACGACCGCGACAACGATAGACGTGTCCGAGGCGTCGTCGCCGAGACCACCCACGAAGCTGCGGTCCACCTTCAGCTCGTCCACACTGAAGTGCCGTAGGTGGCTGAGCGAGGAATAGCCGGTCCCGAAGTCGTCGATCGCGAGGCGCACACCCAGTGCTCGAAGCCGTCGCAATGACTCGAGGATGGGAGGTGCCGGGTCGATGAACGCCGTCTCGGTGATCTCGAACCAGAAGTTCTTCGGTTCGGCTCCGGTCTCATCGAAGATTTCCACCACCGTCTGCTCGAAGTCCGGGTGCGCGAGCTGCCTCGCCGACACGTTGACGGCGATCGAAGCAGGCCGGCGGTCGGAGAACCCCCGTTCCCACCGGACGCTCTGGGAGCACGCCTCCCGAAGCACCCACTGCCCGAGGTCGATGATGAGCCCGCTCTCTTCGGCCACGGGGATGAATTCGTCCGGGAACAGGAGGCCACGGCGCGGATGCAGCCAGCGCACGAGCGCCTCAACCTTCTCGATCCGAAGATCGTCCATCACCACCACCGGCTGATAGTGGAGGCGGAGTTCGCCGGCTCGGATCGCACGGCGGAGTTCGGCCTCGGTTCTGGAACGTGACAGCGCGCGCGACCGCATCTCCTGATCGAACAGCTCGAACCGGCCCCTGCCGCCCTCTTTCGCCCGGTAGGCGGCGGAGTCCGCGTCGCGGAGGAGCGTCTCCGGCCTGTCCTCTACACCTCGAGTCGTAGCGATCCCGATGCTCGGGGTGATCACGATCTCCCCGGTCTCCAACGGGATGGGTTCGCTCACCGCCGACATGATGCGGTCCGCGATGGTGACCAGGTGTCGTTCGTCCTCCAGGTCTTCGCAGAGCACGACGAACTCGTCTCCACCGAAGCGCGCGGCCGTATCCTCCGGGCGGAGCGCGTGTCGAAGCCGATCTCCGACGCTCTTGAGGACCCGGTCCCCGACCTCATGTCCGAAGTTGTCGTTGATGGTCTTGAAGTGATCGAGGTCGATGAAGAGCACCGCCACGGAACTCGGCCTGCGCTCGGTGCGCGCCAGCGCTTGCGTGAGTCGCTCCATGAACACTGCCCGATTGGCGAGTCCGGTGAGCGGATCGTGGAGCGCCATGTGCTCGAG
>JAXDJR010000131.1:0-7235 GCA_034667545.1 Actinomycetota bacterium
ATCTGGAGCTCCTCAGAGTCGAGTGTGGCATCAGGCGGTGGGTGACGACTCTTGTTCTCCGATAGCTGGGCGTGCCAACAATGTGATTCAGGAGGTCGTTCCGGCATTGCCTCGCCTGTCCGCTCCAACTTGACCTGATGGAGTCAGGCTTACGATGAATCGCGTGTCCGAATCCTTCTCGAGTGGCTCTGAAGAGTTCGTATCGACGAGTATCGCCGGTGTTGTCTTGTCTGATGTCAGATTTCCGCCGATGACAGCCATGGCAGAGCACGAGCACCCAAGGAACTGCGTGGTCATCTTGCTCGAAGGCGACATCGATCTGTCAGTGTCGGGGACGCGGCTATTAGCCACCACGTCACAGCTGCGGTCATTGCCGGCAGGCGAACCTCATGCCACCGGCTTCGGGGCCGACGGTGCAAGGGTGATTAGCGCGGAGATCGAGGACGAAGCACCTCTTTTCCGCAACGGGCCCGTTAGCTCCCTGCTGGGTCGCGTGAGCGATGTTCGGCATCCCGGGATCGCAACGGTCGCGTGGCAGATGGTGCGTGAGATAAGGGAGCCCGATGCCGTCACCGGCCTAGCGCTCGAGTCTCACCTTTTGCATCTGCTCGCGGGCGCAGTTCGGCTCGCGAACGGAGCAGAAGCCCGACCCGGTACACCGGCCTGGCTAGTAGAGGCCCACGACCTCATCCATGACCGTTTCCTGGAGGATCTGCGAGTCGGCTATATCGCAGAAACTGTGGGGATCCATCCGGTCCATCTCGCGCGGCGCTTCCGAGTTGTCTACGGAGCGTCACTGGGTGATTACCTGCGCAGGCTGCGTCTCGGTTGGGCTGCCTCACGGCTTCTCGGCTCGGATGATCCGATCTCGATGATCGCGAGTCAGGCTGGTTTCTCGGACCAGGCCCACTTCACTCGCGCGTTCTCCCGGTATGCGGGGCAGCCGCCGAACCGATTCCGCAAGAGCCGGCTGGGCGCCAGTTCTTCCGCGTTGAACTAGCCCTTCACCTGAACATTTCCCTGTACGTCCCAAGGCCCGAACCTCGGCAGGTTTGGGCTGGCGCAGAAGGCTTCATTGGCTGCCGCGTCACCAAAGCCCATCAAAGAAGACTGGTCTGGCGAGGCAGCGGCACCTTCACCGTTGTCGAACACCTGAAACCATCCATAGGAACCCACTTCCACAGTTGGATCGTTGCTGGAGAGAATCAATCCGCCGATCTTGGCTCGATAGCCGTCGTACACGTTCATGCAAGTCACCCGCCCCGTGAAGCGGGAGGTGGCTCCATCGAAACGCTGGTGATACTCAAAGCTACCGCTGACGATCCCATCAGTAGTCTTCCGCGAGGTGAACGTCAATGGTTGGCTGATCACCGGCGCTCCAAACACCTCAGGTCCAATCGTCCAGTGCACTCCGCCCGTGGCGCTCATAGCCGACCCAGACGCATTTGCGATCCCCGGTGCCAACAGCAATGCAAAGACGACCAAAAACCTGACAGCTCTTTTGCACAAGCGCATGGATCCTCCTCTTCCATTTCACTCCTAGGCGCTCACGTTAGAGAAGTTCAACAAGCCGGTCTTGCACGCAAGAGGCGCGTCTTTGCCACGGTCTAGCTCCCGGCAGAACGACCATCCCAATGAGTCGCGCTCGTAGTCAGACGTGGTGCCTCTCGTTCATGGGGCTCGCTGGGTGTAGAAATCAGACGCACCAGCTCGCTCTGTTGAACTGGGGAGCTTGCTACGTCTCCCGACGTATGCCTACGCGCAAGCTCGTATGCCATCTAAGCGCGCTCCGCGGGGAGGCCCCGGGTTGAGTAGAGAAAGCGGTCCCCTCAGACGGTGACGCGGACTAGCCCAGCCGTCATCGTCTGGGGAGGGTGTTCGCTGGATGGAGGGTCATTCATCGCGACTGCATTCAGGTATCAGGACGAAAAAGTCGATTAGGGCTGTAAGGAATTCGTAGAGGAGAGATCCTCGCCAAGGATCGGAGGCTCAAATATGGGTAGCTTCAAGGATTCGGTCAAACCTCAGGCATGGCTCTCGCTTGCCGTGGTCATCATCGGGGGGACTGCCGTGATCGGTTCGGCAGCCGCAGCGCCAGCTCACAAGTGCAACGGGAGCGTCGTCACGATCCTGGGAACCCCTAATGCAGATGTCATCCGGGGCACTACCGGACGCGATGTGATCAGCGGTCTGGGTGGCGATGACAAGATCCTCGGCAAAGGGGGCAAGGACCTGATCTGTGGCGACACAGGACGCGACAAGATCTTCGGCGGCCGTGGTCGGGACCTGATCTTCGGAGGCAGGTCTCGTGACCGCTTAGAGGGTGGCTATGGGGCGGATCAACTGTTGGGCGGGAAAAAAGTTGACGTGTTGATCGGTGATGCGGGCGGGGACAGGCTGAATGGCAATCACGGCCATGACAGCCTCTTCGGCGGGCCGGGCGTTGACAAGCTCTTCGGGGGAAAGGGCAACGACACCCTTTGGGGTGGCGGTGGAAACGACATCCTCGACGGCAGCAACGGGTCTGACTCGCTCAATGGAGGTCGTGGTCAGGCAGACGTTGCCTCCTTCGCCGGCACGAGTCCTTCCGTGATCAACCTCACAACCAAGACGGGCAAGAACGGGTTCGGAACCGACAGCTTGAAGAGCATCGAAGGAGCGATCGGCTCCCGCGGCGCTGACATCATGATCGGCAGCCCCCGGGCGAACATGCTTGCTGGGCGACTCGGCGCCGACAAGATCTGGGGACGTCGAGGAAACGACCTCCTTCAAGGGGAGCGGGGCCGTGATTCCCTGAACGGCGGGAGAGGCACGGACACTATCGATGGAGGGCCCGGCGTGGACGTGTGCGTCAAGGGCGAGAACGTCACGTCCTGCCCTTAAGCATCTTCGGATAGAGGCAGACAGCATCGCTCGAGTCGAGCAAGCGGCACCAGGCGGGGGAACGAGCGGCGCACTCCGGTGTATCGGTATGCGCCGCTCCACTTCTGCCCTTTTCTTCTGCGGCGGATCGTGCGCGCGCCAGCGCCCATGCCTCAGTTCAGGAAGAGGACGAGGTGCGGCGAGAGGAGCGCAGATCTTCCTTGTGGCGAAGGTAGCGGGCGGCGTCGCCGTAAGTCGCCCGGCCGGGGAGCCCGAGATCATCGCAATACATGGGAGGAAGGTGCTCGGTGCAATCCCACAACTCTTCAGTCAGCCACTCAAGGCGCGCCTGAGCACCTTCCACCGCGGTCAGATAGGCGGGATATGAGGGGAGCTCGACTTCCCCCGTTTCCAGATAGTCGATCAATGCCTTCTTAAGGTAGTCGGGCGCACGGACCGCGGGCCGACCATCAAAGTTGTATGTCAAATATGCCCTCCCGATTCCACAATCTATATCAGAAGGCTCAAATCGGCACAAGGGGACGAACGCGACGGGGGAGAGGCGTCAGCCTGAGGGCAAGGGGGTTCGAACGGTGGAGAGGAGCTTCGGAGCTAGAAGGCCCCCCGAAGACCGATCACCCGCTGGGACGCGTCGAGCCGTAGCCCCATCCCATTGCAGCGCTCGCACAGGCCGCCACGACAGTCTTCACAGCCACGGGCGTCGCAGCGCAGGCAGAACCCGAGGCCCTCGCAGCCTTCGCATGAGTTTCCTTCCGCGTGGCTTGCCAACCAGGTCGTGATGAATGTCACCGATCCAGCCTGAGCGGATGGTCCCTCCGTAAGAGCGTGGGCCGCCCGCGGCAATCTCGCTCCCAGCGATGTGACGGGGCGCAAAGCGTCGGACTTGGATCGTGGGCTCTTGGCTGACGACATGCCTGTGCCTCCTCACTAGAAGATGGTCCTTGCCTTGTCTGTATCGGCCCGACCCTCAGCATCTTTAGACAGTCGTTGCGACACGGAACTGAACGAAGCCTCCAAAGGCGTGCAGCCTGGAGGACTGTTGCGTATCGTCGAGAGATGTTCTTCACACAGTTCCATCTCGAGAGTCTGGGCCATGCTTCCTATCTCGTTGGGGATGATGATTCCGGGCAAGCACTCATATTGGATCCGCGCCGCGACGTTGATATCTATTTCGAGGCGGCACGGAATGCCGGATTGCGGATCAGCTATGCCCTCGATAGTCACGGGCACAACGACTACTTAAGCGGTTTGGCCGAGCTGCGACAGCGTGCTGACGTCGAGCTTCTGGGTTATGCCGGCGGCGACTACGGATACGAACACACACCGGTCCATGACGGTGATCGCATCTCGCTCGGCGACGTTACGGTCCAGATCCTTCACACGCCGGGACACACGCCCGAACACGTCAGTTTGCTCATCTTCGAGGGCGCGAACGCGTCCGAACCTGCGCTGATGTTGTCGGGAGGCGCTGTCCTCGTGGGGGACCTTGCCCGCCCCGATCTGCTGGGCGGCGAAGATCAAGCTCGCGCGGCTGCCGTCGAGTATTGCCACACCATTCAAGAAAAGATCCTGTTTCAGTTGCCGGGGTATCTAGAGATCTTTCCAACCCATGTGGCTGGCTCGCTGTGTGGAGGAAACATCGGAAGCCGGCTCTCCACGACCCTCGGATACGAACAGAAGACAAACGCGATCCTGGCACGAGTTACTTCGTCTGAGGGTTTCGTCGAGGAATGCATCCGTCTCGACAACCTGCCGGCGGTCCCCCCCTACTGGAAACGGATGCGATCGCAGAATATGAACGGTGTCGCGCCGCTGGGTGTCCTGCGGGAACCTCCAGCACTGAAGCCAGATCAGTTCGAAGCCGAGATGGCTGGCGGAGCACTGGTACTGGACACGCGCGAGGTTGAGGCCTTCGGCGGGGCGCATATCCCCGGCGCTTTGAACGTCGGACTGAGCTCGTCGTTCTCGACGTGGGCGGGCACTTTCGTACCTGATGGAGCTCGGGTCCTCCTGATACTTCGTGCCCCCTCGGATCTGTGGGAAGCAACGTGGCAACTTCTGCGCGTTGGCTATCCGCTTCCGGCCGGGTGGCTTTCTGGTGGCATGGCTGCGTGGCGGGCGGCGGCCAAGCCGCTTGTATCCACACGCCAGATGACTGTCCATGAATTGCACAAGGACCTGGCCAGCGAGAGCCTTCGAGTGTTGGATGTGCGCCAGCCTGCTGAATGGGCCGACGGCCACATTCCTGACGCGCAGTTCATCACCGGCGCCCAATTGCCCCAGCGCATAGACGAGGTCCCGCGCGACGAGGTGGTCGCGGTGATCTGCGGCACGGGTTACCGATCGTCAGCCTCCGGAAGTTTGCTCCGTCAACAAGGCTACGAGCGGGTGGTCAACGTTATCGGCGGTATGAGCGCCTGGAACAGCGCAGGCTTCGAGCAGGAGCAGTAAAGCAAAAGATCTGGGAGCCTGCGTAGCCCCCGCTCTCATCCGGAAAGCCCCACGGGCCGCCGACCCAAGGTCACATCTATAGAGGTAGCACCGGAGGGTCTCACGATCCGGAGGGTCACCTTGTCGCCCGGCGCGTGCTGTGACAGCGCCCTGGTCAGATCGGGGGCCGCGGCAACCGAGGTTCCATCGACGGCCTGGATCACATCGCCGCGCCGCAATCCTGAAGAGGCCGCAGGGCCCCCGCTCACGACTCCGACCACTGCGACGCCGGATGTGCTTGCCGAGACCCCGAGTTGCGATGCGATCCCGGGGGAGAGGGTTTGCACCTCTACCCCCAACCAGGAGCGTTGTGTGGGTTTCTGATTGAGTATCTGCTGGACCACCGGCATCGCTTGGTCCACCGCTATGGAGAAACCGGTGTTCTCTGCGGAAGCGGCCGATGCTGCTGCAGTATTGATACCGACCAGGTTGCCGTTGGCGTCGATCAGCGGACCCCCTGAGTTTCCGGGGTTGATCGCCGCGTCTGTCTGGATCAGATCCTTGAGGTGCTCGGTAACTCCGTTCCCCCCGACGGTGACGTTGCGCGCCAATCCAGACACGATCCCTTCGGTCACCGTGGGTCCACCCAGACCGAGAGGAAAGCCGATAGCCGCCACGCTGTCGCCCAACCGAAGCTTGCTGGAGCTTCCAACCGTGATGGGCGAGAGATCTGTCGCTGCTACCTTCACCAGTGCAAGGTCGTGCTGAGGATCGGTGCCGAGGACCGTGCCGGCCATCTGCTGATGGCTGCCATCGGTGAATGAGACCGTCACTTTCGTGGCCCCCGCGACTACATGGTTGTTGGTCAGGATGACGCCCTCGCGAGAAAGGATGATTCCAGAGGCTTCCGATCGGCCCGATTGTGTCTGTCCGAACGGATCGGTAGTAAAAGAAGTCGCGTGGATGTTCACGACGGAAGGTAGAACGCGCCGCACCGTCGCTGCCAGAGACGAAGTGGGGGGCGACACGGTGCTCTTCGTCAGTGCCACGGTGCCGATGTCGGTACCGCCCGAGGTCGGAGACGCACCTGAGCTTCGCAGGTCCCAGGCAAGCGCGAATCCGCTGCCCGCAAGTAGTACGGCCGCCGCGAGAGCCAGCGCCATGGTCTTTTTGGGCGAGCGTTTCCTGTCTTGACGGATCTCAGATTCCTCTTGCATCTCTGCGCCTCCTCGGGCGAACGGTGACCCTGTTATAGGGACAGCATCGCCTGTGAACGTGGGCACGAGCTGGGGGAAGCCCGAGAGTTAGCTGGGAGCCACCGCCCCGGCAAGAGCGCCGATCCGGGTGGGAAGAACAAGACCAAACGCCAAGTGACCCCGTGGGGGGGTACGGGGTCACTGAGACGCGCTGGCGTGCAGCTTGTCTTGCCGAGCCCTTTGTTGAGCTCGCAGACAAGTGTGGACCTGCAGGCTGAGAGTGGCTGAAGCGTAGCCTGAGAATCTGCTGTGGATCAACGGTCAGCGCGCTTGGGGAGGCAGTCGCATGGAATAACCGGTGCCTCTTACGGTGTGGATGAGATGCGGCTCCACGAAGTCGATCTTCTTGCGCAGGTAGCTGATGTAAGTCTCGAGTACCCGAGCGTCGCCGCCGAAGTCGTAATCCCAAACGTGGTCGAGGATCTGGCTGCGCGTTAGCACGCGCCGGGGATTCAACATCAGGTACCGGAGGAGCCGGTATTCGGTGGCCGTCAGCTCTATGGACTCGCTTTCCCGCCACACCTCGTGAGTGTCCAGATCCATGACGAGGTCCGCGAACTCGAGCCTGTTCGTTTCGGGCCCCCCGGAGCTCCGTCGCAGGATCGCATGCACGCGCGCTACCAATTCCTCGAGACTGAACGGCTTGGTTACGTAGTCATCGCCCCC
>JAXDJR010000132.1:0-7797 GCA_034667545.1 Actinomycetota bacterium
CCCCGGATGAAAAGAATGGGGGCCGGTTTCCCGGCCCCAATTCTCTACAAGCTTGCTTGCTACTCGGCTTCTGCCGCGGTCGTGACCTCTTCCTCGGTCATCCCTACTGCAGCCAGTTCTGCCTCGCCATCGCCGTCCAGCGAACCAACCGACTGGAGGCTTCCACCCCCAAGCAGCTCGCGGGCGGTCTCGGCCACATCGCTGTCGTCGATCCGAGGTGGCAGCCCGAACATCGCCCGGGCGTCCTCGTCGGACATCGCTCCCTCGCCGGTGGTCATGACCCGAACCGAGCGGTACCGAGACATACCCGTTCCTGCGGGGATGAGCTTGCCGATGATGACGTTCTCTTTCAGTCCGAGCAGAGAGTCGGACTTGCCCCGGATCGCAGCCTCGGTGAGGACACGGGTGGTCTCCTGGAAGGAGGCCGCGGACAACCACGACTCGGTAGCCAGAGATGCCTTGGTGATGCCCATCAGGATGGGCCTGGCGGTAGCCGCCTCGCCACCGTTTGCCACGACGCTCTCGTTGGTCTCGGCGAATGCTCTGGCCTCGATCAGCTCACCCGGAAGGAACTCGGTGTCGCCGGGCTCGATCACGTTGACCTTGCGGAGCATCTGCCTGACGATCAACTCGATGTGCTTGTCGTGGATCGGCACGCCCTGACTCCGGTACACGCTCTGGACCTCGGCCACAAGATAGACCTGCACTTCCCGGGTGCCCAAGATATCGAGCACCTCATCGGGGTCGCGCGATCCCTCGGTGAGCGAGTCACCAGCCGCTACGGTGTCACCGTCTCGCACCCGCAGGCGCGCCCTGCGTGACACCTTGTAGGTGATGGACTCGCTTCCGTCATCGGGTACGAGCTCGATCGAGCGGTTGCGCTCGTCCTCGTGGATCTCGATGCGGCCCGATGCGCTGGCGATCTCGGCCTTCCCTTTCGGGGTTCGGGCCTCGAACAGCTCGACCACGCGTGGAAGTCCGTGCGTGATGTCCTCTCCGGCTACTCCACCGGTGTGGAACGTACGCATCGTGAGCTGCGTTCCCGGCTCTCCGATGGACTGCGCCGCGATGATGCCGACGGCTTCACCCATCTCGGCGAGGTGGCCCGTTGCCAGCGATGTGCCGTAGCACATGCGGCAGACCCCATGCCGGGCCTCGCAAGTGAGCACTGAGCGCACCAGGACCTCTTCGACCCCGGAGCTGTCGATCTTCTTGGCCAGCTCGCCGTTGACTTCCTCGCCTGCCGGCACGATGACCTCGTCACCCGCCTTGGCGTCTTGGATCAGTACTCGCCCTTGGAGCTTCTGCTTCAGGAACGCTCGCTCCTTGGCGATGTTCAGTCGGATGCCACGTTCTGTTCCGCAGTCGTCTTGCCGGATGATCACCTCTTGCGACACGTCGACCAGACGCCGCGTGAGGTAACCGGAGTCGGCAGTGCGGAGAGCGGTGTCGGCAAGACCCTTCCTGGCGCCGTGCGTCGAGATGAAGTATTCGAGCACCGTCAATCCTTCGCGGAAGTTCGCCCGGATCGGCCGAGGGATGATCTCGCCTCGTGGGTTCGCCACCAGACCGCGCATCCCTGCGATCTGACGGATCTGCATGATGTTTCCACGAGCACCCGAGTTGGCCATCATGTAGATCGGGTTCAGCTCGTCAAAGTTCTCTTCCATCGCGTCCCGGACCCGGTCGGTAGCTTCCGTCCAGATCTCGATCAGCTCTTGGCGCCGCTCATCTTCGGTGATGACTCCCCGGCGGTACTGCTGCTCGACCTTGTCCGCGCGCTTTTCGTGCTCGGCCAGGATCTTCGGCTTTGAAGCGGGGGTGGTCACGTCCTCGAGACCGATGGTGACGCCGGACTTCGTTGCGTACTTGAAGCCGGTGTCCTTGACCGCGTCCAGAACCTGGGCCACTACCTGCTTGGGATATGTACGCGCGCAACGGTCGAGGAAGCTCGCAAGCTCCTTCTTGTTGACCACCGAGTTTTGGAAGGGGAAGTCCTCCGGGAAGGAGCGATTGAAGATCACCCGCCCCGGGGTGGTGTCCATCAGACGTCCAGGGTTGTTCTCGTAGTCCTCCACGGATTCGGTTTCGAACCGCTTCAGCCCTCTCACCTTGATCCACGCGTGGATGCCGACTGCGCCAGACTCGTAAGCCATCTCGACCTCGTCAGCCGACGAGAAGACCTTGCCCTCGCCCGGCTCGCCCTCGTGGCTTACCGTGAGGTAGTAGGTGCCGATGATGATGTCTTGAGTCGGCGCCACGATCGGGTCTCCGTGAGCCGGAGACAGAATGTTGTGGGCCGACAACATCAGGATCCGCGCCTCTGCCTGAGCTTCGGACGACAGCGGAACGTGCACCGCCATCTGGTCACCGTCGAAGTCCGCGTTGAACGCGACACACACGAGCGGGTGGATCTGGATCGCCTTGCCCTCGACCAGGATCGGCTCGAACGCTTGGATCCCGAGGCGGTGAAGCGTTGGAGCACGGTTCAGCAGAACGGGGTGCTCGTGGATGATCTCTTCGAGCACATCCCAGACGTGCGGCCTGCTTCGCTCGACCATCCTCTTCGCACTCTTGATGTTCTGCGCGTGACCAAGGTCCACCAGCCGCTTCATGACGAAAGGCTTGAACAGCTCGAGAGCCATCTGCTTCGGCAGCCCGCACTGGTGCAGCTTGAGCTTCGGGCCCGACACGATCACACTTCGGCCGGAGTAGTCGACGCGCTTACCGAGCAGGTTCTGGCGGAAGCGGCCTTGCTTGCCCTTGAGCATGTCCGACAGCGACTTGAGAGGGCGGTTTCCTGGACCGGTTACTGGTCGTCCACGGCGCCCGTTGTCGAACAACGCGTCGACGGCCTCTTGAAGCATCCGCTTCTCGTTGTTGACGATGATCTCGGGAGCACCCAGGTCGAGCAACCTCTTCAAACGGTTGTTGCGGTTGATCACACGTCGATAGAGGTCGTTCAGGTCAGATGTGGCGAAACGGCCTCCGTCGAGCTGCACCATCGGACGCAGGTCCGGTGGGATGACGGGGACGCAGTCGAGAACCATCCCCATCGGCGAGTTCTTCTTCGTTGGATCAGTGAACGGAGCGATGACCTTGAGCCGCTTGATCGCACGCTGACGCTTCTGGCCCTTCGCAGTCTTGATCTGGTCGCGCAGGAACTCTTCTTCGGCGTGCAGGTCAAGGGAGCCCAACAGTTCCTTGATCGACTCGGCCCCCATGCCACCCTTGAAGTAATCGCCGAAGCGGTCCTTCAGCTCTCGCCACACAAGCTCGTTGTCCTTGATCTGCTTCGGCGCGAGATCCCGGAACTCCTCGAGGGTGTCGCGCACCAACTGGATGTTGCGATCGGCGCGCTCTCGAACTTCCTTCTGCTGGCGCTCGGACTGGTTCTTGGCGGTGGTCTTTTCGGACGACCGCGCCTTGCGACCTTCCATCTCCAAGAGGCGCGCTTCCGTCTCCTTCAAGATCTCCTCGAGCCGGCGGTCACGCTCGGTCTCGATGTTCACGATCTCTTTCTGCATCAGCTCTTCGAGCTTGGGAAGGTCCTTGTGACGCTTCTGCTCGTCGACCGAGGTGACGATCGAGGCGGCGAAGTAGATGACCTTCTCGAGCTCCTTTGGAGCGATGTCGAGCAGGTACCCCAGCCGGGAAGGAACGCCCTTGAAGTACCAGATGTGAGTGACCGGAGCGGCCAACTCGATGTGACCCATGCGCTCGCGGCGAACCTTGGCGCGCGTCACCTCTACACCGCACCGCTCGCAGATGATGCCCTTGAATCGCACGCGCTTGTACTTACCGCAATAGCACTCCCAGTCCTTGGTCGGACCGAAGATCTTCTCGCAGAAGAGTCCATCCTTCTCGGGCTTGAGAGTCCGGTAGTTGATGGTCTCCGGCTTCTTTACCTCACCGTTCGACCACGCTCGGATCTGGTCTCCACTAGCGAGACCGATCCGTAGTTCGTCGAAGTAATTGACGTCAAGCATCTAGAACCTCAAACCTCCTCAACGCTGGATGGCTCACGGCGGGACAGGTCGATCCCAAGCTCTTCGGCCGTCCTGAATATGTCTTCATCGATCTCTTTCATCTCTATCTCTTCGCCTTCGGCCGAAAGAACCTCGACGTTCAAGCACAGCGACTGCATCTCTTTGATCAGAACCTTGAAGCTCTCGGGGATGCCGGGGGTTGGGATGTTCTCGCCCTTTACAATCGCCTCGTACACCTTTACGCGGCCGAGAACGTCGTCCGACTTGATGGTGAGCAGCTCCTGCAAGCAGTAGGCGGCGCCGTACGCTTCCAGCGCCCATACCTCCATCTCACCGAAACGCTGGCCACCGAACTGTGCCTTCCCGCCGAGCGGTTGCTGCGTGATCATCGAGTAGGGACCTGTCGAACGAGCGTGGATCTTGTCGTCGACGAGGTGGCTCAACTTCAAGATGTACATGTAGCCCACAGTGATCTCGTTGTCGTAGGGCAATCCGGAGCGGCCGTCGTACAGCTGCGCCTTACCGACCGCGTTGACCATGGGGTACTCCGTCTTGCGCTTCGACGTGACGTCCAGAGCGTTCAGGATCTCGTCTTCTTTGGCCCCGTCGAACACGGGAGTCGCCACCCACGTGGGCTCTTGATCGCGCCACTTGCCGGGGGCGTGATCCATGTCGGCGCCGTCATCCCAGCGCTGCTTGGAAGCCCAGCCGAGGTGCGCCTCGAGCACCTGCCCGAGGTTCATCCGGGAAGGAACACCGAGCGGGTTGAGGATGATGTCGATGGGCGTGCCATCGGCCAGGAACGGCATGTCTTGCTCGGGGAGGATCTTGCTGATCACTCCCTTGTTGCCGTGCCGTCCGGCGAGCTTGTCGCCTTCAGAGATCTTGCGCTTCTGGGCAACAAACACTCGCACGAGCTCGTTGACGCCAGGAGCGAGCTCGTCGCCGTTGTCGCGCGAGAACTCGCGCACGCCGATGACCTTTCCTTCTTCGCCGTGCGGCATCTTGAGGGAGGTGTCACGGACCTCGCGCGCCTTCTCGCCGAAGATCGCGCGGAGAAGCCGCTCTTCGGGGGTCAACTCGGTCTCGCCCTTGGGGGTGACCTTGCCGACCAGCACGTCGCCGGGTCCAACCTCGGCGCCGATGCGAATGATCCCGCGCTCGTCGAGGTCCGCAAGGACCTCTTCGGAAACGTTGGGGATGTCCCGAGTGATCTCCTCGGCCCCCAGCTTGGTGTCGCGGGCGTCGATCTCGTATTCCTCGATATGGATCGAGGTAAGGATGTCCTTCTTTACGAGACGCTCCGAGAGGATGATTGCGTCCTCGAAGTTGTAGCCCTCCCAGCTCATGAACGCCACCAGCAGGTTCGCCCCTAGGGCAAGCTCGCCGTTGTCCGTTGACGGACCATCGGCCAGGATGTCGCCCTTTTTGACCTTCTGCCCTTCACGGACCACGGGGCGTTGGTTGATGCAAGTCGACTGGTTGGAGCGACGGAACTTCTCCAAGCGATAAACGGTCCGCTCGCTTCCCGTGGCAACGACGATCTCGTCCGCCGCTGCGGACTCGACGGTTCCCGCAGTCTCGGCAAGGATCACGTCCCCCGCGTCCACCGCGGCCCTGAACTCCAGCCCTGTGCCCACATAGGGCGCATCCGGACGTAGCAACGGGACTGCCTGACGCTGCATGTTCGCGCCCATGAGGGCCCGGTTCGCATCGTCATGCTCGAGGAAGGGGATGCACGCAGCCGAGACTGAAACGATCTGCTTCGGCGAAACGTCCATGTAGTCGACTTCGTGCGGGTCGACGTACTCGATGTCGTTGTGACGACCGCGCACCAGGACCTTCTCGTCGACGAAGCTGCCGTCGTCGGCAAGGGTGACATTGGCCTGAGCGATGATCGCCCTGTCCTCGAGGTCCGCGGTCAGATACTCGACCTTGGTCGACACCTTGTTATTGGTGACCTTGCGGTAGGGCGTCTCGATGAAGCCGTACCGGTTCAACTGGGCGTAGGTCGAGAGCGACCCGATAAGACCGATGTTCGGCCCTTCTGGTGTCTCGATCGGGCACATGCGGCCGTAGTGGCTGGAGTGCACGTCGCGGACTTCGAATCCCGCTCGCTCGCGCGATAGACCGCCGGGGCCAAGCGCCGACAGCCGGCGCTTGTGCGTGAGGCCCGCCAATGGGTTGGTCTGGTCCATGAACTGGCTGAGTTGGCTCGAGCCGAAGAACTCCTTGATGGACGCTACGACCGGGCGGATGTTGATGAGGGTCTGCGGTGTGATCGCCTCGACGTCCTGAGTCGTCATGCGCTCACGGACAACACGCTCCATCCGAGAAAGCCCGACGCGGATCTGGTTCTGGATGAGCTCGCCCACCGGACGGATGCGCCGGTTGCCGAAGTGGTCGATATCGTCGGTCTCGTAATCGGACTCGCCGCCGTGCAACCGGACCAGGTACTGGATCGTGGCCAGGATGTCGTCCTTGCGCAGAACCGAGCCGAACTCCTCGATCGTCTTCTCGTCGTACTTGAACCCGAGCTTCTTGTTGACCTTGTAGCGACCGACACGGGCAAGGTCGTAGCGCTTGGGGTTGAAGAACAGGTTCTCGATCAGCGAACGGGCGCTCTCAACCGTGGGGGGCTCGCCGGGCCGAAGCTTGCGGTAGATGTCCATCAGAGCCTCTTCCTCTGAATGGACGGTGTCCTTCTCGAGGGTCATCCGGATCGACTCGGCGCCATCGAAGAGCTCGAGGATCTCGGCGTCCTCGCCGAACCCAAGGGCCTTCAGCAAGACGGTGACGTTCTGACGGCGCTTGCGGTCGATGCGAACACCGACCATGTCCTTCTTGTCGGTCTCGAACTCGAGCCACGCGCCGCGGGCGGGGATGATCTTGCAGGCGAAGATGTCCTTGTCCGAGGTCTTGTCGATCGAGCGGTCGAAGTAGACGCCCGGCGAACGCACGAGCTGTGACACCACCACGCGCTCGGTCCCGTTGATGATGAAGGTGCCCTTCTCGGTCATCATCGGGAAGTCGCCCATGAAGACGGTTTGCTCTTTGATCTCGCCGGTTTCCTTGTTGATGAAGGCGGAGGTCACGAAGAGCGGACGTGAAAACGTCATGTCCTTCTCTTTGCACTCGTTCTCGTCGAACTTGGGCGGCTCGAAGCGGTGCGCTATGAACTGGAGAGCGAGGTTGTCGGTGAAGTCGGCGATCGGGGAGATCTCGTTGAGGGTCTCTCCGAGGCCGGTGTTGATGAACCAGTCGAACGATTCTTTCTGTACGGAGATCAGATTGGGCGGGGGAAGAACCTCCGCGAGTTTGGCGAAGTTGTGACGTTCGCGTAGAACATTGGACAAACGAGCCTCCTGACACTGGCTAGGTGGGGACGCTGGCTGGGTCTGGAAGGGGCCCCTTTTTCCCTCTCAAACCTGACCCCTCCGGTGTGCCATGGGCGGTTCTTAGCCGCGCGACAGGGCGCGAGAAACGAAGGGGCGCCAAAGGACTATAGAGCAGCGAACGCAGGCCGTCAAGCCCGCGGCATCTCTTCCAGGCTGCCTCGGTACCCGCAGCCGGTTTGCAGACTGTATGCCCGCCAGCCGAGCAGGTCAACCCTTTTCGCGGTCTCGCCTCGCTTGCTCGGGACCGGGCCTGGTTACTTCAGTTCTACGGTGGCGCCTGCTCCTTCCAGCTTGCCCTTGGCCTCTTCGGCCTGCTCCTTGGTGACGTTCTCGAGCACCGGCTTGGGAGCCGAGTCGACCAGGTCCTTGGCCTCCTTCAGTCCGAGGCTCGTCAGCGAACGCACCTCTTT